>CAIOTJ010000521.1 GCA_903861195.1 uncultured Planctomycetaceae bacterium | reverse complement strand
GCCCAAGCCGGTCTTCGACTCTCCCGAGCAGGTCACCGACCCCGATTTCGCCCTGCAGGGGGAATACGCGGGGGAAATCACCACCGACGAAGGGAAACTCAAGTTCGGAGTCCAGGTGATTGCCCGTGGCAATGGCAAGTTCGATGCCGTCGGCTACGCCGGTGGCCTGCCCGGCGACGGCTGGGATTCAACCACCAAGTTCCCCGCCAAGGGCGAGAAATCTGGCGACAGCGTCACCTTCGCCGGCGACCAGGGAGCCGCGGCGGTGATCCGCAACGGCGTCATGACCATCAAGAACGCAAATGGCGGTTCGCTGGGTGAACTCAAGAAGGTCACCCGCCAAAGCCCCACTCTGGGAGCCAAGGCCCCCGAAGGAGCGCTCGTGCTGTTCGATGGCACCAACGCCGATGCCTTCGAGGGAGGCCGCCTCACCGCCGACAAGTTGCTGCAGGAAGGGGTCACAAGCAAGCAGAAGTTCCAGAGCGGCACGCTGCACCTCGAATTCCGCACTCCCTACATGCCCGAAGACCAGGGGCAGGCCCGGGGGAACAGCGGCTGCTACATCCAGGGACGCTACGAGCTGCAGATTCTCGATTCCTTCGGCCTTGAGGGGAAAGACAATGAGTGTGGCGGGATCTACTCGATCAGCGCGCCGTCGCTCAACATGTGCTTCCCTCCGCTCGCCTGGCAGACCTACGACATCGACTTCACCGCGGCCACGTTTGATGCCGACGGCAAGCAGACCAAGCCCGGCCGGGTCACCATCCGCCACAACGGTGTGGTGATCCACAACAACCTCGAGCTGAAGAAAAGCACCCCCGGCGGGGTGTCGACCGATGGTCCCCAGCCCGGGGCGCTCCACCTGCAGAACCACGGCAACCCCGTCCGGTTCCGCAACATCTGGTGGGTCGCCAAGCCGTAGGCGACCACCATTCCAGACGTTTATTCCGTCGGCCGAGGGAACCACGCTCCCCTCGGCCGATGGACTGGCTCGCTGCGAGTTTTGTTCATCCTCCCCCCTCGGTCTTCCGCCTGGAGTGCCGCGATGCTGTGCCACAAGGAACGTCTGCTCTGGTTGGCCCTCTCTCTGGGAATGGCCGGCCTGGCCGCAACCTGGCGGACCGGTCCGATGGAACCGACCGCCACCGTCGTCGACCAGGAGACCGATACTGCTACTGCGGCCCCCCAGACCCCGCTTTTCAACCCGCTGGTGTCCACCGCTCAGGCGGCACAGGCCGAGCCGGCCCAGCCCAAGCGAATCTACCGCAACCAGTTGAAAAAGATCGAAAATCCCCAGCCCCTGCTGGCCGACTGTCCCGAGTTCATCGAACCGGTGAACGACCTGCTGCGTTTCGAGGCTCCGGTGCTGGTGGATGACCCCGAGGCCGATCTGGAAGTGCGGGCCTGGCGATTTTCGTACAACGCCCGGGGGATCATCGAGATCCCCAACCGGCTGCGCTCGCGCGACACCGCCGTCATCATGGTGCATCCCTGGGGCATCGACGACGGCCAGGGCTGGACCACTCCCGAACCCGCCGGAATCGCCGATTTTTGCACGGTCGAGAAGAATCATCTCGCGGCCCGGCACACCCGCGAGGTGATCGACCCGTTTCTGAAGCGGATGCGAGGGAAGGCGCAGTTCATCATGTACAGCCTCATTGGCCAGCGCGACGACCTGCGGATGAAGATGTACCGCACGCTGCACGGCACCCCGACCGCCGCCGAACGCGAGACCGCCCGCGCGGCGGTTCTGCAGAAGCTGGCCGCGTTCGATTACCACGGCGGCCCCCTCATCGACGAAATTCCCGTCTCGACCGAGACGCCGGTGATCGACTACTTCCGGCAATACGGCGGCACCGACGCCTCGGCCCGCTACAACCCCGCCGGCTTCTGGGACCTGCCCGTGCCGGTGACCTCCGACATCACGGTCTTCCCGGACGACGTGCTCATCTTCGACGTCGACGGCTACGCGATTCTGCGCGACTTTCTCAAACGTCACGGCATTCGGCACGTGCTGCTGGTGGGCTACGCGACCGACATGTGTTTCTGCAAAACGACGGCCGGCTACGACAACCTCTCCAAAGATTTCAACGTCTTCCTCGTCGGCGACGCCTCCCTCGCCACCTTCCCCGCCAACAGCACCCCCCGCTACGCCACCAACGCCCACATCTCCTACGCCAGCCTCATGAACCTCGTCACCCAGGTTGGCTGGGTGAAGGCGATCCGCGACTAAGCCGTAAGTCAACCCGACGCACGCCTCTCTCACCCCCCGCTCTCACCCCCCGGCCCGCGCGCCGGCCTTCGTCGGGTCCTTCTCCCCCAAGGGGGAGAAGGTGTCCGAAGGCCGGATGAGGGGGCCACGCGTTCCTCCGCACACCGCGTTACTGATTGGAATCATCGTCCCGGGAGGGCGTGGCTCCGTCCGAGCCGCCGCTGCTCCCATCCCCGGCCCTCGGACGCGCCCGCTGGCATTCATGGGATTTTTCTCCCCCAACGGTGCGAAGGTGGCCGCAGCCCGGATGCGGGGTTTCCCGCCCCTCCGCTCGCCACATTCCCCTATGGAATCCTCATTCCGGGAGGGCGAGGCTCCGTCCGAGCCGTCCATTGGGCATGCATCCGAAGACCTCGTCTCAATCGGCAGAGAACAAACCTGCAGTGGTCAGCCCCCCGATAAATTTGTGTCACACAGCGTGCGGCTCCCGCCAACAACGTCCCACCGAGCCATGTCCTGAAGGGACATTCTTGGATAGCCCAGGGTTCGTGCGCAGCACTACCCTGGGTCACAGGACAAACAGATCGACTCAGCCCTGAAAGGGCTGGCTTGACGCGTGCCGCCGGGATACAAATCGGGCAAAAATCGACCCTTTGTCTGTTGTGTGAAGACCGATTGATGAGGCCGGTTCCCGCGATCCGCGCGGAAGCGAACCCCTTCAGGGTTCAGGCCGATTATTGAATGTCCCCAACCCAGGGTAGCCGCTGCGCGGCGAACCCTGGGCTATCGAAGAGTTCCCCTTCAGGGAACGACATCGGCCGATGTCGATGATCGTTCACCCCGACATCGTTCCGCTGGGCAGCGCAACCGCCGCGCCTGCAAACCGGCGCGACCAGCGTGTTCCCACCGCCCGATGACAATTCCTGAGTGCCGCGGGTCCCCCACGCGCTCAGCGGCCGACAACAAAGACTCGGCAACCAGCCTCGAACTTTGGAATATGGACCTGTCTCCTTAAGCGTCTCCCGAATCGTTCCCAGAGAAGTTGTCATGATCGACATCCGTAGAATTCGAGAACTTTTGACCCAGGTTCAACAGCCCCCGGACGACACACCTGCTGAGGGTCTCTCCGAATCAGAATGCGATGCCTTCGAGCAACGTACTGGGATCCGTTTACCCAACGATCTGAGGCAGTGGCTTGGATTGGTAAATGGGCCGTGTATTGGGCCAGGAGGTCTCTACGGGATCCACACTCGACGCTCGCATCTCGACATGGAAGGATTTCTTGCAAGGTTTCCACATTGGAGAGCAAGCAAGTGGATACCTGTGGCTGGAGACGGCTGCGGAAACCACTACGTTGTTGCAACCCGGCATGAGTACGGAAGCGGGGATCCAGTGTTGTTTGTAGATACAAGCACTACACCTGACGCTCCTTCGTTTATTGTTTCCTCCGACATCGGTCACTTTATTGTGGCACTTCTTGAACAGGAACTCGGTTTAAAAGGCTGGCCCTTCGATAAGGTTTACGTGACTAAAGCAGACCCGGTAATCTGTGAATTTTACGATGTCCCATTGCCATGGACGGCTGATTGAGCTCCCTCGCCGATTGCTGTTTTGTGCCGATCCTTTTTAACAACGGTAGTCGATTGGTTCGAGATGAGGCGATCCTATTTTTGGCGAGTCGATCTGTCTCGCTGCCAGTCGTTTTCTGGATTTGGCTTACGGCGAACGGGATCACGCACTGTCGGCCGCCAGCACACCGGTTTCCAACACGGGGTGGCCCCTCTCGATCAGGTGGCCCCCCGCTTTGATGGAATCACGTTCGGGCACGGGGACGGGACGGCGAGCGAGCCGTTTCCCTTCCACCACGGGGCTTGCGCCTTCGCTCAGAACGTCTTCTCCCGCGGTGGCACCCGCAATTCGCCCGGCGGGACCACATGGATCCGGACTGCGACACCTCCCACGATGCGTTTGAGCGCCAGGCTGCGCTGGACGAAATGGAGACGGATCATTTGGCCCGGCTGGGCGTCTGGCGGCACCGCGATCTTCAGTCCGACGACCGTCTGATGGGACGGCGGCAAGCTCACGCGCAGCCGCGCCCCCCCCGACGCGGGGAAGCCCAACTCCCAACTCTGCGGGTAACGCTCTTGGATCAAGTCGGGCGTCGCCGAGGTCAGCATGCGGCCCCACGACTCGGGCCGGGGCCTTGGTAAATGGCCGCCGCAGTCCAGCCACTGCGGCTCGCGGGGGGGCGCTGGCCGCCCCGCAAACGGGCCGAAGGGCTTCGGCTTGATCCTGGTGGTGAACACCTCGGGGTGGGAGTAAATCAGGCTGGCCTCGAATGGAGCCGAATCACCCACCCGCATCACCTCCAGCGCGAATTCGCTCTGAGAGAGCCCCTGCCAATTCGACACTGTGATCGGCAGAATCAGGAAGGTACTCGGCAGCAGGTCCACCACCGTCAGGTTCTTCTGCGCGAGATTGTTGTGCTCCCACACCTGGCGGCCGGCGACCGGATGATCGGACCGCGTCATGACCGCCGCCAGCAGGCAGGTGTGAGACCCCTCGGCAGGCACCAGGGCCCGCGGCCAGCGCGCCTTCACAATGCGCGTGGCACCGGGTGACAGATCGAAGTCCGCCCGCGCCGCGACACAGGGCAGAAAGTCGCCGGGATACAGGAACTCTGTGCCGGCGAACCCCTTGGAGTGAAACGTCACCACAAAGTGCTGCGCCACCCCAGCGCCGATCTTGTTCCGAACCCGGGCGTGGAACCAGTTGTCCTGGCCGTACTCGGGCGACTGGTGTGCGGTCCCCCCATCATCAGTATTCCGGATCCACAGGTCGGGCGAGTCCCAGAAGGCTCCCCCCCAGGCGTCGGCACCGGGATCGGCCAGATCATCGCGCAGCCACAGGTTTGGCGCCGGGGATGGGTTGGCCAGCCCGTAGACGAACCGATGAAAGGCATCCACCACCTGCACATTGCCCGACCGGCACAGCAGAAACTCTTCAATCATCGCCGTGGAGACGGGATTGCCCTGGTGTGCCGCGTACAGATCCTTCATCAGAGCGTTGAGCGGAGCCACCCCCAGCAATGCGGCCAGGCCCCGCCAGAACCGGGAACCGTCGGCGTAGGCGTTCCCCGGGGTATGTCGCTGCCAGGGATCGCGCGAGCACAGCACCACGGGAGCCGCGAAGAAGTCGAAGGCCAGGGCGTCGTCGGCACCGTCATCGTGGAAGTTCGAGAAGCCTTCGTCCCACCACCCATCCGCCTGGGAGGCGGGTTTGATGCCGCGCCCGAACCAACTGTGGAACGTTTCATGCAGCAGCGCGCCGGTCGACGTGGTGGTGCCCCCCTCATACTCCATGCCGCCGCCGCCGTTGAAAAAACTGGTGAATCGGTTCCCGTGCAGGTAGGGGCCGTAGTCGTGTTCATTGTTGGCGAGCAACGTCTTCAGCGTGTTGAGCTGTTCGCCGAGCAGCACGCCGCTGCCCGTTGGCTTCCAGGCCTCGAGGCTGACGGTCGTGCCGGAAACCGGCAACACGGTGCTGTCGGTCTGCAGTACCAACGTGTCGCTGGCTCGAATCTCGAGCAGGGGTGACAGTGCAGTACAGCGGGCGGGAAACTGAATACGCCAGTGATTTGTTCCCAGCACCGTGACCGTCCCGTTGGTAATGACCGAGTGCGCCACCAGGGTGTTCACGATCTGGACTTCCAGCGTGAGGGCGAACTGGTCGAAGATCAGGTTGCACGGGAGCCAGGCTTCGGCATACCGCGCGCGGTTCAGGTCGGACAGCCCAAAGACGAAGCGCAGGCGTGGACCGGCCGACCAATCGAGCGCTGGCAGATAACTTCCTCCCAATTGCGAATTCGGCACCGCGAGCGGGTACTGCACACGCAGCGTGTGCACCGAGCCCGCGCTCTGCACCGCTTCGATCACCCGCAGCTCGGTGAAGCTGCCACTGCCGAAGGTGTGGTGCGCCAGGTGGTCCACCGGGAACGGAACTCCGTCGACCCAGGCAGATGTGATTTCCTGACGCAGGTCGAAGATGGGGTTGCCTGCGGTGGGACCGACCGTGTAGGAAATGGTCGAGTCCCCCGTGGCGGCCGCAGCCGCACCATCGAAGACCAGCGCCGCGTCAATGGTCTGGATGTCCAGGGGCACAGCCGTGAGACCGTCAACCGTCTTCGACGGAGGTGCCAGATGAAAATTGGTCGCCATCGCCAGCCCTCGCCTTGAAAACACAAGGTAAAAACCACAATTCCGGGCAGTCGCCGCAGCCATCCTTCCGGACCATCCTGCTCGGCCGCAGGGTCTGCCAACCGACCTCGGCCCGATCATGCCGCATCCCAAGGCAGCCGTGACACCTCGCGCAGGCAGTCCCCGCCGTTTGGGCGGGCGGCGTTCCTCGGCCGCGCCAGCGCGGGGCCAAGCGATCCATCCGTTCCGCCGATGAGACTCTCGTTGGTGCGGAATTTGAGACGGGACGCACGGGTCCAGGAGTTGGCCAGGTCAAGAAATTTCCCGGGGGCTGAGGCTGCCTGGACTCTGCGGGCTGCCCGGACCGGGAGCCGTGGTACTGGCTGTGCCCCTCGCTTTGGTTGCAATGAGCACTCCACGACTGTGGTCATGGTACGGCTCTCTGGGTGACCGGTCAAATCCGATTGGAGGTCGGGCGCGTCGGTGTTTCCCCATTTTTTCAAAGTGAATTCGCCTTCCCATTCACTGCGGTTGCGCGACGCGGGTCGTTCGATGCAGAAGGGGAATTGGCGACAGGGAATACGCATGGTCGTGTTCGCGACCTCGGCCGCCGGTTTTGAGCCCGGCGGGTTCACGAAGTGATCTGCACATCCCGCCGGACGGCCAGCCGTCCGATCCCAGGAGCGAGCTGTTCCCCCAGCCCGACCCCTGCAGGCCGGGAAAGCGCCCCAGCCACGCCCTGCGTCGACCCAACGGGCCAATCATTCCTCCTGGCCCCGCGCGGTTCGACGAACGATCGGCGCGATGGGGAGATTGTCGGCCAAAGGGCGGAAAGCCCCCTCATCCGGCGTTCGGCCACCTTCCCACCCGGGGATGGAGAAGGACCCGATGCAGGTCAGCGCGCTCCCAAGGCACGGGGTTTTTGCGATCCAAGTCAAGTGGAGCAGACACGGAGGTCCAGCGGCCGGCGGGCGAGAGAGTGGAGCAGGAGAAAGCGGAAATTAGAACAGAAGTTCTCTTGGCGGGTTTCGGATGCGGGAAACGACCTGTTTCCCGATCATTGCCACCTCTTCCCCGCCTCCAAAAAAACCGCTCCCGCCGCAACCTCTGTTCCTCCCTCACCTTGCGGCACCCGTCTCCCCCCCTGCCAGTGCACCATCTGGAAATCTTTCCCGTTTTGCTCTTGCACACCGCGTGTCTACTGTTACTGTTGGCACAACGCGCAACAGTACACCCACCTAGGAGCACACCATGTCCCGCTACACCCGGGCCCTCCGCAAACAGGCCCGCGCTCAAGCCCAGAATCAACACCGAAATCAGGCTCATACAGGCTCTACGGCCCTGCTTGAAGCCCCCGGGACCAATTCTCTGCGCTCCGCAT
>CAIOTJ010000520.1 GCA_903861195.1 uncultured Planctomycetaceae bacterium | reverse complement strand
GCTGCAGTTGGGTGGTTGCTTCGGAAACTTCCCGCTCGAACCACGGTCGGTCTTCGGGAACGTCCAATTGCCCCGCCAACGCCAGCAGGCTCGGCCAGCAGCGGTAGATCATTTCGGTCGATCGGCCACCGTTTGGTTCTCCTCCCGCCGCCACCAGTTTCGACATCAGCGCGACATAGCGTTCGGGCTCGCAGACCACCTGACGATCGCCTGCCAGGAACAGTTTGCCCACGGCAGGCATTCCGGCGGCGAACCGCCAGACCGGCTGCCAGAGGTAGTTCTCCTCCAGTTCCGGCTGTCCCGCGACTTCTTCCTTGCTCCACGCCCGCAGCGGCAGCCGAGGTCCCGTTGTCATCCACGTCGCGTCGTCGCAGCCCGCTTCCCCGTCACCCTTCCGCTCTCCCGCATACCGCGTCAGCCAGACCGCGGCAAAAAAGTCCTGCAGCGTCTGGTCCTGCCATCGCAGATCGCCATCTTCCCGGCCTTCCTGCACCGCGTGGTCCAGCAGCAGGCTCAACTCTTTCAGTTCCCTGGCATAATCAATCCAACCATCCGCGTGCGTTGGCACGCCGTTCTTTCGCAACCACTCACGCCTCGCATCGCACACAGTCTGAAAGAAATCAAAGCGGTCATCGGTCTTTAGCACGACCCGCTTTCCCTGCCGCAGCATTTCAAATGCCAGTAGCGACCACGACCGCACCGCTTCCTCCAGTGTCCAGGTTCTTCCATTGCTCGCTTTGGGATGATTCCGCAGTCCCGTCTGCAGCAGGTGCAGCAATGACTCCCAGTACACATCGCTGGCGGTCTGCAGCCGTTCGAGTCGGTTCACGTCGATTGTGCGCAACCGCTCGAGGAAGCGGGGGACGGTCAACAACTCGGCCTCGACGGTCTGCAAATGCCGGGACCGTTGCGGGGCGATCCCGACGGGATGATCGAGAAAGTAGTCCCGCTGCGCGAGCGTGAAGGTCGGCACCTGGCAGTACACCCAGGCTGGCTTGGCGGACTCAGACAGCAATGCGTCGGCTCCTGCGCCGACCTGCAGTTCGCCATACGTCTGAATCTGCGACGGCCGGCCGCTGATGATGCACCGTAGCTCGGTGTGACGATTCAGCAGCTTCGCCAAGGCCCGCGCTCGCTCTATCGCTAGTGAACGCCCCAGTGACATCTGGTCGAACGCATCCACCAGCAGCAGCAAGCGTCCCTGACGTAAGGCACGCTGGAGCATCCGCCGCAGCATGTCCGTGGTGGGAAGCTCCGTTCCCTCTTTCTCAGTGCGACTCCCGTCCCGCAGCAGAGCCACCAACAAGGGGGCGGACTTGTCCGGCGGAGCCTCATCAAGAAACCACTGCACATCGGTCGGCAGATCTTTGGCCTCCAGAAACAGCGCCAGATTCCCCCGAGCCAATTCGTGCCACCACACCTGCGCCTCCCGCAGGGCTTTGGTCTTGCCAATCCCCCCCTCCACCGTGACACACAGCCGGGGGTACTGAACAAACACCCCCTCCCGATCGGAAGTGAAATGCCAACCAGGCGGCATCGAGTCATCACGGGCTGTGCTGGTGCGGCGCGAGCGCGTTTCCGCGAGATCCCCAGCACGCTGCTCCGCATCTTCCTCACGGCCGAACCGAGTACGAAAGCCACTCTCCGAGAAGTAACCCGCTTCTTCACCTGGGGAGCACTTCAGCACATACAGCCCATGGTCGGCGATGAAGGGAACTGGGGTTTTCGTTGATCCACTTGAACTCGACATGCTCGCTCGGCCGCCCAACAAACGTCTCTGGAACTGATTGCCGCCAACGTCACGAACGTCCTGTGAGTGCTGGCTGGCCGACAGTGTACCACTGGTCATGTCCCGGAGGGAGCGCACCAGCGCAGTGACGTGCGGGGGCAACTCCACGGATCGTCTTGTGGTCCATAGATTGTGGCTGGAGACCATGCGTGCGGGATCAAATCGCCTCCCTGATGAGACCTCCATTCCGGCCGCTGTGCCGCCGGCGACGCCACCCCTGCGGCAGAGTTTTCGTCATCTCGGAAATTCCGGTGTGAAATTCCGGGCGCGACCTGCTGTTTGGGGATGACAGTACCACACGACACGAGCTGTTGACGGATCCGCCTGTTCATTTGCACCCAAGGGAGGAGTGATTTATGCTGCGGCTGAAGAGCAATTCACGAGGCGATCGAAGCGCGCAACACGAGGAACCTGTCGTGCAGAAATGGGACTTTTCTTATGACGATCTGGCGACACTGAATGTGGTGTGTGGCGAGTTCGAGCGGGAGATTGCCCGCCTTGCTGCGGCCGGTGAGATTCCGGACGCACTGCTTGAGCAGGCCAGTCTGGAGGGGATTGGGGATCTTGCCGAGGGGAAGGTGCCCCGCCTGCCGCATGGTCCATCGAAAAAGCCCGAGGCGCACCTTTGTAAGCTCCATGACTTGACCCACAGAGTTCGACAGCGACCGCGCCAGATACTCGATAATCGCGCGGGCTTGCTCGACAGGAATCGTCCCTTCACCCCCATCCCGCTGCCCCTGACGTACGACCATCCCGGTTGCGACCGGTCTGGTCCACTGACCCAACAACCGGGATTGCTGGAGCCGCAGCGGCTGGATCTGCTGCGGCTGGTGGAGAGTCTCTATCCACAGGCGGGCGAGCGGAGGAAGATCCGCCCTTCGAACGTGGAACTGTTGCAGGGCCCCGATCATTGGCGCGGTCTGACGGACGACCAAAGGAATGAACTGACCAAGCCCTGGGAGTGCTTTGTCGATCAGGTGGCGAAGCTGGCGATCCCATTCGAACTGTGGAGCCTTGGTCTCTGGGATCCCCGTCAAGGCGCAATTCCCCAGAGAGCGACGCCGGCAACGGTGCGTGCACGCTTCGCGGACCTGCCCGAGAAACCGGCCCCCTTGGCGGCCCAAGCGAAGTTGCAGACGTTTTTCTGGGCAGACTACGAACTGGTCCGCTATCTCGACCGGCGAGCCGCGTTGAGGTTTGGATTTCAGGGCGGTGATGGGTGGTGGCTTGCCGAGAATACGAAGTCGTTGTCGCAAATTGACCCCAGGCGAGTCGGAGCCGTCACGTCCGTGATTGCGGAACTCTCGGCAGTAACGGCCCGGAATGGCCGCAAATGGGCACACATGGTCACGTTGGAACGTCAGAACGGCGAGCCCGAACGGAATTGGGAAGGCTTTCTCTGGCGTTCGGCCGAGGGACTGATCCACCGCGCGGTGCAGCGCATCCTGAAAGAAGTGGAATTGGCGGAAAGTTCCTGGCTCGGTTTGACGCAGAATACCGACGATACGAAGTCGGGACTGGAGCATTGGGCGGACCGTGCCCCTGACAAACGCTGGAATTCGCGCCCGCTCTCGCGGATGACGCCGGGACCGGACGAATTCGCTTCGTGTGACGCCCCCGGCG
>CAIOTJ010000519.1 GCA_903861195.1 uncultured Planctomycetaceae bacterium | reverse complement strand
CTGGCAGCTGCTCGGCCATGGCAAGACCCTCGCCTACGAGCCCTGGCCCTCTTTCGACCCACGCCTGCTGGTGCTGGCCGAGGTGGAGATTCCCGTGCAGATCGGCGGCAAAATGCGTGGCAAGGTCACCGTCCCCACCGGGGCCGACGAGGCGACCGTGCTGCAGGCCATCCACGCCGACAGCAAGTTGGGGGGTCAACTGGCCGGCAAGCAGATCGTCAAGACGATCTTCGTCCCCGATCGCATGGTCAATCTCATCGTGAAGTGACGGCCGACGCAGGACGCCTGTGCCTCACACCGGGCCTGGTGCTGTGCGACCGCCTCTCAGGCACACACGGCATCAACCCGGCGCGGCGAATCGTTTCGGGGGGACAGTCACTCATGGACTGTCCCCCTTGTTCTTCTGGTCCGCTGCGTCACCAATCCGTCAATTGGCTACAGCATGCTCCGAATGTGGCCCACCCCGCCGGCGTCGATGACGTCGATCCGTTCTTCACTGGGCCGCAGTCCGCCGCCGAAGTAAACCTGTGGACGATGCTGGCAGCTGTGGTCGGCGTGCGACTTGAACAGGGCCAGGTGCACCTGCCGGGTTCCCGTCCGCTGCACCACATCGTGCAGGTTGAACGAATCGATCCCGCCGCCGGGCAGAATCTCAATCCGACCCCGCGCCGCCTCGATCAGTTTCCGGATCAACACGGCACCGTTGTAGGCCGACTCTTCCTGCCCTGAAGTGAGTACCCGGGTGATCCCCAGATCGATCAATTCCTCCAGCGCTTTGAAGGGATCCGGCACGACGTCGAAGGCCCGGTGAAAAACCGTCGGCCGGGTGCTCGCCAGTTCCACCAGCATGGCTGTGCGGGCGCGGTCAATCGTCCCGCTGTCGTTGAGGCAGCCAAATACCAACCCGTCGGCACCGTGCGCGACCAATTGCTCGGCGTCGGCCCGCATTGTGGCGAACTCGGCATCGGTGTAGTGAAAGCCTCCCACCCGCGGGCGAATCATCACCATCGCCGGGATTGCTACCTGCCGCTTCACCTCGATCACCGACCCCACCGAGGGGGTCAGCCCCCCCAGAAAGAGAGCCGAGTTCAGCTCGATGCGGTCGGCCCCCCCAGCCTGCGCGGCGAGGGCGTCATCGACCGAACCACAGCAGATTTCCAGCAACATCGCCCGCTTCTCCGGGAAGAGATTCGCTTTCGGCCGTGGACCGGGCCACCTACGCCAGCAGATCGGGAATGATCTTCGGGTTCTCAACCCCGGTCAGCCGTTGCTCGAGCCCCTGGAACTTGTACGTGAACCGTTCATGATCAATCCCCAGACAGTGCAGGATCGTGGCGTTGAGATCGTTCACATTCGCCGGCTTGTCGACCACGTTGTAGCTGAAATCGTCGGTCTCGCCGTAGCTGATCCCTCCCTTGATCCCGCCCCCCGCCAACCACATGCAGAAGTTGCGCGGGTGGTGGTCGCGCCCATAGGTCTCCTTCGTCAGTTGGCCCTGCGAGTACACCGTCCGGCCAAACTCGCCCCCCCACACCACCACCGTCGAGTCGAGCAGACCCCGTTCCTGCAAATCGTTCAGCAGGGCGGCGCAGGGCTGGTCCACATCGCGGCACTGCAGCGAGATGTCGCCCGGCAGGTTGCCGTGCTGGTCCCACCCGCGATGCAGCAATTGCACCACCCGCACCCCGCGCTCCACCAGCCGGCGGGCCAGCAGGGCACTCGCGGCGAACGTCCCCGGTGTGGTCACATCGGGCCCGTACGCCTCGAGCGTCGCTTTCGTCTCACTCGAGAGGTCCACCAGTTCGGGGACG
>CAIOTJ010000518.1 GCA_903861195.1 uncultured Planctomycetaceae bacterium | reverse complement strand
GCGAACACGGGGCGAGGCGGTTCAAGTGACCCACCCCATCGTCGCACAACTCGACGACCCCACGGTTTACGCCCGGACTCACACAACCGGATACAAAGAGTGGCCCCGGCCTTCGTCCGCGGGTCCACACCCACGACGGCGCCAAACAACCCGGCCTCATTCAACCTCGAAAAACCTCGCATCCACCGTCTTCGATTGGCTGGAAGGGCGAGCAGAAGTCGAATTGCGGGCTTTCGACCCCCTCCCAATCCCACGCGACAAGACGCTCATCAGGAGGCTCAAACGGCGGGGTTGTTCGAACGCACAGTCACGCGGTTTCTCGCGCTGCAACGCAGTTGGCAGACCTGCGATGCTGGGCATGAATCACATAAGCAATGCAGATCCCCATACCGGCCAGGAAGAATGTCGACGGTTCCGGAACACTCGTAACTTCCATGTTATTGTACCCTGGACTTCCTCCTCCAAAGCCCGGATCGCTATCGATCTGAGGATAGTTCACTGAGGGTGGGGGATTCGGGCGGCGCGGAGGGGGTGGCGGATTTGGTGGATTGCGAGGACGCCGGATCGTTCCCTTGTTGATGACTTCGGATTCTTCCCACAGGCCAAACAATAGACGGCCAGTTGCGGACGACTCATAGACTCCCGTCAATTGATTGTATTGCAGTGCCAACTCGGCTTCGGCGAGGTTGCCAAGCAGTGGCACGGCAATCGCTCCAGCAGTGCCCGACACGGTCAAGGTGTGATTTCCGAAGTCTTTGACGCCAGCGAGTGTTAATGACGTGATGCCATACTCGACAGAGATCGATCCACCGACGGACATGTTTTGCAAATCAATGTCGAATGAGAACTCGGGATCTGTGTACTCCCCAGATCCTGAACCAGAGCCAGTCATTCCATCGAAATACCAATCGCTGACATAACTGATGTCGACTTGGCTTGTAGGTCCTCCAATGAGCGTCAATGAGCCGGTGTAGTAGATGTCGACCTCGCGGCCACCATAATTTCCAAATAGCCGTCCTTCCCAACCCGCTTCATCAATCCTTGACACATAGTTCAAATGACTGCTGAAGTCATTGCCGTGATGCAAAGCAATCATCGTCGTGTCAAGATCGACGAGCGTCGACTCGAGGGTCAACGCGATTTCGCGCAGGTCGAGCAATCCAGCAGATGCCGGACTCAGATTGGCAACGGCCAGAATGACCCACGCAGCCATAACAGACCAACAAGCTTTTATTCTTCGCATCATTGTTGCTCCGTTGTAGAGAATCGTAGAACACAGACCAGCCCGTCCGCACTCAACAGTTTTTACTCCCGTCACTTTTGTCTGTCAATCACCGTGCGGACTAAATGCCGGAAGGATCGATGCAGTGCGTGTCCTACGCGGCCTGGGACTGATTTGCTCACCGATAGCGTTGGCTTCTAAGGATTTCCTTGATTTATAAAAACCACAGGGGGCCACTCTGTGTTGGATACTGTGCTTGAACAGCCCCGCCACTGAATCACAAAGCATCAAACCATTTGGTCCACTCAAGATCCCAAGAATCCATGCGCATACAGTACTCAAGTGAATAGATATCAACTGGTTTACCCACACGAGAAACCCTCACACCTTTCCGCCCCCGTGTCTGGCGTTTCCCATGTCCCGTCTGCCGCGCAAGTTCCTGTTTGATCCTCACGAAGTGGCGCGCTACCTCGGCATCAATCGCTGTGTCCACCGGTCGATGCTCTGTGGTTGGGCCCCTCTCACCCAGCGGTCGTACGGGCATCACGAGGTCTGGTTGCAGCACCGCGCGGTGTTTCTGGCTGCGGTCATGGCGATCGATGTCCAGGGATTCAGTCTGATGGACAACCATCTGCACGCCATGCTGCGGAATTGACCCGACCGCGCCGCCCAGTGGTCCCCCGAGCAGATCGCCCGACGCTGGCTGCAGTGGTGCCCGCTGACAGTGTCCGCCCCCATCCCCGGCACCCGCAAGGTGGCGGAGACTCCCTCGCAGGCCGATCTCGACGCCCTCAGCAACAATCCGGTGCGCGTTGAACAGTTGCTTCTGCGGCTGTTGCACGAGTGGGCCGTGGCGGCATGCCTCGTCGATGTCGATCTGAATCCCATCCGGGCCGGTCTGGCGAACGAAGTGCGGCACAGCGAACACACCGCCGTGTTTGCACGCCTCTCGGCGACGATGACGTGGTTCATCAAACCCCTTCCGCCCGATCAGCAGCAGGACTATGGACGGGAAGCCGAGGGAGTAACAGGGGCGCCTGCGACCAGGAGAGTGGGATTCCCCGGGTATCGATGGGTGTTCTTGGGCCATGTCCGAAGTCTGCGGGACCGACAATGCGAACTCAAGCCTTTGCGTTGATCAACCAGGCCCAGTCTGTACTGAAAAAACAATCGGCAAAGACCTTTACGGCGTGGCCCTGTGCGGGTTAGGCGGGCCCTCGGCAAACCAACAACTGTTGGCCCCAGAGATGCCTGAACAAGAGATGGCCCCAAACAGCCGGAAGCAGCCCCAGGTAGCCGACCGCAAGACAGCCGCGCAGTGCCGTCTGCCCTTCTTGTCACCCTCAGCATTTGTTGAAGAAACCGATACACTGGCGTCAACTCGCTGACGAGTAACCCAACATCTGGAGAGACAACGATGCCCGACGAACACGACAACGGCCCGTGGGTGGTGCGGACCGACTTTTCGAATGAGACTGCCTGGCGCGATCTGAAGCAGGCGATCTCGGCACCGCACCGCGAGCCGGGCACAGACCTGGAGTTCCTGGCGCACGTGCAGTTCGTCGAGCAGCAGCGATACGGCGGGCTGAACGTGGAGGCGCTCGTGCGGGAACTGCCCGCCGACTATCCGTTTGAGTTTCTGTTTGTGGCGGATGCCGAGACCTTTCGATCCCCGGAACGCCCGATCGTGGTCGTAGGTTTCGCGTCGGCTGGGGAGACAGACGACGGCGTTCAGCGAGTGCGGGGGGAGTTGCAGACATTTCGGGCGATCCCGGCGACGATTCAATCGATCGAGAACAACCTGTCGATCGCCAACATGGACTATGCCGACTTCGCGAACTCGGTCCAGGCCGACGGGGTCTTTCGCGGCTTTCCCGCCTGAAAGCCGGCGGTCGTTGCGGGAGGTTTCTCTCGGCCTTCCCAAAAAGGGTCGTCCCATTCTGCCTGAGGTCGATCAGCGGCGACGGTTGTCGAGTGAGCGATCAATCTCGAGCAGCGGGCCTGCTTCCGCCGTCCCGTGCCGCCCCTCGCAGGGAGTCTGCACGTCGGCGATTCCCAACCAGCGACAAGAAACTGAGCACACACAACACCACACCGCAGATCAAAGCGGGTAGTCCCCAAGTGAGCAATTGAATGCCGAGTTGACGATTTTCGGCAGGGCCCACGTCGGCGAGAATTCCGAGGTAACCCAGAGCGGCAAATCCCAAGAGTGGCAACGAAAGCAGGATGCCAATCACTCCCAAAGCGAGCACGGTCAACCTGAGGAATCGCACAGTCGTGATCTGCCTGGGACTTGGCGCGGCGTCTGCCGAAAGATGTTTCGGCAATCGCTGGGCCGCTGGACTACAAGTTTTAGCAGCGCGGCTCGCTGGGCGACCAGAGACCGACGCCAAGCCGGCATGCGGCTCCTGGTCTGCGACAGCGTCTGACAGGTCGTCTTCGAGCGATTCCCACCGGGGCCATTCCAGTGGGGCCATTCCAGTGGGGCCATTCACCGCGGGGAGAAACCTCGCAGAATGCTCTTCAACGACTTGAATCTCACCCGACTTCATTCTGGCAATGGGGGTTGTGGCGACCATTTCAAGACCCAGAAAACAATGGGTGGCCCTCCCGAATCGACTGGCGAGCGGCTGCTGATGCACCGGAATGCCGCTATCATCAAGATCGGTTCGGAACCTGTCACTCCCACAGAGAGAGATCCCGTGAAACACTGCTTGTTTCGATGTGTGCTGACGGTCGTGGCAACACTGGTCTGCGCGGCTCTCCCCCTGGCAGCCCAGGAGGAAACCCGGCCCCTTGCCCCCCACGATGGTCAGCCCGCCGACATGACCAGGCCGGTGCAGGTCTTTATTCTGCTGGGACAGTCCAACATGGTGGGTCTGGGCAAGATCAAGGGGGGCGAGATCTCTCTCGAACATGCCGTGCAGGAAAAGAAAAAGTATCCGTACCTCGTCGATGAGGCTGGGGGCTGGCGCGAGCGGAAGGATGTGCGGTTTGTGCGGTACATGTCGGGCAAGGGGCCGCTCAACAACGAGTGGCTGACCGTGAAAGGAAACTCGCTGGGTCCGGAACTGGGCATCGGCCACCCGCTGGGGAATGCGATCGACGCCCCGGTGCTGCTGCTCAAGTGCTGCATCGGCAACCGCGCCCTGGGGTGGGATCTGCTCCCCCCAGGCCGACCCCGCCGCGAGTTTGTCGACCGCGACAAGAACGGGGTCGAAAAGAAACTGGTCTACGCCGGTTACAAAGACAAACCCGAGTTCTGGGAGATGGACCCCGCCCAGGGCCTCAAGACCGAAGCCCCGCCCTGGCTCGACAAGAACGGCAAGCCGATCGACTGGTATGCCGGCAAGCAGTGGGACACCGACATCGGCGATGCGAAACGCGCTTTGGCCGATCTGGACAAGCACTACCCCGGCGCGATGGGCTACGAAGTGGCGGGGTTCTTTTTCTGGCAGGGGGAACGGGACGCCGGCAATGCCGGGCACGCGGCCCTGTACGAAGCCAACCTGGTCGCCTTCATCCAGGCGCTGCGGCGGGAATTCCAGGCTCCGAACGCCCGGTTTGTCTGCGCCACCCTGGGAGAGGCGACGAAGGAGGGAAGTGGGCCGACGCGGGCGGTGCTCGACGCGCATCTTGCGGTCGACGGCACCTCGGGCAAGTACCCCGAATTCCGCGGCAACGTAGCGACCGTCTACACGCACCCCCTGGCACAAGGCGGCAGCGGCAACGGGCACTACGGCGGCAAGGCCGAAGTCTACATGGACGTCGGCGAAGCAATGGGGCAGGCGATGGTCAAACTGCTGCAGGAAACGCCGTCTCAGCCCGCCAAGTGACGTGCGGTGGGTTGGAATCCTCAAAGGGGCGGATCGTGCTCTGGTCGCGCCCATATCACGACTGCGTTGTCACCTCAACAACCGTGGGTCGTGGTTCGTGGGGCAGTGGGGGGGAATTTGTCGTCGAGTTCACGAGGAAAACGAAACACGGCCTGGCGCAGCGGAATACGGCCAGGTCCGAAACAAGTCTGAAGGACTTGCATATCCTAGCCCGGGGTTGCCACGGTACGTGGCTACCCCGGGTGACGGGCCCCAAGCAGGACTCAATCCTGTAGGGATTGCATATGCCGGGGC
>CAIOTJ010000517.1 GCA_903861195.1 uncultured Planctomycetaceae bacterium | reverse complement strand
CGCCTTCGCAAGGGCCGCAACGATTCTCAGGCGAGCTATTCGCCTCCGGTGAACGATTCCGGTAGGTCGTCAAACCATGCGAGGGCTGCCATTGCGTTCCACCAAACGCTGTCGTGCGATTCCCGAAAACGACACCTGGCGGAACTCCGACGCGAGGAGCACATGCTTTGCGTCCGAGCTCCGCCAGGGAGTACGGCAGAGGGGCAAACCCCGCTTGATCGCGGGTCGCCCACACTTAGCGAACCGGCAAAACGTCCTCCTTGGGGATCAACTTCAGCTCAAACGTGCTGGTGGTGCCACACTTGGGGCAGGTCACGAGGCACGGTCCGGGGGGAACCCACCAGCTTTGTGTCGTGCCGCAGGCGAAACGAATGTCAACGAGGTGATACCCTTGGGGGTCCCGTCCCGTAACCGGGGCGGAGGGACCAGAGGAGTGCTGCTGCGTTTCTTGCCGTTGAACG
Organism: uncultured Planctomycetaceae bacterium; assembly: GCA_903861195.1. Lineage (GTDB taxonomy): Bacteria > Planctomycetota > Planctomycetia > Planctomycetales > Planctomycetaceae > UBA10511. The sequence continues at coordinate 2,086 of CAIOTJ010000517.1, read as the reverse complement.
CGGTCTTCGAGTTTCTGAATCATCCCCAGGAGTGTCTGAAATCGCTCCTCGGCAAGTTTTCGTTCGGCCACCTGTGTGGCTTTCAATGCCAAGAGGTCCGATTCGATCTCCCGCAGGCTGGCTTCCAAGACACTCACGGCGGCATCCAATTCCCTCAACTCGCGGGACGACAAACCCAACGCAGCCTCCCCAGGGCCACGAACCACTTGGACTCCCGGGCCGGGCGGCACAGGATTGACCGGCGTCGCCTGCGGTTGTTTCAGGTCGTCCATCAGCTTGCGTACCCGGTCCAGGCGAGCGTTCAGCCGGGAAATCGGATCCGCCGGCTCGGCCTGCGGGGGGGCGGAGGGGACCGCGGGATCTTCGTCCAGTTCCTGGAATTTCTTGGTCTCACGCAGCGGTGTCAGCGCAAAATCGACGTCGCGGCTGCGGGTCTCACGGTCCGTCAACCGCAGGCCCAGCGACACCAGATCATGGCCCCCCGAGGGTTGGCAACCGAAACCGAACAAGCAGTTGAGGCTCAGTGCAACCGCCGCGACGAGCCGGTGAGGTGAAATCAACATGATCTTTTCCTGGTGAAAGACAGAACTGCTGCACCACGTCTTGTGGGAGCGGACACGAGAACAACTCATGAGAGTTTGGGGAACCGCCCGAAGGCCGTCCCCCAAACTGTTTCTGGAGCATTCAGATTTCGATTCCAAAGTTGATGTCGTCGACCAACAGACCCTCGCGGGTTTGACGGAGCGTCACCCCCGTCTGTCCACCACCTTGCCGGGACTCGAAGACCACCAGCACCGTGCTGTCAAATCGCCGCTGCTGCAGTTTGCCAGCGTCCCGTTGCGGCAGCCGCCCTTTGAGACGCTGCAATCGAGGAGTGGTCAGTTCCGATCGCGTTTCGGGCGTGACGAAGCGACGAGCTGCCTCGAGGTCGTCATTGCGCACCGCTTCGAAAAAGCCCTCGACTACTTTTGGGGCTGTGGCGACGGCCAGCTCTGACTCGTTGACGGCAAGACGATGGTGAACATTTGCCTCCTGGAGCAGCAGGCTGATCAGGGCTTGATTGGCGTCCCGCATCTGGAGCTGTTTTTTGTGTTTGATGTCGGCCAGCATTTGCTTCTGAATCTCCCGCAGGTCAGTCCGACGGGCCGCCAGCAGCTCTTGCTGGGTCGCTCGCAGCTCAGCCAGCAACTGCAGCAGTTCCGACGCCAAGGTCGGATCTGTTCTCCGCACGTCCTCGGCCACATGTTCGATGTTGCGGATCTTCTCCTGCAGATCGTGCCATTCCTCCTCGATGTCGTCGCGGAGTCCTTGTTCGAGGTGCACCAATCCGTGTGCCGCGATGAAGGCATACCAATCCCTGGCCTGCAGCACCGCACTGGACACCGCTCTGGAAATCCCTCTGGAAATCGACACTGCGGGCTTCCCCGAGAAGACTTGTGGGGCAGCGCAGACAACTGCGGCCCCCACGGCCATCCAGAGAATGAATTTTCGCATCGCTGTCTCCTGTTGAACTGCCGGGATGAGTGATCACGGAACCAATGCCGCGACCGGAGTGTCTGGCGTGCTGTCGGTCAGCACACCGCCCCCTGAACAAGCCAGATGCCCGTTTGTGCGCACGGCCGGGGGAGATTTCGCGAGAATTCCGATTGGCTTCCAAAATTGCCTTTGGCGCGCTGAGATTCCGGCGGATCGTCTCCTTGCAATCGCTTTGGTTTGCCGCTTGGTTTGAGCCGTGATAGTCTGCGGTTTTCGGTCCCCCAAGTGCTCGCCGCTCTGGCCCGCAGGGCTGTACAGACCCAAATGTCGACGTCACGCGAAGAGATTCGAAGTTCTCGAAAGGCCGGCCAGTCATGCACGGCGTTGCAATGGTTCGCCAACTCGATGGCCGACCACGCCAACGCCCGGAATCAGGCCAAGAGCGAACAGGACGAGCAGCTTTGGACCAGACAGGCGAGTGATCTCTGGATCGAGCACTTCCTCTCGGATTCGGGCGATTTGCTGCTGGAAGCCTGGTTGAGCACCGAAGGGACGGACGCGGCTCGCAACGAGCTGTTCAATCAATTGACGTCCAGTTCTCCGCTGCAGT
>CAIOTJ010000516.1 GCA_903861195.1 uncultured Planctomycetaceae bacterium | reverse complement strand
GCCACAGAGGGATCAGCAGCGCCCACGATCCCAGGCGGCGGAAAGGGAACGTCACGGTGTCGGTTCCGGAAGTCATGAAACAGGGGGCGGCGGGAGACTGTCAACGAGTCGGGGCGCAGGCTGTCCGCAGTTTCTCCCGGCTTTCCGAGAATACCCCTGCCGGGAGAGCGATGCAAACCCCGGGCGGTGTCGCGCGGGCTGGGCCGGTCTGAGCAAGCGGGCGGCCGGGTTGACCGCGCGAGGGGTAGACCGCCGCACCCCGGTTACCACAAGGTCAGCGAGTCGCGAAAAAGTTGCGCCAGATCTGCGGCACTCGCGGGACGGGGAGAGAGCTTGGTCACCCGGTGCTGCGGCAGAGTCCCCTCGACCAGAGCCGGAATGTCGGCCGCGGTGTAGCCCACCGCCGCCAGACCATTCGGCATGTTGAGATCGCGCAGGAACTGGAGGATGACCTGGGCCAGCGTCTCGCCGGCGTGCGAGTCGGGAACCCCCTCAATCTGGGCCCCCAGCGCCTCGGCGGCCACCAGGTGTCGGAGGGGATCGGTCTCGGCCGTGAACCGCACCACCGCCGGGGTGTTGAGGATCACCGAGATGCCATGCGGCACCAGCGGATGGTCGACCACGAACCCGGGGGGTTGATACCGCTTCACCAGCCCCGCCACGGGGTACGACATGCCATGCGGCAGGTGAACCCCGGCGTTGCCGAACCCGATTCCGGCGATCGACGACGCCAGAGCCATCTGGTAGCGGGCCTCGTCATCGGAGGTGTCGCGGACCGCCCGCACCAGGTAATCGCGCACCATCCGCAACGCCTGCAGGGCCCAGGCGTCGCTGATGGGGTTGTTTCCCTGGTAGGCGGGACGCTCGATGGGCCGGGCGGGCCTGGGCCGGGCGGTGTAGTGGATCGCGGTGAAGCTCTCGAGGGCGTGGCTGAGCACGTCAAGCCCGGTCGAGGCGGCCACCGCCGGGGGCTGGCTGCGGGTGTTGTCGGGGTCGACAATCCCCAGCGTGGGACGCAGGGACCGGTGGGCGATGCCGGTTTTGACGTGCCGTTCTTTCCAATCGAAGATCGCCGTCCCGGTGGTCTCGCTCCCCGTTCCCGCCGTGGTGGGAATGGCGATCAGCGGCTTGAGCGGACCGGGAACCGGCTGCCCCTTCCCGATGGGGGCGTTCACGTAATGAAAGAACTCGGCCGGGTAGGTCGAATAGAGATTGGCCCCCTTGGCGGTGTCGATGGTGCTGCCGCCGCCGACCGCCAGCAGGGCGTCAAACCGCCCGTCGACGGCGAACGCCGTGGCCCGCTGGAACGCCCCATCGGTCGGCTCGGTCTCAATGTCGGTGTAGACCGCGTGGTCGACCCGGTGCTCGCGGAGCGATTCGACCACCGTCTCCCCGGCGTGCTGGTGCCGCACCGCCGGGTCCATCAGCACCATCACCCGTTTGGCCCCCAGTTCCTGCAGGTCGAGACCCACTTCGCGGGTGCAGCCGAAGCCAAACCGCAGGTTCGAAGACGAGATCTGGAACGCGGTGTCGTGCGTCATACGAGGCTGTCCCGGAGCGCGACCGGAATGCTTCCGGATGAAAAGGGAGAATGGAAATCTGGCCGATACAACCTCGCGACACTCCCCAGAATGCCCGAGAGCAACCCCGACAATCGGTCAGGGTGAATGGGGGGCGGGACGGCTGGCGGTCGACTACTGGGGGATGACAGCGGGAGCGGCGCTCGACGCGGCCCCCCGCAGCCGACCGATGCGGTAGGCTTCGGCGACCGCCTGGGGAACCTCGGCCTCGGCCAGCACCACGAGAGCGCGGTTCTCGGCGGTCAGAGCCTTCATCTCCTGTTCGACGGCGATGGCGGCCGAGCGGGTTTCCTCGGCATGGGCCCGGGCCACGCGGGTGTCGGCCTCGGCCTGATCGGCCTGCAGCCGGGCTCCCACGTTGTCTCCCACGTCGATGTCGGCGATGTCGATCGAGACGATTTCAAACGCCGTTTG
>CAIOTJ010000515.1 GCA_903861195.1 uncultured Planctomycetaceae bacterium | reverse complement strand
GTTCCGATTGGAAGTAGAAACAGCATATTTGCCTGCTGGGATCTTGTCGTCATTCATGAGGGAAGACTGATTGCTGCGTTGGAGTTCAAGTCGCAGGTTGGTCCCTCCTTCGGCAACAATTTCAACAATCGAACGGAAGAGGCACTGGGCACAGCCACTGATTTTTGGACCGCCCATCGCGAAGGAGCGTTTAGCGACATTCCCCGTCCTTTTCTGGGTTGGTTGATGCTGCTGGAAGATACCACCCGATCCCGCACACCGGTTCGCGATCGGTCGCCCCATTTCGAGGTCTTTCCCGAATTCGTCAATGCATCCTATGCCCAACGCTATCACCTGCTGTGCTCTCGACTGACCCGCGAGGCGTTATACACCTCGACGGCACTGTTGCTGTCACCAGCAGAGGCACTGGAGACGGGGCATTATGTTGCTCTCAGTTCCGAGACGGGTCTCGATCGGTTTGTGATGCAGTTCGCCAGTCACATCGCCCTGACGGTTCGCGAATCGCAAAAATGATGTCCCATTGGTGGCATCATTTGATGTTGTCTCGCTTTGCCGACTGGTACCCTGCACGCGTCGCACTGTTGTCTGCCATACCGCGATCACTCGATCAGCATCTCTCATCTCACGGTTCGGCCGCGAGATTGTTGCCGAGATGGGATGCTTGGGAAGTCAACCTGGTATCCCGCCACGTGGCTGGTTGAATTCGGTCGTTCTGAAGGTCGGTTCAACCAGGCTCGGCCTGTGTCAGCAGTTGGTGCTTCCAGGTTCCGGTCTCGAGATGGCGGGCATAGTGCGGGGGGAGCAGGATTTGGAGTGTCCGGTCGTCGACACGCTCCATCCGGTGCTCGCAGACGAGGGTGCCCTGTTCATCGAGGACGCGCAGACGGCACTGCACCGACTTCGCCAGCGGTTGCTCCAGAGAAACCCGGATTTGATAGGTCGCGTACGCCGCCCCCATAAAGGTGTTCCGCAGACCGGACACGTTGGGGATTTCCGCAGGAATTTGGCGGACATCGGTCCCATAACCGTAGATGCGGTCGTGGGTGACCGTGTGCTCGCGGACCAGCGGCCAGATGCATTGCCGCAGAAACAACTGGTCCGAGTACCGCCCCGCCCCCCGATCTCCCGACGAGTTGATGAACCTCGCGAGATGTTCCTCGATGCGCCCCAGGACACCCGCCCGCGCGGCGAAGAGACCGGCGAGGATCAGTTCGGTGTGGCAGCAGTCATCCCGGATGATGTGAAATGATTTTCCCGAGTCGATCCACTCCTGCACGCACCAGGCCTCCCGGGCGTCGAGCAGGGAATCGACGTCGCGCACCAGGACGAGCTCCGCGGTCTGGTCGTCGAGCGGCAGGAACCGCCAGGCTGTCGGGAACAATTCCCCCCGTCGGGCGGTCATGGACACAATCTCGGCACCCTGCTGCTGCAGCCGCCGCAAGATCGCGGATGGTACGGTGTCATCGACATGGAACCGGCAGACGAAGCCGGGAAAGTGCTGCTTCGCCGCAAGGCAGTTCAACACGGCGGTCTCGCCGTACTTCGCATGGTCACCATAGAGGCTGAAGGAGATCAGTCGCCGGGGGCCCCCGTGGGGCGGCTGCAATTGGCCCGGCCCCCCCTGCATCGCCCACTGGTCTTTCAGACGCAGTGCCTGTTGGCCATACCCCACCGCGGCCGCCGTGTCTCCCAACTCATGCACGGCATGGGCGAGATTCGCCAGGATGTAGAAATTCTCGGGCTGGAGCTGCAGGGCGTGTTCATAGAACACGCTCGCCATCCGGTGTTCCGCCAGGCGCAGATGGGCGAAGCCGAGCTTTTCGCAGGTGTAGGCGATCTGATCCGGTTCGGTGCAGCGCTGCAATAACCGACGCAACGGCCCCAGCACCGACTCGGGCCGGGTGAAATGATCTTGTTCGATGGTCCGGATCAGTCCCGCCAGTTCTGGCGGAAAGGATGCGCTCATGGTTTCGGTACCCCCACCCTGGATCCTGCACCGCAATTTCCGTTCGGATCGCCACCGCGACCACGTGAAGTGACTCTACTGCCAACTCCGGGGAAGCCGCAAATGACAGGATCCTGGGTATGGTGCCCATCCCCCGCCAGAGATTGGGGGTTTGCTATGCTTCAGTCAGGGATGCGCGACGAATCTCTGGAGGATAAAACCGCGGTCCTCAGGGGAACTTGCGATCGGTCAGTTGGGGTGCGGCTGCATGCGAGGCGACGTCTGGTCGGTGGGTTCGCTGGCAGTCAGGAACAGGATTGGATCATGAACCCGCAGTTTCTTCGGGAAGCAATTCGGCTCTCGGGCGACAACCTGCGAACCAATGCCGGTGGGCCATTTGGCGCGGTGGTGGTCCGGGGAGGCGAGATCGTGGGCCGGGGCTCGAATCGGGTCACGTCGACCAACGATCCCACGGCACATGCCGAGATCGTGGCGATTCGTGATGCCTGCCGGCATTTGGGGACCTTCTCGCTGGCCGGGTGCGAGCTCTACAGCAGTTGCGAGCCGTGCCCCATGTGCCTGGCGGCCATTCTCTGGTCACGGTTGGACGGCGTGGTGTACGCCGCGACCTGCGATGATGCCGCCGCAGCCGGCTTCGACGACCGGGTCTTCCACGAAGAACTCCGCCGGCCAGCCAGTGAGCGAACTCTGCCCATCGTCCAGGCCCTTCGCGAGGAAGCCCTCGGTCCCCTGCGCGAGTGGCGCGAGAAAGCGGACCGTGTGCCGTACTGAAAAGACGGCGGTCGCTCTCCCCGAGCGACACCACAAGGGCGACCTGTCATACCCCTTCGATTGACGCTCGCAACACGTTCCGGGAGTGCGGCATGGGATTGGAAATCGTCGAACTGACTCTGGAAGTGGAACGGACGTTCGGGATCGAGATTCCAGACCGTGAACTCGAACGCCTTCGCACGGTGGGGGGTTGGTATGCGTGTCTGCGTGCCGTGCTGCCGAACGATTTGGGCGGGACAGCCTCAACCACGCCGGGTGCGCCAGCAGCGATCTCCGACGCCGAGCTCTGGCAGCGTCTGAGGTCGATTGTGGCCGAAACCAGCGGGGTATCGCCTGAACGCGTCGTGCCGTCCGCCCGGTTGATCGAGGATCTGGGGATGGGATGACTCGGGTGAATGACGATCGGCCGATGCCGCTGCCACACAAAAAAGGATCGCTCCCAAGTGACGGAAATCACACGGCGAAGAGCTGTCTCACCTTCAGCCGGAACCCGGGCAGGACGCTGCCTCCCGCCAGGATTTGGGTCTCCTGGAGAGACGTACTTCTGTCGGAAGCGGTGAAGATCTCCACGGTTCGCAGGCGGGGTTCCACCAGCCACACCAGGTCCACACCCGCCTCAAAATCGTCCCTCAATTTGTGCTGCATTTCCTCAGCGGTATTCCCCCGGCTCAGCACCTCGACCACCAAGTTGGGAACCAGTCGGGGAAGGGCATCGGAGGGCATCGCGCCCAACGGAAGCCGTTGCACCGCAACGAAGGCGACATCTGAAATTCGCACAGTGTGTGGATTGTTCTTCATCATGCCTGCTTCGCCCGTGACCAAACCCAGCCGGCGGGGAATGACAAAGTTGTTCAAAAATGTCAGCAGCCGCCCCGCAATCACCGATTCCTCAGATCCCATGTCTTTCTCCACGAGGATTCCGTCGCTGAGCTCACACGTCCAGTATTCATTTTGCTGGATGCGCAGCACATTGGCGGCAGTGGCCGACCCAGGGGCCGGAGAGGTGCGAATCCGCGAGGCGGGCTTTGGCCCCAATCGATGGCTCAATTCCGCCCGAGTCCAGCACTTGGAGGGCCTGCGTTTTCGAAAGGCACCAATGACCATGCCAGCGCACTCGAGAGAGAATGGGAGGGAGCATCTGAATTCCATCACCCCAACTGTCAGACGTGGGAGTTCAATCCGCGGAAGGGGAGTGGCATCGCTTGGGAATAACGTGTTCCGGAGCGGCGACCGCAATCGGATTCCACATCAGCCTGCACACCCTACGCAGTCGTTACAGATGGAATTCCCGGAATTCCATTGGATTCGAACAGGCCCTTTTCCAGGAGGTTCCCGCCGCGCTTTGGCTGGCAGAGTCCAAAGTAGAAGTGTGGTCTGGCAGCACCGCTGGATCGCGGCGACGGGACGTCGACCATGTCCCGACGAAAGCGGAGAGGAACCTGAGCATGCAACCTGATGTGAAGACTGGACTGGCTGTCGGTTTGGCCTTGGTGGGCCTGGTGGGAATGATGTTTTTCCGCCGCGATCCCCCGCTGCGCGAGGAGCCCCTCGCCGAGATTGAGAATCTCGCCGAGATGGACCAGGAGATCGCCTCCACCACGCGGTCCCCCTATCCCAACCTGATCGACGATGTCTCGGATCAGGCCCCGGCCAAGACGTCCGGAGGACCCATTGCGCACCGCGTGCAGAAGGGGCCGTTCGACGCTGAGGCGGCCCTGGATCAGGCGGCCGAGCAGGTGACCAATGCCGAGCGGGTGGCCCCGGCCCTGGAGGCCCAGAGAGGCGAGACCAGCCCCAAGGCCGATTCGGAGACCGATCCCCTGCGGCCAGCGTTGGCCAAGGCCAACCCTGCCGAGCAGGCCCCCAGCCACAATCGCGAATGGCAGCCCATTCCCCGCAAGCCTTCCGCGGGGACGGCGGCTGCCGAGGCCCCGGGCAGCCCCGGCCCGCGTGCCCGCGGCGGACAGCGGACCCACACCATCCAGCCTGGCGAAACCTTGTCAAGCATCGCCGAGCAGCATTACGGCGCGTCGCGGCACTACCGTCAGATTTACGAGGCCAACCGCGACCGGCTGCGGAGCGTGAATGACGCGCCGGAAGGGGTGACCCTGGTGTTGCCCGAACTGGCGGCGAACGAATCGCGAGCCCGAACCGCAGCGCCCGATTTGCCCGAAGGCTTCGAGCCTCCGCGCCGCCGCACCTCTCTGGATGACGAGGACACGGGAGAGGATCCCCTGCGTCCCACCCGCCGCCGGGCGGAGGATGAGACCAAGCCATTCAAACTATCGTTCGAACCGGTCCGTCCCCGCTCCCGTTCGGGAGAGACCTCGACGAATGCTCCAGGGAAGAGCCGGGGGCCCAAGGTGGAGCCCGCCTTGCAGATCGAGGACCTCGAGTTCGACAACGAACAGGACGAGGACGAAGACGAAGAACCCCCGCTCAGCAGCCGCGGTCGCCGTAAATAGACCGCTCCGTCCACTGGCCGATCCTGACACGTGCGATTCGCCCCGCACAGCCTGCCGGGCTTGCGGGGGCGTGCGACCGGTGGATAAATCTCACTCCCGGCCGATTGCTGCCTGGCTGGGTCGGAGGCGAGTAGGCCCCGGTTTGGAAGATCGCCCGGCTGGCGGTCCGATTTGCACCGGTGTCGGGGGATGGGGGCCAGGGGGATGAGGGCCATGCAATCCGACGGTCCGCGTACGATCAACTCCCTGCGTGGGCCGCCTCACACCCGGCCAATGGATCCGAAGCCAGACGCGGCAGCCCCGCCTGATCCCGAGTCGAGCCCTGGTTGATTCCCGTCGTGATCCCACGGTCGACCGTTGTTCCCTGCGGCGAACGCAGCTGTTTTTGGCCCGCCCGCCCCCGCCACCGATTCTTGCAGGAAACGAACTCTCGTAACGGTTTTTTCTGGGTTGCGCTTGCTTGCATAGACGATCACTGATATATCAGCGATTGGTCAACAGGGTTCACGTTGGTGCCTGCGAGTTTCGCGGCACCTGTCCCCCTCCGATTGAGGAACCGGTCATGTTGAATCTGCTGGGTAGCGAATTGTCGCGGACCTGCGACGGTGTGAATCGCCGGAATTTTCTGAAAGTCGGTTCGCTGGGGTTGGGGAGCTTGGGCTTGTCGGACCTGTTGCGGTTGCGGGCCCAGGCGGCTCCGAACCGCGTCGCCTCCGACACCTCGGTGGTCTGGCTCTGGCTGGGAGGCGGGGCCACCCATGTGGAGACGTTTGACCCCAAGATGACCGCCCCGGCCGAGTACCGGTCGGCGGTGGGGGAAGTGGCGACCCGCATTCCCGGTGTGACCATTGGCGGTCTGTTCCCCAAGATCGCCGAACTGGCGGAACACTTCAGCTTCGTCCGGTCGTTTGCGCATTCCAACAGTGGGCACGGCGGCGGCACGCACTACGTGATGACCGGCTACGACTATCCCCCGGCCGATCAGAATATGCCTCCCATCAAGCCCAGCCTGGGCTCGATTGTCGCCCGCGAGCGCGGGGCCAGTCATCCGCAGTCGGGCATTCCCACCTATGTGCGGATGAACGGCATTTATGGCGACGGCGCAGCCTGGTTGGGAACCGCCTATGGCCCGTTTGATTCGGGGGGCGAGGCGCAGCGGAACATGAACATGCAGCTGACGCTCGACCGGCTGGGAGACCGGCGGGGGCTGCTGTCGGGGCTCGACCGCATCAACCGCCAGGCCGACCGCACCGGACTGATGCAGGGTCTCGACTCGTTCGAAACCCAGGCGTTCGACCTCGTGTTGGGCCGGGCGAAGGAGGCGTTCGATCTCAATCGGGAAGATCCCCGGGTGCGGGCCAAGTACGGCACCGGGGTGGGCGAGCAGATGCTGCTGGCCCGTCGGCTGTGCGAGGCGGGCTGCGGGTTCGTCACGCTGCATCACGGCGGGTGGGACATGCACGGTCAGATCGTGCAGGGCCTGCAGTCGCTCTGTCCGCAGATCGATCAGGCGGTTTCGAGTTTCGTCGACGACTGCGTGCAGCGCGGTCTCGACAAAAAGATTCTGCTGGTGATCTCGGGCGAATTTGGCCGGACCCCCCGCATCAACGGATCGGCCGGGCGCGATCACTGGGCTCCCCTGTCGACCCTGGCGTTTGCCATGGGTGGGTTGAAGAATGGCCAGGTCATTGGCGAGTCGAGCCCGAAGGTGGAAGTTCCCGCGTCGACCCCCATCACCCCGCAGGACATGATGGCGACGTTGTTCCAGGTGCTGGGACTCGATCGCGAGTTGACCTATCAGGATCCCGCCGGGCGGCCGACCCCCATGATCACCAACGGACGCCCGATTCGCGAACTGGTCGGCTGAGAGATCGTCCCGGGCTGTCTCCAGCGCGATTGTTCCCGCGCCCGGTCATCGCGCGGGGGGGTAGCCGTTGGGCGGCAAGTGGGCTGGTGAAATCTTGCGGTCTGCGGGGTCTGCGGCGGCATCGGCGGATGTGTGGTCTTCGAGGGGCTTTCTTGGGAGGTTGGGGCTGGTCCCGGTTGGTCAACCGGCAAGGCATGAGGTAGAGTTCGGTGGGGAGAATCCCTGAGGCGTTGCCGCCCGGGTTGATTCCCTTCAACCTGCTCATTGCCCTGCTGGGGACCTTTTCCTGTGCCGATTGACCCCGCGACCCCTTCCCACCCCCTCGCCGTGGTGACAGGTGCCTCGACCGGAATTGGGGCCGAGTTCGCCCGCCGGCTTGCGGCGGACGGTCACGATGTGGTGCTGGTCGCCCGGAGTTACTCGAGACTGGAGCGGCTGGCTGCCGAATTGCGGCAGCAGCACGGGGTGCGGGCCGAAGTGTTGGCGGTCGACCTGACCCTCCCCTCGGCGGTGCAGCGGATCGCCGATGCGCTGGGCCCCCGGCTGGACGAAGTGGCGGTCCTGATCAACAACGCCGGATTCGGGCTTTCGGGGGCGTTTATCACCCAGTCCGAGCGGGAACTGGTGGAGTTGATGCAGCTCAACATGACCACCCTGGTGCAGTTGTGCCGACGGGTCTTGCCCGGGATGCAGTCGCGCCGTGCAGGCAAGATTCTCAACGTCAGCTCGACGGCGGCCTTTCAGCCAGGACCAGGCTTTGCGGTCTACTGCGCGACGAAATCGTTTGTGTTGTCGTTCTCTGAGGCCCTCGCGCATGAGGTGCGCGGAATGGGAATCACGGTGACCTGCCTGGCCCCCGGTCCGGTGGAGACCGAGTTCGCCAGTCGGGCGACGATGCACGAGAGCCCGCTGTTTCGCTGGGGGAAGATGTCGGTCGGGCAATGCGTGAATGCCGGCTACCGGGCGATGCAGAGTGGCCGACGGCTGAAGATTCCCGGGTTGTTCAATCACATGCTGGCCTTCGGCACCCGGCTGTCTCCCCGGCATTTGACGACCGTGCTGGCCAGCTGGATGTTGGGCCGGCGGTGGCGCACGACGGGGACCGGTGTGGGCTGATGCGCCAGGCAGCGGACTGGCGGCAATTTCGAACGCACCGCGGCTGGCCTGCTTCCCGCCGGCGTTGTGCGCGAGACGAGATCAGTTATTCCCGTTTCAAGACCAGGAAGCAGCCCCCCGTCTGGTCGGGAAGCAGCCGCCAGGGGGTGGGGGACTCGCGCAGTTCCGGCACGTCTTGCGGTCCACGAATCTGGCTGCCAGGCGCGTGGACATCGATCACGATGTACTCGCAATCGGCGGGGACGATGGGGCGGTAGGAACTGTAATCGTACGACCGCTCATGGTGTGTGAAGCGGGGATGAACCAGATCGGTGGAGGCGACACGGGCGGTGGGAGGAATCTGCGCGAGAACCTGCCCGAACTGGCGGCTGCGTTCGCCGGGGAGATAGAGCTCGCGCCAATATCCGGAACTGTGCGGATCCCAAAACGCCAGACTCTGGGGCGACACGCCGATCCAAAACCCCGAGGCCCAGGCCGAGAGCAGGGCCCAGGCGGCCGTGGGGACGAGGCAGAACTGTACCGCGGCAGACCCGGTTCCGTCGGGACCGAACCAGCGAGCCGTTGCGGTGCCGTCGAGCCAGCGGCGGGCAAAGGGGGCGGTCACCCGTCCGGCATTCGCGAGGCCGTGGGCGGCGCTCCAGAACAGGATGGGAATCAGCGGTGCGTGGAAGTGGTGCAGGGGGGAGTCGGTGATGTCGCTCAGGCAGAGCACGCCAAACAGCGGGGCGGCGACCAACAACCGGCCGGGTGAGAGCAGGGGCAAACCTCCCAGGGGGACCAGCAGACCGAGGGCGAACAGCGCCGACTCAGGCCGCCACCACCGCCGCCAGACCGCCCCGGGATGTTTCAGCACCGTCGTCACAATCGAGTCGGTGCTGTCTCCCAGGTCGGAAAAGTATTGGGCGAAATGCACATCGGCCCCGCCGCGGAACCACGGCAGAATCACCTTCACCACCAGCACCAGCCAGGCGGTGGACCCCAGCATCAGACCGACGCCTCCCAGGCGGACTCGGGAGTCGGCGGCGGTCTGACCGGCAACGGCTCCGGCGGGCCATCGCAGGGCGATCCACAACCCCAGCGGTGCCAGCACCGGCGCGGCATCTTCCTGGCACAGCATCGTCAGCAGCAGCCAGACACCACACGCCTGGAACCGCCGCGTTTCCAGCGCATCGAGCGCGAACAGCAGGAACGGAATCTCGAACGCATTGGGCCGAAAGGTCTTGAAGTCGATCGCGATGTCGAGGAACTGCACCGGGAACGCCAACAGGTAGGCCAGAGCCAGCAGCGTGGCCGCGGTGGAGTGGCCGGTCGCCCGGCGGGTGATACGAAACACCGGGATCGCCCCCGCCGCCAGCGCGGCCGACTGCACCAGTTCGAGCAGCAGGTGCGACGGCCACAACACATAAAGCGGGACCAACAGCACGTGGATGACTTGGACGTGCTCTCCCAGAAACAGCCGCCCGTTGTCGAGATAGCTGCGGAAGCCCTTTCCATGCAGCAGGTTCCAGAGGTGCTCTTCGTACATGGCCGAGTCGCCATGCGGCAGCCGCAGGGCGTGATACAACTGCCAGTTCAGTCCGGTGAAGACCACCGTGTAAATCAGCATCCCCAGCCAGACAGCCCAGGGGAGACCCCCGAATCCAGGCTGACCGGTGCCCGGAAGTGGAGCGTGACCCAAACCGTTCCCCCCCTCGAAGGTGCCTCTCTGGGCCCCTGGTCCCGCTGACGACAGCGCCAGCCAGGTGGCCCCCCAGCCCGCCACCGATGCGCTCAGCCAGAAGGGGAGTGTGCCATACAAGAGCGGCGCCCCCTCTCCCGCGGGCCAGGTCATTTCCAGCGCGACGTTCAACAGGGCGAAGAGGCCCGGCAACAACCACCAGGGGGTCCCCCAGCGTCCGAATTCACCCAGCGCCTGCCCGAGACCGCGCCGGGTGCGCCCAGCCAGCGCGAGACCGCCCAGCAGCCAGGTTCCCAGCACCCAACCCGCGGCCGCCACCAGCAGCGGGCCCGCCGGGACCTCTCCCAGGCTGATGTGGCCGCGGTGACGCACCTGCCCGCCACAACGGGTCACGAGTTCATTCCAGAGTCCGGGGCTGACCAGCGTCTGGGCCAGGGCGCTGCGGCTGAGAATTTCCCCCAGCACCCACGCCAGGACAAGGGTGGACAGGCCGGCCAGCACCAGCGCTGGCGCCAGCGACGAGTTGCGGGGCGCGCCCCCCGTCGGGCGCGAGACAGTACCAGCGGAAATGACAACACTCCTCCACTGAAGGACTGGGGCGTGGACAGCTCTGCCGCAATTCTACTATGAAGCGGAATGGGGGGGGACCATCTCGGCCCGGTCGCACCCCAGGCCTCGCGCCAATCGGCGTGATTTCCACCTCTCTCAGCCTCCCGCGACTGTTTGGATGACCGCTCTTTCCGCCCGAACCACCGTCTGCAAGCTGGGGGGAAGCCTGCTCGATTGGGAGGGGCTGCCCGCGGCCCTGGCCTCGATCGAACAGCAGTGGCAGGGACAATCCCTCGTGCTGGTCGTCGGGGGCGGAGAGACAGCCGACCTGGTGCGCCGCTGGGATCGACTCTTTCACCTGGGAGAGGAACGGGCCCATTGGCTGGCGCTCGACTCGTTGGCGCTGAACGAAGCCCTGGTGACCGAACTCTGGCCCCGGCTGCGTCCCGTGAGAAGCCGCGCCCAGGTCGAGGCGGCCCATCGCGATGGTGTTCCCGCACTGATTTGCGCCAGTTGCTTTGTGCGCTGGGGAGAGCGGCAACCGGCATCCCCGCTGCCGCACACCTGGCAGGTGACCACCGACTCGATTGCCGCCTGGGTGGCGCAGCTGGTGGCAGCCCGCGAACTGGTCCTCGCCAAATCGGTCGATCTGCCAGCCGGATGTTCCGTGACCGAGGCGGCCGCACAAGGGCTGGTCGACGAATACTTCCCCCGGTTGGCTGGCGGTGTTCCTCAGATCTCGTGGGTCAACCTGCGCAGCACTCCATTGACCCCCGTGCTCTGGCAGACTGCCGCCGTACCTGTGCCGCCGTCCTGAAGCCGCCCCCCAGACAGCAGAGACTCGTCGGCATCCCTCAGGCCTCGACGATGTCGCCCCGGGTACTCTCAATGAATTGCAGCACATCCTGCTGCTCGGCGGCGCGGACCTGCAGATCGTTGAGGGTGTCGCCCAGGTGACCGAGGAAGATGTTCCAGTCCGCTGCCGTGATCCGCATGCCGCGATGGGTGGTGACCATGTCGCGGCCGCGGTAATACAGCGGCCCCCCGGCACTCTGGCAGAGGAAATCGATCAGCAGTTGCTGTTCGCGCAGGATGCCGTCGGTCCCCCGGTGAGCCCAGAACCGGCCCAATTGCGGATCGGCCTGCAGACGCGGCAGCAGGTTGCGGGCGGTGGCGGCGATGGCGTCGTAACCTCCCAGCCGTTCGTACAGCGAAGCGCGTTGCGGAGGGAGTGCCTGGGGTTTGACCATGATTTCCGATTCTGCGTGAGCCGGTTGGGGAACCGGGAATTTGGGGTGTGGTTTGGGTCCGAAAGAGACCGGCCCAGCGCCGGGTGGGGAACGGTGGGGGGGCTTCGTCAGCGATTGGGTTGGAAGTTGCGTCCCAGCAGGTCGATATCGGCCGGTTGGGGGACCTCGGGGGTCACGATCTTCCAGGTGTCTCCCATCTCGCGCATCGCCCGGAAGTCGAGGGGAGCGTAGGCGATTTCGAGGTCGGGGGTCGCCAGCCGCTTTCCATCCCGACGGGCCCGCAGCACCGCTTCGAGAATTCCGGTCGACAACAGGGTGCGCTCGACCGGATAGGGGGCTTTGGCCGTACGGCAGAACTCCTGGATCGCGTGCGACAGCGCCTTGAAGAGGTTGCGGTTCTGCCAGGGACCCACGTAGTACGCCGTCGCCCGGGGTTGATTCTCGCCCGCCAGCTGCACTGCCATGTTCCAGCGGGTCGCGCTGCGCCCCACCCGCACCACCAGCCCCTGCAGGCCATCTTTGTAGTGCAAGCGCAGGGCATGGGGAGGATCGGAATTCTCTTCTCCCACCTCGCTCAGCTTGTCGGGAATTTTCCCCAGCTCGGCGATCAGGGCGGCATCCACCAGCGGACGCCAACCCTCGTCGGTCAGCAGCTTGTCGAGTGCTTCGCCCGTGAAGAACTCGACGGCCGAAACGCCGGTCTCACCCCCGGCACGGGCCTCCACAATCGACTGCAGCAGCTCGATGCCATGGAAGTCATACGACTCGAGCGGGCCCCCATGCACGGCCACCGCCTTGGTGAGCTTGGCATTGGCCGGCAGCTCAAATGGCGGCCGACGGGTCGCCAGTGGGACCGAACTGCCCGCCATGAAGGGCATCTTCAGCTCGCGAGCGGTCTGGTACATCTCGCGGGCCCAGTCCCAGCGGTACGAGAGGTGCTTGTCGTTGAAGAACGGCACCACCCGTCCCGACTGCCGCATCACCGCGACGGATTCATCAAAAAACCGCTTGCGCGGATACTCCTGCTGCCCCAGTTCATTGACGGGGTAACGCCCCTGCTCGGCGATCGACAGCACCGCATCCACCGCCAGCTTCTGACCCCCCCGGCAGAGCGCCTGGGCAATGGTGTCGTAGAGGGGAATGCGGTAGCGGGCCGAGATTTCCCGGCCCATTTCCTTCTCGGGGAACTGATCCCCGAACAGGGCCACCACATCACAACCCGGGTCGGTCTGCTTCCCATTGAACAGGTATGGTTCCAGGAAGTTCTCGAGAATCACATGGGCATGCGAGCGATAGGTGAATTCGGTGAACAGCACCGCGACCTGGGGGCGGCGATTTTCGGCGGCCAGCAGGGGCCAGGGGGTGGCGGCGAGGGTGGCCGCGGTTTGCAGAAAGTGCCGGCGGGTGGTGAGCGGGTGGACCATGGCAGGACTCTCGAGGGAGGAGGGGGGACGAAGCGGAAGGGACCAGTCGTGGAGATGGTGAGGGGAAGCCGCAGCAGCGGGGAGTTTGCTCAGGGTAGCGAAACTGTGGGAGTGGCGGCGTCAGCTCCCCGCGGGAGACCAGCCGGGTTGAGGGGTGGCCGAGACCACAACGGTGCCGGGTTGGAGTTGGGCGATCTGCTTTTGGGCGGACTGCACCCCGGCGGCTGTCGCATGGATCTCGAACTCGAGGTGGAACACGCGCGATTCGCCCGGAGCCAACCGCACCACGCGCCCCTGGGTCCGCTCGAACGCCTTGGGATTGGGAAAATTCGTGGCCGGTTCCAGCCCGGTGCAGTAGCCGTCGGCCACCGCCTGGGTGTTCTTCCAGAGCGCGAAGCAGGGCAGTTCCCGGGGGCGATACTTCAGGCTGACGCCGCACGACCCGGCGGCATTCCGCAACAGGGCGTGGGTTTGTCCCTGTGCGTCGGCCACCGGTTGAAAGTAGTAGACCTGCTCGGCATATCCGGCGGTGGGGCCAAGGAAGCGGTTCCAGCCCGAGACCCCTTCCGCGGCTCGAGGGTCGCGGGGAACCACCTGGCGGGCGGGCAGTTCGATCTGTGAACCCGCTTCCAGAAACGGAGCCCCGAATTGCGTGTGGTAGAGCAACTGCAGGTCGGCCTCGTGACCGGCGAGGTTGGTGACCTCGTCGCGGATCGAGAACGTGGCCGACCCGAGCGTCGTGGTGAGGGTGCTGGTCAGCCGCAGTCGGGGACCGAACAGGATCGCCTCATCCACGACCCCCTGGACCTCAATCGTGCCGGGCCCGCTGGTGTCGACCGAAACACGCACGTGATGGGCGGGAAGATTGGCGACGCGGCCGTGGAGGGTCACGCCGTCGCCGGGAGGCCCGTTGGCCTCCAGTCCGCACCGGCAGAGCCATTCGTTGAATCCGGTCAACCAGCCGATCCCACCGCGGTCATGCACATCGACGAAAGCGGGATGGACGGGGTGTTCGACGGGCGAGTTCCAGCCGAGCGCGAGTCCCTCGCACGATCCCTTCCAGAGCCCCATGCCGCGGGTGGGCAGCAGGGCCAGGCTCAGGCGGCCGTTGTGGATCTCGACCACATCGACGCCGTCCGAAATGCCGCCGCGAAGGGTGTATTTGTCGATTCGTCCGGTCGCGTCACCCGTGCCGGTGAGGGCCACCGAAAACTCCTCCATCCAGGTGCGGGAGGCGAGGTCGGTGAGAGTCCAGGAATGTTTGCTCATGGGATTGCGCTGCGGGGAGACCGGAGAGGGAAAGCCCCGGTGGGGGGACGATGTTGTGGAAACGGAGTATAAGACTGATCGGGGAAATTCGAAAATCCGTCACCGGTCCGTCCGCGGGCCGGGGATGGCGGGTTCGGGCAGTCCCCCTCTGGCCGGTCGTCTGCCGCGAACCGGTGGCCCACCTGGAATGAACGACATGTCCTGGAGCGCAACTTACTTTCGCTGGAAATTTGTCGCCCTGCTGGGGGCGATGCTCTCGGTGTTCGCCCTGCGGATGCTGCACCGTTGGTACGATCTGCCGGAATCGGTGGTGGAATCGACGGGCGTGCTGGTGCTGTTGCCAGCGCTGCTGTCGCTGCTTGACGACCGGCGGCTGCGCGTGGTGGCCCTGCTGGCCGGGATCCCGGTGATGCTGTTGGTGGTGGTTTCGAACCTGGTTCCCGCGGCGGGAATGCATGTTCCCCGGATCGCGGCCCGGGCGGGAACGGCGGCGTACATGCTGCTGGTGGTCTTCGCCATCCTGAGGCTGCTGGTGACGACCATCGAGGTGACGCTCGACGAGGTGGTGGGGGCGTTCGTGGGGTACCTGATGGTGGGGGTGTTGTTTTCGGAACTGTATTGCGTCGCGCTGATGCTCGATCCCCGGGCCATCTCGGGGGATGCCGACGATCCTCCGGCCTTGGCCGCCGCCGAGGCGGAATCGCACCTTTCGAATCTGGACCTGCGGATTGGCATGGCGCGCTGGAACCGGGCGCAGTATTTCAGTTTTGTCACCCTGACCACGGTCGGTTATGGAGATTTGCATCCGCGCACCCCTCTGGCGCGGATGCTGGCTGTGTTCGAGGCGATCACCGGGCAGTTTTACCTCGCGGTCATGGTGGCGGGACTGGTCGGCATTGGGGCCAGCCAAAATCACTCCCGTCGTCAGCAGGAGGCCCTGCGACGGGCTTCGCAGGGAGCGCGTCATTCACCGACGGAGGCGAGTCCTCCTCCCCATTGAAGTCGCGGTTGTGTGCGGCACAGGGGGCCGCTTCAGGAAAGCCCCTCGATCGTGCCATCCGCCATCACGCGGATCCGCCTTGCGGCGGGATTGGGAGGCAGTCCGGGAAGCGTGCTGATCTCACCCGCCAGGGCGTACACGAAACCCGCCCCGGCCGCCAGCCGCAGCTCGCGGATGGGAACCATAAACCCCCCCGGCCTCCCCAGCAGTTGGGGATCATGCGACAGGGAATACTGCGTTTTGGCGATGCAGACCGGCAACCGGCCATGCCCCGCCTGGTTCAGTTGTTCCAATTGCTTTTGGGCCCGCGGTTCGAGTCGCACTCCCCCGGCACCATAGACCCGGGTGGCGACGCGGCGCAGTTTTTCGTCGAGTGAATCGGACGGCAGGTACAGAGGCGCAAACCGGCTGGGTTGCGCCGAAAGCTCCACCACCTGCCGGGCGAGCTCCAGGGCACCG
>CAIOTJ010000514.1 GCA_903861195.1 uncultured Planctomycetaceae bacterium | reverse complement strand
TTCCCCGGCTGCCGTCCGCAAGACCATCACCCGGTCGCCGACGTGCTGCTGTTCAACACCCTCGAAGACTTCTCCCGCACCGTTCTTCCCCGGGTGGCCGAGATGGGGGGCAATCCCGGCCGGGTGCTGCTGGCGTCGGACCAATTGCTCGCCTGGGGGGCGGGGCAGGTTCCCGGCGACCAGCCCCCGCGCGAGGGCCGCGAAGCCCAGACCAAAGTCCGGCTGCATACCGCAGCCGCGCTGGAGCAACTCGACAAACTGCTCAAACGCCGGCCGGGCATTCGCCTGGTGGTCATCGACCAGCTCAAGTTGTTTCTCCGCACCGACAGCGAACGGGTTTTTGAAGGGCTGATCCACGAACTGACCACCATCGCCCGGACCAACGACGTGGCGATTGTGCTGACCCAGGCTCCCGATGCCTTCCGCAAATCGGGGGGCCCCGCCCGGTACCTCAAAAGCCCGTCGCTGGTGCAGTGTGCCCGCAGCATCTGGCGGTTGGTGGCGTCGGAAGAAGACCGGTTTGGCGACCGGGTGCTCGACTGCCTGAAGCTCTCGCATCCGGTCCGCAAAGACAAGCCGGGGCCGTGGCACCTGCGTCTTCCCGAGTTTGGTCCGCTCGAATGGGTGCGGGGAAATGGCGGTTCGCTGCTCGCCTCCACCGCCACCAGCCATGAACTGGCGCTGAAAACCGCCTGCAAACTGGTCGAGCGGGTGCTGCAGGTGTGCGAGGGGAAGACCACCTGGACCGAACTGGTAAGCGAAGCCAATCTGTCGGGGGTCGAGATCCGCTGGCTGCGCGAGGCGATTCTGAAAATGAAGCTCGACTCGGCGTTTGACATCCTGGGTCAGCAGCAGATCACCCGGTACATCGGCCATGCCGAGGATCTGGTCGTGCAGCAGCGAAAATTCGACATCCGCAACAGCCCCACCCGCGAAGATTTCCCCCTGCATCAGCAACGGCAGCTCGATCCTCCCCTCCGCTGGGGGGATGAAGAACCCGATTGGGACGACCGGTTCGATCAGGCGGCCGCCGACACCAGCCGGGTCCCCCACCGGAATGAGCTGGCCGCCGAGACGCCGGTTGAGCCGGCCGCCGCCACCCCGGCAGCCGCCCACCCCTCGGGACAAACCCCCGCAACCCCCACCGGGACCGGTTCAGGGACCCCGGCGGGGAACCCACTCCGCTTTATGAAACCAAACTTCGCCCAACGGGTGGCTGCCGTGGCGGAATTGGGGGCTTGGAACCGCTCGGCCGACCTGGCCGAGGCGTCGGACGAGGTCGACGGGTGGGAAGACGGGGTCGCGACCCCGGTCGGCCCTCTCGCCGGCGCGGTCTGAGGCGGCTTGCGGTTCTGTTTGCGGAAATCCCCCCGGGGGACCCGCCCGAGGTGCGCGCCGGGGAGGACTGATGGGGCGATTGCTGGACCAGAATGCCTTTCCGACAGGCACACTCCACGGCCTGGCAGCCGTTGTTCAACAGGTGGGAAAAGTTCGACAGCTGGAAAACGTTCAACAGGTGGGACAACCCGTCGTCGCCGAAGGCGTCTCCCACCGGCCGGCAGATCCTTCACAAACGATTCCTCCCGTCAAGAATATTCCGGTCAGAGTTTCGGTGTTTTTTTGTTCATTTCGGGACGGTCCGCCTTTTCCCTGATGGTTCAGCCTCCTTAGAATGCCTGAAGATGTCGGAGGATCGCACTCACAGTTCCGCCGGCAGCGTGCCGGTTTGGCTCTCTTCCTGCGGCTGTTTCGATCGAAGGGGCGTGGTGTGATGACCCACCGTCTGCTTTTCTGCGGACTCTTGGCGTTCCTGCTCGCGGCCGGTGGGGGACTGCTGCGCCCCGTCGAGGCCGCCCTCACTGCGGAACAGAAAAAAGAGATTGAGGAGATCCGCAAGGAACTCGGCAAGGTCCAGGGGCTGATTGGCAAGAAAGATCAGCACGAAGAAGCCGAGAAACTGCTGACCGAATCCGAGACCAAGCTCAAGAAAATCGGCAAAGACGCCGGTGATGAGAACAACAAGCTCATCACCGGTCTGTTGCGGCAGATCGAGCTGAAGAAGACGGCCCTCGCCCGCCGCGACGCCCCCGCCAAGGGAGTCGCCGGTGCCGGCGGGGCCCTCTCGTTCGAAAAAGAGATCGCCCCGATCCTGGTGAAGAACTGCCTTGGCTGCCACGACGACACCGCCAGCGGCGGGCTGAAGTTCGACACCTTCGCGGCTCTGGCGGCCGGTTGCGGGGGCAAGCTGGTCGTCCCCGGGAATCCTGATGCCAGCCTCCTCACCCGCCGTCTCGTGGCCGCCGGCGATGCCCGCATGCCCAAGGGAGGCAAGCCCCTGGCCGCGGACGAAATCCGCAAGATCGCCACCTGGATTGCCGGCGGAGCCAAGTTCGCCGGGAACAAAGACACCCTCCTGTCCGAACTCACCGCCGACGCCAACGCCAAGGTCGACAACAC
>CAIOTJ010000513.1 GCA_903861195.1 uncultured Planctomycetaceae bacterium | reverse complement strand
TCGACCTGCAGCGGCCCCACACGTTTTTGGGCCAGACGACGGCCAACGTCGGTCATACACTCAGCCGGTTGGCGCACTGTCAACAAATCACTCGACGGGCCCAGAGCCTGCATGCGTCCCTCATTGATTGCATGGCCCGGGCCGCGGTCGAACATCCCGCCGTGCTGACCTACCGCCACCGGCGCCGGCTGATCACCTTTGATTCGGCGCATGTGAGAACGGCGTTGAACAAGCGTCTGCCCGATGGCAGCCGATTGCCCGTCGTGACGATCTTGCGGGAAGCCAACTCGCGCAGCGCGGCCCAGATCCAACACGAATTCCGACTGGCCACCCGCAGCGACCTGACCGATGACCCTGCGCTGCGCGCCCGCCGGCGTCTGGCCCCTTGGCCAGGCTGGCTGCGCAAATGGGTGTTGCGCCGTGCGTTGGCCAATCCCTTCCGCTTGCGGGAACTCTACGGCAATATCCAGATCACCAGCCTGCAGCAGTCGGGAACGCCAACGCCGCTCTGGGCCTTTCCGGCGAACTTTGGAACCGTGGCTTTCGCGGCCGGCGCGGTCTCGCGCGGGTTTGTTCCCGGCCCCACAGGCCAGCCCGTGTTGACCCAGTTGCTGCCACTCGCCGGAGCGATGGATCATGACGTGCTCGATGGCATGGCGGCGGTGGGGTTGACGCGCCGGTTTGTCGAGCTGATCGAGACCGCCGCGGGCCTGGATGACAACGATGTCGACCAGACCCTGGCCCTCAGCTGTGAAAGGTCGCGATGAGCCGTCCCTGGAACAGTCTGCCGGGTGAGGGGCCGACCGGATGGCGGGGAAGCCTCATTCCGTTTCGGCAGGCTCCCCACCGGTACCCGGCCGACCTCGCCAACCACTGCGGCGGTTTGGCGCGGTTCCGGATCTTGCACCGGCGGCTGCTGGCCGTGACCGATCCTCGCCTGATCGACGAGATTCTCGTCCAGAAGGCCGAGCTCTACGTCCGGGGCCGGCAATATCGCAATATGCAGCAGGCGATTGGACGCGGCTTGCTGTCGACCATGGGGCCGGGCTGGAAGGAGCGCAGGGGCCTGCTGAATCCGCTGTTCCGGGCTGACCGCCTGCGCCGGGTGGTGCAGACCTCCGAAGCGGCGGCCGGCGAACTGGCGCAGCGCTGGGAACTCGCCTGCCGGGCGGGTCAGCCAGTCCCCGGAGTGGCCGACGCCCGCTGGCTGTCAATCACCGTCATGGCCCGCTCGCTCTTCACCCACGATCTCGCCGAAGACGAGGTGCTGCGGCTGTCGGAATTGATCCAGCAAGGGCTGGTGCTGATTCGGAGGAAAAACACGACCTTCTGGAATCCGCCCCCCTGGGTTCCCACTCGGCGCAACCGCGAATTCGCGGCGATCCGCGGTTTCGTCGACCAATTGCTGGTGCGGGAACTGGAGCGTCTTCCCCAGAAGGATTGCGGCGGGGAAGACGATTTGTTGTCCGCCATGGTCGCCCTGCGGGATCCCAGAACCGGGCAGCCTTTGCCCCGCGAGGGAATTCTGGACGAGCTGCGCACACTGTTCACCGCGGGTTTTGAAACTACGTCGGCCGCATTGGCCTGGACCTTGTGGCGGCTGGCCCGGCATCCCGAGGTAGCGGCGAAGTGGCAGGCCGAGATCGACCAGCTCCCCCCC
>CAIOTJ010000512.1 GCA_903861195.1 uncultured Planctomycetaceae bacterium | reverse complement strand
ATTGGTGACGCAGCGGACCAGAAGAACAAGGGGGACAGTCCATGAGTGACTGTCCCCCCGAAACGATTCGCCGCGCCGGGTTGATGCCGTGTGTGCCTGAGAGGCGGTCGCACAGCACCTGCCCCGGTGTGACGCACAGGCGTCCTGCGTCGGCCGTCACTTCACGATGAGATTGACCATGCGATCGGGGACGAAGATGGTCTTGACGATCTGCTTGCCGGCCAGTTGACCCCCCAACTTGCTGTCGGCGTGGATGGCCTGCAGCACGGTCGCCTCGTCCGCTCCGGTGGGGACGGTGACCTTGCCTCGCATCTTCCCGCCAATCTGCACGGGAATCTCCACCTCGGCCAGCACCAGCAGGCGTGGGTCGAAAGAGGGCCAGGGCTCGTAGGCGAGGGTCTTGCCATGGCCGAGCAGCTGCCAGAGTTCCTCGGCCAGATGCGGTGCCAGCGGTGCCAAGAGCAGCACGAACGGCTCGACGATCTTTCGCGGCCGAACCTCACTCGAGGCGAGGGCGTTGTTGAACTCCATCAGCCGGCTGATGGCGGTGTTGAACGACAGATTCTCGATGTCTTGAGTGACCGCCTGAATCGTCTTGTGCAGCAGCCGGTTCTGCTCGGGCGTCGGTTCGACATTCTGCACACCGGGGTGCAGGCGGATTTCGTCGGCCTGTTCGTCGGTGATGGAACGCCAGACGCGGGCGAGAAACCGGCTGACTCCCTCGACCCCGGTTGTGCTCCAGGGTTTGGTCGCTTCCAGCGGGCCCATGAACATTTCGTACAGTCGCAGCGAGTCGGCCCCGTACTGGTCGACCACGACGTCGGGATTGACCACATTGCCGCGCGACTTCGACATCTTGAACGACCGGCTCTCGACGATGATCTCGGGCTGGTCGGCGAGCACGAAGTCGCCCCCCTTCTTGGTGACCTGGCTGGCGGCGAGTGACACCGGCTTCACCGCCTGCCCGGTGCCCTTTTCGATGACCCCTTCATCGGTCTGGCCGGGGGCGATGTCGCGGGCCGAGATCCACGTTCCGTTGGCACGCTGATAGCCGGTGAGTTCAGCCTCTCCCAGGATCATTCCCTGATTGACCAGCCGGTGGAATGGCTCATCACCCTGCACGCAGCCCCGGTCGTAGAGCACCTTGTGCCAGAAGCGCGAGTAGAGCAGGTGCAGCACCGCGTGCTCGGCCCCGCCGATGTAGAGGTCGACCGGCATCCAGGCCGCCTCTTTGGCCGGATCGATGAACGCCTGGCTGTTCTTCGGATCGATGAACCGCAGGTAGTACCAGCACGAGCCCGCCCATTGCGGCATGGTGTTGGTCTCGCGGGCCAGCCGTACGCCGTCGGCCGCGGTCTGGAACCGCCACTCGTCGGG
The DNA here is from genome assembly GCA_903861195.1 of uncultured Planctomycetaceae bacterium. GTDB lineage: Bacteria > Planctomycetota > Planctomycetia > Planctomycetales > Planctomycetaceae > UBA10511. The sequence goes on along the minus strand of CAIOTJ010000512.1, from coordinate 16,449 downwards.
AGCCTCGGCCAGGGGGGGCTCGGGGCGGCCGTGGGGCTTGAAGTGCCGCATTTCGGGCAGCAGCACGGGAAGTTCACTCTCGGCATCGGTCCGCATGAGGCCGGTGGGGTTTCCGTCGGCATCGAGTTCGTGCCAGATGGGGAACGGTTCGCCCCAGAAGTGCTGTCGGCTGAAGAGCCAGTCGCGCAGGCGGTAATTGACCGCCCCCCGGCCCAATCCCCGCTCGGCGAGTTCGCCAGTGATCTGCTTCTTGAATTGCGCGGTGGGAGTTCCGTTGTAGCGGTCGGAATGAATGGCGGTTCCCTCGCCGGCAAAGGGGCGCTGGACCGTGCCTTTGACCGTGCGCTCGAGGGCGAGTTCGTCGCGGGAGTGTTCGTAACCTTCGGGGGGTGCGACGACGGGAATGATCGGCAGGTCGAACTGGACGGCGAATTCCCAATCGCGCAGATCGTGCGCGGGGACCGCCATGATGGCCCCGGTGCCATAGCTGGCGAGAACGTAGTCGGCGATCCAGATCGGCACCGGCTGCCCGTTGACCGGGTTGAGCGCGTGGCTGCCGGTGAAGACGCCGGTCTTCTCCTTGGCGAGGTCGGTGCGGTCGAGGTCACTCTTCATCGAGGCCTGCTGGCGATACGCCTCGACGGCACTGCGCTGAGTGGCCGTGGTGAGGCGATCGACGAAGGGATGCTCGGGGGCCAGGACCATGTACGTCGCCCCGTAGAGCGTGTCGGGACGGGTGGTGTAGACCCGTACGACATCTTCACTGGGCTGGAGGGGGAATCGCGAGGCGGCACGCGACGTCTGCCACGCGGCGAAGCCCGCTGCATTGGCCGGGCTGCCGGGGGTACCGATGTAGAAATCGACTTCGGCCCCTTCGCTGCGACCGATCCAGTTGCGCTGCAGCAGCTTGATTGACTCGGGCCAGGCGACATGGTCGAGGTCCGACAGCAGCCGTTCGGCATAGGCGGTGATCCGCAGCATCCACTGCCGCAGGGGAATGCGCACGACCGGGTGGCTGCCCCGTTCGCTCTTCCCGTCGATCACCTCTTCGTTGGCCAGTACGGTGCCGAGGGCGGGGCACCAGTTGACGGGGGCCTCCTGCTGGTAGGCGAGGCGGTGCCGGTCTTGATACCGGCGGACGGCGTCAGTTCCCTGTGCTTGGATGTCGGCGGGGATGGGGAGTTCGGCGATGGGGCGTCCCTTGCCGACGCGGGCCTGGCCGCGGTGATCGGTCCAGCCGAACTCGGGGTCGTACCACGAGTCAAACAGCTTCAGAAAGATCCACTGCGTCCAGCGGAAGTAGTCGGGATCGGTGGTCGCCAGTTCACGACTCCAGTCGTAGCTGAAGCCGAGCATCTTCAATTGCCGCCGGAAGGTGGCGATGTTGCGATAGGTGGTTTCGCGGGGGTGGGTGCCGGTCTTGATGGCGTGCTGTTCAGCGGGGAGACCGAAGGCATCCCAACCCATGGGGTGGAGCACGGTCTGGCCGCGCATGCGGGCGAACCGGCAGGTGATGTCGGTAGCGGTGTAACCCTCGGGATGACCGACGTGCAGACCTTCCCCCGACGGATAGGGGAACATGTCCAGAACATACAGCTTCGGGCCCTGGGGGAAGTCGGGGGTGCGAAACGTCTCGTTCTGTTCCCAGTAGGCTTGCCACTTGGGTTCAATCCGTTTCGGGTCGTAGCGGGGCATGGTGTGGGGGGTGCGAAAAAGAGGACGCCGAAAGCGTCGATGGATGGGGGCCCGGGACCGGGGGTGCCGGGGCGCTTCCCCGGGCGAGAGATCGGCGTGCAAAGCGGCAGCGGCGGCCCGATACCAGGGGAATCCTCAGTTTAGTGGCGGGGATGGGGTTTGCAATTGCGTGGGAACAACGCGGCCCCGTCGGGGGGCCAGAGGGCAGGACTCAAGAGTTCGGTCAGGGGACGGGCTGGTCCTGGGCCTTCACCACTGCGACGTATTCGAACGGCAGATCCCGCAGCAGTCGGGCGATCTTGCCACTGTAATCCTGCACCTGCCGGAAAACCGCCGCCAACTGTCGTTCACTCAGATCGCCATTCAGGCCATCAACGCTGAAGGTGCCGATCACCTCCGCCCGCCCGCCAACCCGCAGTTCAATCGGGACCGAGAGGATCCAGCGGAGCTGGGGATGCACGCGGACGTTGACGTATTCATTGAGCTCGGTGTCGGCCAGGGAAGTGACGGGGGTTCCCGTTGCCTCGACGGTTCTGCGAGCGGGGGTCTGCAGATCGACATCAATCCAGCGCGGAACCGGGGGGTGGCCCACATGTTCGGCCCGCCAATGGGGATTGGTGATGCGTCCCACCGCCTGCTGACGGGCGTAGGCCTTTCCCGTCGCCCCCTCCGAGGGCCGAAAGAAGATCGCCAGTTCGCCATCATCGTCCATGTGCACGGCGAGACGGGTGGGGTGCGAGGTGCGTTGTGGGATCGAGAGGGTGCCGACCTCTCCGTTGGTGATGGCGTCGCCCCGGGCGAGAAAGATGTTGGATCGGATGCGGCGGGTGATGCCGGTGGATTTGCCCGGACGGCGGTCGAGTCGGTCCAGGTGCTGGCGGACCACTTCGACCAGGTTTTTCAGCAGGGCGAGCAGCTTGTCGAAGATCTCGTCGGGGAGGGGGCCGCGGAGCATCGGCCGCAGCCAGAGGTTTTCTCGGGAGGGTCCCTGGACGAGGGCTTCGAGCAGCACGCGGCGTTCGATGGGAACCTGGCGGTCAGGGCCCAGGCCACCCCCCAGCGTGTTGTTCTCGATCACCAATTGAAACAGCCGGGCCAGCAGATCTTCGACCAGTCGGGGGACCTGCTTGGGACCGGGATTGGCTTCGATGTAGAGACGTTCTTTGAGGAAGGCCGGGAGTGCGGCCAGCGTGGTGCGGGAATCGAGCACGACGGGCAGGATGAAGGTGCGGCCCAGCTCTTTTTCGCGCCGCAGTGCGGCTCTCAATTCCCGCTGCACCCACTTGGACTTCAGTGTCTTGGCGCGCAGAAACAGGATGAGGAAATCGCAGTGGACGTTGATCGCCTCCAGCAGCCGCACCGCGATGTTGTCGGACCAGCGAATGCGATCTTCATCGAGCCAGGTCTGGAGAAACTCGGGGAGCGCCTGCTTGACCTCGCGGACCAGCGATTTGTCGTCACTGTGGTGCGACAGAAAAATGCGCATGCCCCGTGGCTTTCACTTCAGAGCCGACAGGTTGCCCGGGCCGAACGCCTGTGGCAGCAGCCGCTCGAGGGTGGTGTCGATGAGGCCCGGGCCGTCGCAGACCGAGACCACCCGAGCCCGGGGTCCGAACTCATTGAGTACTTGTCGACAGGCACCACAGGGGGCGGTTGGTTCGGCAGTGGGGGTGTAGATGACCACCGTCAGGATCTGACGGTGACCATGCGACACCATTTGAAAGGCGGCATTCCGCTCGGCACAGATCGTGAGTCCGAACGAGGCATTTTCGACATTGCAGCCGACGAACAATTCCCCCCCTTCGGCCTCGACCACCGCTCCCACGGGGAAGTGGCTGTGGGGGCAGTAGGCCAGTTGGGCGACGCGCTTGGCTTCCGTGATCAGACGGAGCAGTGCGGGATCACGAATGGACCCGGGACCCAAGATCGGGGTCGACCGGGGCCCGGAGGGCTGCGTCTGGGTCGTCTTCAACTGCATCGACACGGGGGGCTCCCGAAACGGAAGAGCTGTCTTCTGACCGAGTATACGACGGTCTCGGCGGGCCTGCCAGATCGTGTTGGTCCGAGGCGGAATTCCAGTGAAGTACCCCGCCCTCCCCCGGGAAGGCTGCCTGGCCCCGCAGGCTGCTTGCATCAACTCCGGTTTCCGGGTCTACTGGAACCATGAGCGAGAGCGAGTCGTTGGTGTTCATGATGGGACAGTTTCCCGCCCGCATTCCGGCGGACCGGAGATACTCTTCGAGTCATCTCTGGCTGCAGCCCGTGGGAGATGTGTGGCGGGTGGGCTTCACCGCCTATTCCGTGCGTCTGCTGCAGGATGTCTACTTTCTCAACTGGAACGTCGATCCCGAGACTGTGGTGCGGGCCAAGCAGGAGATTGGCGAGATCGAGAGTTCGAAGGCGGTCTCGTCGCTGTACGCACCCTGCGAAGGACGGCTCGTGCGCTTCAACGAGAAGGTGGCGTCGGACCCCACCGCCATCAACACCGACAACTACGAGACAGGCTGGCTGTACGAACTGGAGACCCAGGCCCCGCTGCTGGATGCACGCGAGTACCTGGCGGTTCTGGAAGCGGGCTGGGAACAGACCCAGCGGATGATCAAAGGGCAGATGAACGAGTAGGCACCCATGGCAGGCCAGAAAAAAATTACCGTGGTCATCTCGCAGGCCCCTGGGCGGAACCCCGCCAAGCGCGAGCTCGAGGAGGAACTGGCGGCTGCCCTGCTGGTCGAAAACGAAGTCGATGTCTCACTGGTCCCCCACCTCAATGACCTCACGGCCGATCACTCCGGATTGCTCTACCTGCGCCGGGTCCCGGGGGACGTGGTCATTCTCTCGTGGCTGTATCCCCGTGCCGCCCGCTGGATCCTCGACCGCAACGGGGTCAAGGGGCAGATGGGAATCTCCCTGCTGAAATCGGCCGAGGCCGGGGACGATGAGGGAATACCGGCCGAGGAAGAGGCCCGGCCCAACGCCATTGGCGCTCTCGAAGTTCCCAAACGCAAGCTCTACTGCCTCGACCTGCGCGATCAAAGCGAGCCGCGAGTCTACCTCGATGAGATCCGCCGGATTGCCCGCGAAGCCAGCGTGCAGACTGTGGGACTCGACCTGATGCAGTGGATTGGCGGCTCTCCCCAGCCGGCCCAACTGCAGCGGTATTTGAATCCGTTTTTGCCCGTGAACGGGGCCCCGGGCCCCAGTGCGGCACCCGCGGCGGGTGGAGCGTCCGACGCGGGAGAGGTTCCCCCGCCCGCGGTAGCCACCACCGACGAGCCCCCCAAGCGGCGGTGGTATCCCATCATCGATTACAGCCGGTGCACCAACTGCATGGAGTGCATCGACTTTTGCCTGTTTGGGGTCTACGGGGTCGACACCCTCGACCGGATCCTCGTCGAGCAGCAGGACAACTGCAAAAAGGGGTGTCCGGCCTGCAGCCGGGTCTGCCCCGAGAACGCGATCATCTTTCCCGAGCACAAGACCCCGGCGATTGCGGGGGCCGAGGTCGAGCGCGACGCCAACTTCAAGATCGACCTGTCGAAACTGTTCGGCGCGCCGTCGGCTCTGGAGATTGCCGCCCAGGAACGGGATACGGAACTGGTGCGAGACGGCCGGGACGCGGTGGGGATGAGCGTGGGGGTGCCCAAGCGGCAGGAGTCAAAGCCTGCGGGCCCGCGCGACGCCCTCGATGATTTGATGGATGATTTGGACAAGCTGTCGGTGTAGGGTTGCCGGTGGAATGGGTACTGAGAACCGGCCAGAGCCGATTTTTCTTGGCGGTGGTGGGCCAATTTCTTTGAGCCAGTTCCTTTGGGGAAGAACTCCATGCTGCGTTACCAGGATTTCAAGCCGGGTGTCGAGAAAATGAGTTCCTTCCTCGGGCTGATCAAAGAGTCAGACTCTTTGGACGAAGTGGTCGCCGCCGCGAACGCCTGGATTGATCAGCAACAGGTGACGGTCGTCAACATCGAGACGGTGGTCTTGCCGTGGATGGGAGCCAATCATCGGGAGGCGGGATCGACCTTTCCGACGCAAGACGGAATGCAGTGGCTGCAAACCGTCCGGGTCTGGTACCGGGACTGAAGTGGCGGCGCGGTTCGACGACTGGGCTGGGATTCCAGCCAATTGGGCCAATTTGATGAGGAAGCTGGGCTCAAGGTTGAGAAGGAATGGAACTTCGCTGTGGAGCCGCGTGGAATTCATCAGAATTGCGGAAGAGGCCTACCAATGAATGATGGCCGTTGGCGAATGGCTGGATGGGTCGCCTGCTTCAACGTGCAACAGGCGCGGCCTGACCGACTTCACCTGGGAACAACCGATGCTGACCTACCGAGACTTTCGCCCACAGCCCCTGGAAAAGAATTTCTTCGGAGCGGTTTCGAAATACGAACCCATGCCAGAGCTGATGGCCCGGATCAACGCCTGGATCAAGTCCGAATCGATTCAGCCGCTGAGTGTCGAAACCCTGTTGGTCCCCGCGCTGGTCGACGAGTTGCGGAGTGAAATCCACCTGGACCCCTCCCTGGTGCTGCACCTGCAGACCGTGCGGGTGTGGTCTCTCAACGATTAACGCTGCGGTCGGGACGCCGTGGCCTCTGGAACCTTGGTGCCCTCCAGCGCTACAGCAATTCGCGAATTGGCTGCCCATCACTCAGGGGCATGGGCCGGCCATCGACCATCTGGTAGGTCATCTCCCGTGAGCTGTAGCCCAGAGCCGAGAAGATGGTGGCGTGGATGTCGGCCGGGGTTACGGGGCGATCCTTGGGGACGGCCCCGATGCTGTCGGATGCGCCGATCACCTGACCGCCGCGCAGGCCTCCGCCGGCCAGCACCACGCTGTAGCACTGCGGCCAATGATCGCGCCCCGCCTTGGGATTGATCATCGGCGTCCGCCCAAAGTCTCCGATCCAGAGGACGAGCGTGCTGTCGAGCAGGCCTCGTTCCTTCAGGTCCTGGATCAGTGCGACCCAGGCTCGCTGCATGGGGGGAACGAGATTCTTCTGCAGTCGGTTGAAGTTGTCTTCGTGGGTGTCCCAGATGATGCTGCGGCCATTGACTGTGGAGACAAAGGGGACCCCCGCCTCGACCAACCGGCGGGCCAGCAGATGCGATTGCCCCCACGAGTGGCGGCCGTACCGCTCGCGGACGGAATCGGGTTCCTTTGAGAGATCGAACGCCCGTGCGGCGTCTCCCGAGAGAATCATCGAGGCGGCCCGGGAATGAAACACATCGTGCGAGGCCGCCAAACCCGAAACAATGGGTCTGCTGTGGGAGGACAGCCCCGCCTGCAGCGACTGGCGGTCCTGGAACCGCTGCGGAGTGAGCCCCTCGGCCAGCCCCAGGTTGCGGACGCGGAAGTCCTTGGCGTTGGGATCGGCATCGAGCACGAACGGATCGTAACGCACCCCCAGACAGCCGCCGTATTGCCCCGGGGTGATGTAGACCGTGCTGTCGCAATGCGGGTAGGGGGTGATGACGTAGGGGGGCACGTGCCCCGAGTAGCCATCGCGCTGCGCCAGCCAGCCGACCAGCGTTCCCAGACTGGGATGATCCGATGGGGCGGGATTGATCAGCGTGCTGTCGACCTTGTAGGGGCGGCCCACGATCGACCAGTGCATGCCCGAGTTGTGCCCGCCGTGGGTGTGGTGCACGGTGCGGACCACCGCCAGTTCGTTGGCGATCTGGGCGACTTCAGGAATGAGCTCGGTGAACCACAGCCCGGGAACCGCCGTTTCGATGGGAGCAAAAGGGCCCCGCACGGTGTCGCTGGCGAGAGGCTTGGGATCGACCAGGTCGAGATGACTGGGGGCCCCACAATTGAAGATCATGATGACCGAGCGGGCTTTTCCCGGACGGTTCGACCAATCGGCTCCGGCGCGTGAGGCCAGACTGCCAGCCAGGGTCCCTGCAGTTCCCTGCAGCCAACCCCGCCGTGAAACCGCGATGTTGGGCCCCGCTTTGGAATCGATCCGCTCCGGACCCGGAGGGGTTGCGTTCGCTGCGGAGGGGGGTCGAGGGGAGGACATGCCGTGAACCTCGCGCGGGCGGCCAAGAAATCAACCAACTCCGATGGATGTTATCGGAAGCGCGGGATCCACCACAACAGCGGGAAGGAAGGGAGTTCCCAAACCTTGGGCAGCGACGGCAACAGGGATTGCCCCACATCCCTCAGGGACGGACAGAGAACTCCCCTCGCACACAGGACGCAGAGACCTAACGGTCTTTCGAGCGGGGAGTGGGGGAACCGCTGTCGGGTTTCGCCAGATTGTCTTGGGAATCAGACCGGGATTCTCCCCCCCGACGGCGACTGATCTCCCGACTTGTCACCGAGCGGACAGTTCCCGAAAGCCAGCGCAGACCGTCGGGATCCGGGGGGCCTGACCCCATGGAAGGTGGGCCGACGATTGGTGACCGAGACTTGCGACCATGCGAGAACAAAAACTTCAGACCGACCAGGCTGACCAGCGAGGCAATCAAAAAGGCCCCCACAATCTTCAGCAGGAAGATATCGGAAGAGGTCAAGCGATCGGGGGCCGCCGCCGGTGCGATGCTATCGACAAGGGCGGGGCGATTGGCCTGCAGGATCTCTCCAGCCGGACGAGAGGCGAGGTCTTTCTCTCGGTTGCCGCGGAGATTGAAATTACGACTGGGGCTACTGGAGATTGTTTCCGGAGGGGCCTGCCAGGCGCACACAGGCATTGCCACCAGGAACACACTCAAAAATCCACACCAAGTCACGATCCGCATCGCTCTTGGCGCGGAACACAACACGGCAGACATGATTCCCTTTCGGGGAAACCCCCCTCGAATTTGGACCACTCGTTCGGTTCCTCCGCCCAGATCGTAAAACCAGAGAGGGGTTGGCGGCAAGTGCGAGTCGTAGATAAACTTTTTTCTTTCCAGCGAAAATTTTCTTACCATTGGTTTGGACTCCGTGTCTCCATCCCAGAGGTCGTTCGAATTCCAGACTGTATGGGCTCTGGGAAACCAGCGCTCCGGAGCGCGGGGTCTGGCGGTGCCAAGGTCTGGCAAAACGGCTCGATCCCACGTGTTCCGGGTCGCGCTTGGTCCCGGTGCATGGCTGATGACTAACATATTCTGCGATCGGTCCGAATTTCGCCTTCGTCCACACTGTTCGTCGAGCCGCGTGATCATGCCCCTCCTGTCGGTTTTCAATCGGGAAGGCAAGCTGCTGCCCCCCTCCGAGATTCCCCTCGTTGTGCTGTCGGATTCGGAATGGAGAGCCCGACTCTCTCCGGAGAGATATCGCATCCTGCGTGCGCACGGGACCGAGCGGGCCGGCTGCGGAACTCTGCTCGACAACAAGCAAGCGGGAGTCTACAGCTGCGGCGGCTGCAAATTGCCTCTGTTTTCCTCACTGGCCAAGTTCCATTCGGGAACCGGTTGGCCCAGTTTCTTCCAGTCGATCGCCCCGGGAAATGTCGAGGAGCGAGTCGACCGCAGTTATGGCATGGTGCGGGTGGAGATTCTTTGCGGACGCTGCGGGGGTCACCTGGGGCATGTCTTCAACGACGGTCCTCCGCCAAGCGGCCTGCGGTACTGCCTGAATTCGGAAGCTCTCGACTTCACTCCCGCCGACCGCCTGGCGGAACTGGCCGACCCCGCGGTGGAACTCGCCGCCCCCTCCGCTCCCGCGGGAACCCGACAGATTGTGCTGGCGGGAGGCTGTTTCTGGTGTACGGAACTCGCGTTCGAACAACTCGCCGGGGTGCTGGATGTCGAAAGCGGTTACTGTGGGGGAGATCCCCAGCGGGCCAACTACCGGGCGGTGTGTGAAGGGAACACGGGTCATGCCGAAGCGATTCGGATCTCCTACGATCCCTCTCGAATCTCCCTCGACCAACTGCTCGACGTCTTCTTCGACGCCCACGACCCGACGCAAAAGAACCGGCAGGGGAATGACGTTGGCACTCAGTACCGGTCGGCCGTGTTCTATGCCGACGAAAGCCAGCTCGCGGCCGCGAAGCAAAAGATCCAGGACCTGGAAACGGCCGGACGATTTCCGCGCCCGATTGCCACAAGTCTCGAACCCCTCGGACCGTTTCATTCGGCGGAGGCCTATCATCAGGATTACGCCCGCCAGAATCCCACGCAGCCCTATATCCAGCACCATGCCCTGCCCAGGGCCTGTCAGATCCGCGACAAGTACCCTCAACTGCTGACGCGATGATGATGCCGTCATCCGCAGGGCCTCCACCACTGTCCCCCGCCACCGACAGCGGTGGTCGGTCCACCACCCGCACGGAATGGCTGGGGTTGTGTCTGTTGCTGGGGGTGGCTGGTCTGATGAGGTGGGGGGCGAGCGGGAGGGGGTTGTGGCTGGATGAACTGTGGACCCTGGGGCCCGATGTGCTGGGGAAGATCACCCAGCCCTGGCAGGTCTTCACCACGATTCATCACGAGAACAATCACTACATCAACACCTTGGTTGGCTGGGGCTTGGGCCCGGGGCATGCGGCCTGGAAATTCCGGTTCCCCTCGGTGCTGGCCGGGATGCTGACGGTGGCCTGCGGTTGGTCGATCGGTCGGCGTCGTTCGCCAGGGGCGGCCTGGCTGCTGGCGATTGTGCTGGCCGTCTCTTACCCACTGGTGCATTACGGGTCTGAAGCCCGAGGGTATGCCCTGGCGGTCGCTGGTGCGCTGGCGGGAGTGGATTTGAGGGAACGACTGTGGACCCGTCCCAGGGCTCTCACCGCGTTCGCCGCAGGATTGGTCGAGACTCTCGGATTGCTCGCGCAGCCGGTGCTGATCTGCCATCTGGCGGGGCTGGCAGCCGTCGTCGGCTGGCTGGCCTGGCAACGAACTTCTGGCCAAGACCGACGGGCGCTGTGGCAGTTGGCGGTTCTGGCCCTGCCGGGATCGATCTTCGCCGTGCTTTACTGGATCGATCTGAGCCGGGCGTTCAACCCCGGAGGACCGGTCTTTCCGCTGGCTGAGGTGCAACTGCAACTGCTGTCATTGGTCGTGGGAGGACCCTTGGAGGGACCGGGTGTCCTTGCCGCTGGGGTCCTGGGAGGCCTGTTGCTGATGGTTGTCGCCTGGTGGGGTCTGCGGAAGGAACCAGTGGCGGTTTGGACGGCCCTGTTGGGAGGGGTGGTGGTTCCCTCGTTGGTGTTGGTGATCGAAGCCCGACATGAGGTGTACCCGCGCTATTTTCTGGTCGCCATCACCGCGGCCCAGATGTTGGTGAGTCTTGCGATGGTGACGGCCTGGAACAGCGGGGGTTGGAAACGTGCGGCCGTCCTGGTGGGGGTGGTGCTGTGGGGCGGTGCCACGGCGGCGCACCTGGTGCGGCTGTGGTCTTGGGGACGGGGTGACGCCTCTGAGATTGTGGAACTTCTGGTACGGGAGTCGCGCCAGAAACCCATTCGATACGCGACCGACCATGATTTCCGCCTGAGGATGTTTGTGGACGAGGGATTTGTCCGCCGGGGTTGGGAACCACCCCCCCCTCCCGTCCGCCCGGGGGCAACCGGCGAACGGGAGCCCGAATGGCTGTTGACCCATGACTTCCGCATCGCGCCGACGTTTCCCGAGTCGCTGGTCCTGGGGCGGGTGACCTGGCATTTGCGGGGAGTGTCGCGCTACGCCGGACTTTCCGGGTGGTCGACCGCCGTGTACAGTCGGGATTAATCCGGAGAAGTCGTTCCAGGGTCTGGCCTGGGCGAGGGTGGGATCCCCGTTTTTGCGTGAGGCAACAGAGAACACACGGGAGTGGAAATGTGAGTTTGGGTCGCGGCGGCGTTGAGGACGGAGTGGTGGGCGGCGTGGCGGATGACGCCCTCGAGCGCTGCGAACAGGCCCTGGGATATCAGTTCCAGCGACGGGAGTTGCTGCAGACCTGCCTGACACACGCCTCGATCGCCAATCACCGGCTGGCCTCGAATGAACGGCTCGAGTTTCTGGGAGACTCGATTCTGGGATTGATCGTGTGCGAACTCTTGTTCCGCCAGTTCCCGGGGGAAACCGAGGGAGAGCTGACACGCATCAAATCGATCGTGGTCAGCCGCAGCACCTGTGCCAAGATCAGCGAGAAGCTGGGATTGCCCGGCTGCATGCTGTTGGGTAAGGGGCTCAGCCTCACCGAAATCATCCCCCCTTCCGTCTCCGCGGCGGTGTTTGAGAGCCTGGTGGCCGGGGTCTACCTGGACGGCGGTTTCGAGGCCGCCCGGGACCTGGTCTCACGACTCGTGCAGCCCGAGGTTGATCTGGCGGTCGGTTTCGACCACGGCCGCAATTACAAGAGCCTGCTGCAGCAGCACACGCAGAAATATCAGGGGGCGACTCCGGCCTACAGACTGTTGGAAGAGAAGGGGCCGGATCACTCGAAATGCTTTAAAATTGCTGCGCAGGTTGGGGATCAGCTGTATCCGCCAGCGTGGGGGACCAACAAGAAAGAAGCCGAACAGCGCGCTGCCCAGAACGCTCTTTATCAGATCGAAGGACGACTTCCCCCGCATCCCTCGGAATGACCACCGCCATTCCGAAGTGCTCCCTTCCGACAAGTCCAACCGTGGCTCACCGCGGAGCGCTTCTTTTGCGTCTCACAGACTGCAAACGCTCAGACCTCTTCGGGCATGTCGACCTCGGTGGGCCGCTCGGGAGCCAGGTCCGCCACTCCCTGAAAAACACTCTCACTGGCCGCGGTTACGTCGGCGGGTGGAGCCGCTGAGACGTTGTCTTCGGCCCCATAGCCGCGAAAGTCAAACTTGCGATTGGTGATTCCCCCCGAGGTTTCCAAAGTCGCCTCGGGTTGTGGTTCGGGCTGAGACTGGGGCCGCCAGTCGGCCATGGCCGGGGGAGCATGAAGCGGTTCAGCCATCACAGGAACGGGAGGAAGTTCACTGGAGGCGTCAGGCTGGCAGGTCGGGTCGGACGGGGGAGCCACCCTCTCGACCCCGTTTGATGGGACTGTGTCCAACACGACCACGACCTCTCCCCCGGCCAGCGGATTCCCGGGATTGCCCGCCTCAACCGTGACGGGGGATTCGTCACAGGCCGGCAGGGGCGCGGGGGTGCTGGCTGCCTCCAGCACCGGCTGCCCCGAGGCAATCCTTTCGGGAGAATTCAACCGAATGAAATACCACCGTTGTCCCTCAATTGTGGTGACATGGAATTCGGTCTGCTGCAATTGATGGACGGGAAACTGACCGACCGGCAATTCCAGCCGTGCCACCCGTCCCGTATCATCCACCACCCGCCAAGTTCCCGCCGAGAGTCCCTGTGGCAGGGAAATTGGGGCCGTGTGGAGTGTCCATTCCTCGTGCTGGACTGACGGGTCGATGGACGGCAGAGCGCAGGTCTCCTGCACCCGAGTCTCTGCGGAACGCTCGGGAGTCTCGACCACGGGCAGGGGTCGCGAGACGGCCACCGGAGTGGGCCGCACCACCGAGACCCGATCCGACCCGGGCCGGGCGCCGGTTTCGGACCAGATCCGCATGAACAGACCCGTCACGACCGCCAGCAGCAACAAACGCCCATTGATCTTCATGGTGCCAGTCCGTCTCCACAAATCCCGGGATCACAACCCGGGGTCATCACGTTGTCCCAGTTCCACCGCCGTGCCACGCATCAGGTGCGTCAGGACGACGAAAGGTCGTGGTGTTATCGGATCCTGCGGATCGGTCAAGCTAGGAAAACTGCGCTGCTGCCGGGGAATGAGTCAACTCGCCGCCATCCTTCCCCGCCCTGATCGGTGTGAGCCGTGCAATCTCCCGAACCGTCAGTTCGCTCCCCTTTCGCTATCCTGTCCCCAAAGAAGGTTTCCGCGATGACATCCCGCAATGGGCTCTGGTGGTTGGTTTTGGCGATCGGAGGAATGACCGGCCCCCGCGGCCTGGCGGCAGACAGCCCGGGGGACGGGGCTCCCAACGTCATAGTGATCATGACGGATGACCAGGGTTGGGGAGACCTGGGTTTCCATGGAAATCGGGTGATCCGCACCCCGCACCTCGACCGGTTGGCCGAGTCGAGTGTACGGCTGCCCTGCTTCTATGTCAGTCCGGTCTGCGCCCCCACACGGGCGTCGCTCATGACCGGGCGCTACAACTACCGCACACGGGCGATCGACACCTACCGTGGTCGGGCCCTGTTGGACCCGACGGAAATCACCCTGGCGCAGCGGTTGCAGACGGGGGGCTACCGCACCGGTTTGTTTGGCAAATGGCACCTGGGCGACACCTGGCCGCTCCGTCCGATCGATCGCGGGTTTGATACGGCATTGGTCCACCGGGGGGGAGGGATCGGGCAACCCAGCGATCCTCCGGGAGGCGAGAACAAGTACACCGATCCCATCCTGTTTCGCGATGGCTTGGCCGAGGCCCAGCAGGGGTATTGCACCGATGTCTATTTCCGTGAGGGGATGGCCTGGGCCAATCGGGCCATCGAGTCCCGCCAACCGTTCTTCCTGTGCCTGATGACCAATGCCCCCCACGGTCCGTTTGGCGATGTCCCTTCCGTCCAGTACGAGCATCACCGTCGTAACCCCATCACCGCCGACCGGTTTCCACCAGGTCCGGGGCATCCCCTGCCGTCCCAGTGGGACGCCGACGTGCTGGCCCGCGTCTACGCGATGATCGAGAACATCGATGACAACGTGGGACGATTGAGGGCGTGGCTGGCGGAGCGCGACATCGCCCAGAACACCCTCGTGCTGTTTCTGACGGACAATGGTGAGGCCACGGTGGGCTACAACGCGGGGCTGCGGTCGCGTAAGGGGGATGTGTACGAAGGGGGAATCCGCTCGCCACTGTTCGCCTGCTGGCCCGGGAAGCTGATCCCCGGAGAAGGCCCGGCTCATCCCGCCGCGCACATCGATCTGGCCCCCACGATCCTGGAGGCGTGCGGGCTGCCGCATCGGGATCCAAAGTTCGACGGCAGAAGTCTGTGGCCCCTGTTGACAGGCCCGTCGGACGACTGGCCCGAACGGACCCTCTTTCTGCAGTCCCATCGAGGTGATGTCCCTCAGGCCGAACATCACTTCGCGGCCCGTTCCTCGCGCTGGAAACTGGTGCGCAGCAGCGGGTTTGGCAATGAGCGGCCCGATCCGAAGGTTCCCTGGGAACTGTTCGACATGCAGGCGGATCCGTACGAAACCACAAATGTGGCCGATCGGCATCCCGAGATGGTGGCCGAACTGCGCCGGCAATACATCGCCTGGTTTGCCGACGTCAGCCAAACCCGCCCCGACAACTACGCTCCAGTCCGCCTCTCGATTGGCTCACCACACGAGAATCCCACGGTGCTGACGCGGCAGGATTGGCGGGGGGCCGACTGGCGTCCTGAGGACCGGGGCCACTGGGAGATCGACGTGGTGGAGGCCGGCCGGTTTGATGTGACGGTCCGCTGGGCTCGACGCAGTACTCCCGTTGATATCGAGGTGGGGTTGGCTGGAGAGCGTCGCCGCGAGAAGGCCGCCGCTGGAGCCTCGGAGTTGATTCTGAAGGATCTCTCCCTGCCCAAAGGTCCCACCCGCGTCGAGGCCACGGTCTGGGTGGGTGATCGACCGGTGGGAGTGCGGTTCGTCGAGTTCCTGAAGCGGTGACGGGCCGCTGGGCCGCGGCGGGACCGCTCAAAGATACCGTCGGGGCAGCTCGGCCCCGGCGACATACTTGAGGTGCCGCAGCTGGCACATCTGGTAGACGTTGATCCGGAAATCGGGGCAGGTGCTGACCAGGCAATACGCGTCGGTGGGGGTGTAGCCGTGCTCACTCACCAACCACTCGATCAGGTTCAGCGTGGCCGTTTCCACGGCCACCTCGAGGGGCTTGGCTGCGTAGACCGAGACAATCGAGTCGGGCTTCTCAATGCGCAGGAAGGGAATTTTCTTCTGGGGAATGAGATCGAGCCGCAGGCGGACGGTCGCCCGGGTTTCGGCGGCGGTCCCGGTGAACTCAGTATCTCCCTGGCTGGCGTGCACGTCTCCCAGGTAGAACAGGGCACCCGGATGGTGGATGGGAAGCAGCAGGCGATGTCCCACCCGCACATCACGGATATCCAGGTTGCCTCCCCATTCCCCCTGTCCGTCGAGGCTGGTGCAGACTTCCCGATCGGGAGCGACCCCCAGCGTGCCAATGAAGGGGGTGATGGGCCACGAGACCCGTTCGTTGAACTTCACGGTACCATCGCGGAAGGTGCCGCTCGGGCCCACCTCGTGCCGCAGGATCTTCGTCGTGTATTGGGACGACAATTCCGGATACCGGGTGGACTCTCCCAGGGGACCGCGTTTCGGGCCCACCGCAATCCACGAGTATTCGTCGACCAGAATCTCTTCGATGGTCACCACCAGCAGATCCCCCCGGGAGGCCCCTTCGAGGTAGACCGGTCCTCCGATGGGGTTGGCGAGTGGAGGGGTGCGGTCGAAGCCAGGGCGGTTGCCCGGGATGGCCAGGTCGGCCTCACTGCGGAAGAACCCGGTGCTGGCATCCCAGGTCTCGATTTCGAACACTTCTCCCGGCTGGACGCGCAACAGCGGGGTGTCGCGGGCATCGAAGGCGTACTTGCGGGCGTCGTCGCGAAGAATGCGCTGCATGGCGTGGAGGCGAAAGCCGGAAGAGAGAGATTGGGTCATGAGGGCGATGGCCCACGGAGCCGGAAAGAATCGTGCGAAAGCTCCGTCGGCCTGGGTCGCTCAGGAGACGTTCAGCAGCCGGGCGGCGTTGTTCCAGAAAATGTCTTCGACCTGTGAGTCGGTCAGACGTTCCGACCAACAGGCCCACTTGAGCGACCTCAGGTGTT
>CAIOTJ010000511.1 GCA_903861195.1 uncultured Planctomycetaceae bacterium | reverse complement strand
TCGAGCGCCGTAACGCATACGGCTGACGTCGGGCGTCAGGCTTATGTCCAGGGCGACCGTTTTTCAAAGTCCAGTCAACCCCGTCGCCCGCCAGCCGCCTCACCCATCCTCCAGCAGCAAACACGCCAACGCATGCGCTGGGGCGCTCTCGGCCACCTCGGGCGAGAGCCAGTCGGCCAGACGCAGCGGGCGGGCGGTGCGCAGCAGCGGGTGCCGTCGGCACAACGCCTCCCCCAGAAACTGCCCACTCCCCGACAGCACCACGCTCTCCCAACCCCGCGGCCACCGGGCCGCCTGCCGGTCGACTGCCGCCAGCAACTGCTGGAGCTGCGCCTCGGCCAGTTGGTCGGCCAGCGACTGCAGCTCATCAGCCGTCAGCTCGGTGCGGTCGCAGCAGAGGGTGCGGGCCAGGCGGTCGATCGCCCCGGCCCGGGTGGCCGGTTGCCCGTTCGCCGTGTCGCGGTCGTCCGGATCCTCGGCCACATCCCCCCGCAACAGATGAATGTCGAGCGTCGTGGCGAACAGTTCCGCCGCGAGGTGCAGGGGCACCCCCCGCAGAATGACCGGTCCGGGAATCGCGCACAACGGCGTTCGCCGGGCCCCGGTGTAGACCAGTTCTCCCTGCAGTTGCCGTCCCAGATCGGTGGCCCCAATCGCCCGGGGCTGGCCATCCTCCAGCGGAATGATGTCGCTGGAAGTGGTGCCGATGTCGATCAACAGCGTCCGCCCCAACGGCACCTGCCGTCCCACCCAGGTCGCGAGGGCATGCCAGTTTGAGGCCGCCACATCGAACGGGTGCTGCAGCGCGTGGTCAGGCGAGACAAATCCCTCGCGGATCGACCAGAGCCGCACGGGCCGCGCTCCCGACGCCGTCACCAATGCCCGGGTGATCGCAGTCACCCCCTCGGCCTTGGTGGCGAAGCAGTCGGCCAGTTCGCCCGTCATCGTGGCCACGACGCTGGTTGTCTCGGGAAATCGCGCCAGCAGGGCTTCGAGCCGACCTGCCAGCCGGTCCGCTTCGCGCCACATCGGGAAGGGCTCGCTGTGGGCGTTCCCCCGGCCATCGGCCGCCTTGAGATTCGCCCCTCCAATGTCGAGCCCCAGAGGCCAACCGTGCCGCGCCTCCGGGGCCGTTTTGATGGGTGTCACTTTCTGGGCCAGTTCAGATGCCGGTGCAGGAAGTCGTAGGTCTGCACCCCGTTGATCTTGTGCGGCCCATTGAAGAACTCGATCTCGGTCTTGTCTCCCAGGCCGAGTTTCACGTAGTGACGCCGGACCTTCGAGTACTCCCAGGCCACCCACTCATCGGGAGCCACGCCGTCATCATGACCCCGCTCGACCATGAACGGGCGAGGGGTCATGAGGTTCGACAACTCGGCATAGTTGGCGACATGCCCCATGTTCCATTCGAAGATCTCGTACTCGCCGGTGAAGACATAGCTGTACCCATCGGTCACCGTGGTGTTCTTCACCACCCACTCGTTGAAGTCGGCCGAGCAGATCGAGAGGCAGTACTCCTTGACCATCGGCGGGACGCGCACCGCGGTCTTCCCACCGTAACTCAACCCATAGAACGCGATGCGGGTGGGGTCGGTGTTCGGCAGGGTCTTGAGGAACTCAATCGTTTTCTGGTGCTGCGGGATGATGTAGCTGAACAGCGACCGCTGCATGGGGTTGCTCTTCCGCTGCAGTGTGCGGAAGCGGTCCTGGCCCCGGTAGGGGTTCTGCGGCGCGTAGGTGATAAAGCCCCGGTTGGCCAGCTCGGCCGCGAACGCCGAGTAATACTGGAATCCCTGCGCCGTCTTGCTGATCGTGTCCATCGGCACTCCCTCCAGCCCGTGCTGGCAGACCACCACCGGACGCTTCTCATCCCCCCGCAGGTCTTTGGGCAACAGCAGGATTCCGCCCGCAATCACATCGGGATAGACATCCAGCACCACCTCGTACCCGGTGAAGCCGGGCTCATCCAGCACCTGCCGGCTGCGGGCATTGAGGGGGAGCGTGCTGGGGGGCAGCCGGCCAATCAACTGGTCGTAGACCATATCGCGGTACGGCTCGACGGTGTTGTTCCACTCTTCGAGCGACTTGCGGCTCGCCTTGCTCCACACGCCGTCGCGCACCCGGGCACTGCGCCGCAGCAGCTTCTGGGTGAAGTCGACCATCTGCCCCACCTGCCGCTTCATCCGGGCGACCGGGTCGTATCCGGTGGCGTCGAACTTGGGCCGTTCCGGGCTGAGGCCGTACGCCTCGGCCATCACCCCCACCAGCTCCAGCAATTTGGCCACTGCATGTTGCGACCCCGCCGGAGACGAGATGGCCGGGTTGTGGGCCACCACCACCAACTGGGCGGGACGCTGCAACTGGTCGAAATGGGTCTGCGCCCGGCCCGCTTCCGCCAGCACCGCGGTCGTGGCGGGGGTTACAATCTTTCCGGGAGCGGCCCCACCGCTGCGTCCCTGCCGGGGAGCGGGTGGTCCCGCCACTTCCGGTACGGGGGCGGCCTCGATCACCAACCCGCGCGGAGCGACCAGGCTGGCCAGGTCGGCATCGCCGAATTCCTTCAGCAAGGCCCAGACGTTGCGATAGATCGGCTCGGCCCACAGTCCCTCGCGCGGTCCGAAGTAGCCGCTGACCAGCGTCGCGTCGATGCGCGTGTCGAGGGCCGCACTGTAGAGTGCCACCAAGCCCCCTTCGCCAATTCCAGCCACCAGCACCGGCAGTTTCTGTCGCTCGTTGAGCAGCATCAACTGGTCCACCCCCGCCAGGACCTTCTGCACTTCGTAGCCGATGATGTGCCGGCCCATTTCGAAGGCCTGACGGTAGATGAACTCGCGGTGGGGCTGATTGGTGTAGCGGACATCGGGATGCCCCGAGAACTCGTCGGAACGGTCAATCAGGGTGGGGACCAGCACCTGGCACCGCTGCTCGGCCAGCCGGCGGGCCAGTTGCGATTCCACCGGCACTCCGTCGACCAGCCCCGCGAACGCCTCGGGGGTCCAGTCGGCATCC
>CAIOTJ010000510.1 GCA_903861195.1 uncultured Planctomycetaceae bacterium | reverse complement strand
GTGGAATCCACTCATGGCACGTGTTTTTCAACGTCGGGGCCTCATCGAATCGTGGGGAAGGGGAACGATCAAAATGGCCGAATTGGCAGAAAAGGCCGGATTGCCGCGACCCGACATTGAAGTCGTCGCGGGTTGTGTCGTGGTGCGCTTTCGTCCAAGCCATTACATCGCGCCCCAACTCGTGAAGAAAGACCTCTCGCCGCGACAGCGAAAGATTCTGCAGTTTTTATCGTCGAAGCGGTGGGGGGTTGCGCGCGCTGACATCGTTCGTGCCGTCGGTGGCCCGACTCTCGCCGTGCGTGATGACCTCGAAAAGTTGCGATCCTTCGAATTGGTCGTCACGGATGGCCACGGCCGGGGGGCCAGATGGTCCCTCAAAAACCCCTAACGAGGTTCTATTCGGGTTCTAATAGGTTCTATTCGGGTTCCATTCAGGTTCGATTGCAACATGTCCAGTTCCTTCACCGAATCCACCGTCGAAGAAGCGGTCCTCGATTGGGTCGCCCGTCTGGACTACTTCGTGGTCCACGGCCCCGAGATTGCGCCCGAGGAATCGACGGGACAGCGGGAGTCGTACGGGGATGTGGTGCTGCTGACCCGGCTGCGGGAGGCGCTTGCGCGGATCAATCCGCAGATTCCCGCCGAGGCGCGGGACGAGGCGCTCCGGCGGGTGACCCGCACCGAGACGCCGAACCTGCTCGAAAACAACCGCCGCTTTCACCGGATGCTGGTCGAGGGGGTCGATGTCGCCTACCCCGCCGATGGGCGGACCGTGCACGACAAGGTCTGGCTGATGGATTTCGCCGCTCCCGACAACAATGAATGGCTGGCGGTCAATCAGTTCACCGTCATCGAAGGGCGCCACAACCGGCGACCCGATGTGGTGCTGTTCGTCAATGGCCTGCCGCTGGTGGTGATCGAGCTCAAGAATCTGGCCGATGAAAACGCCACCACCCGCAAGGCGTTTGACCAGTTGCAGACGTACAAGCTGCAACTGCCGACCCTGATGACCTACAACGTTTGCCTCGTCGCCAGTGATGGCATGACCGCCCGCATTGGCACACTGACCGGCGGCTGGGACCGCTTCATGCCGTGGCGCACGACCGACGGCCGGGACGTCGCCCCGCCAGGCCGGCCGGAACTCGATGTGCTGATCCAGGGGGTCTTCGAGCGCAGCCGGTTTCTCGATCTGATCCAGCACTTCATCGTGTTTGAAGTCGACGCTGGCACGATCATCAAGAAGATGGCCGGGTATCACCAGTTCCACGCCGTCAACAAGGCGGTCGCCTGCACGCTGAAGGCGGTCTCCCCCCAGGGAGATCGCCGGGTGGGGGTGGTCTGGCACACGCAGGGGAGCGGCAAAAGCCTGACGATGGTGTTCTATGCCGGGAAGATCATCCGGCATCCGCAGATGCAGAACCCCACGCTGGTGGTCATCAACGACCGCAACGACCTCGACGATCAACTCTTCTCGACGTTCGCCGGCTGCAGTGAACTGCTGCGGCAAAAGCCGGTGCAGGCCGAGAATCGCGATGCCGTGCAGGAACTGCTGCAGGTGGCCTCGGGGGGGGTGGTCTTCACGACGCTGCAGAAATTCGCCCCCGACCCAGGGCAGACCTATCCCAAGCTGTCCGACCGGCGCAACATCGTGGTGATCGCCGACGAAGCCCACCGCAGCCAGTACGGCCACCATGCCAAGGCGACGAAGACGGGCGAGATCAGCTATGGCTTCAGCAAGCACCTGCGCGATGCGCTGCCGTTTGCGTCGTACCTGGGATTCACCGGCACCCCGATCGAACTGGGAGACAAGAGCACCAAGGGGGTGTTTGGCGACTACATCGACGTCTACGACATCAGCCGGGCGGTTGAGGATGGGGCCACCGTCCGCATCTACTACGAGGGGCGGCTGGCCAAGCTGGCCCTGACCGAGTCGGAACGACCGAAGATCGACAGCGACTTCGAAGAGATCACCGAAGGGGACG
>CAIOTJ010000509.1 GCA_903861195.1 uncultured Planctomycetaceae bacterium | reverse complement strand
GGCGACCGGCATTTTCCAGGCCGAGATGCAGGTCGAGCTGGTCAACGATGGCCCGGTGACGCTGGTGGTGGAGAGTCGGCCGGTCGGCGGTGGCTGACCGAAGCAATTCCCGCCCCGGGAATCGCTGCGACCCCACCACCCCCCAGTACCTGCCGGCACCGGTTGCGCCACGGCAGGGAGCCAGGTCGAACGGGGTGACTCCGTCGTGGGGGGGCGAACTACCGAACCTCGGGAAGAGATCCAAACCCTGACACTCAAAACCGCTGAATCCTTCGCAAAAACCTCAGCGAATTCGGCTTCCTCGCCGGGGGACTGGAATTGTGAGAGCCCCTCCGAACGGGTATGATTTCACAGCCCTCTCCACTCCCTTCTCATGCGGTTCTGATGTCGTCCAAACGGTTCATCCTCAACTCGACCCGCTCGGCCCGCCAGGGTTCGCTCATCAACGTCGGCAAGGATTCCGAAGAGTATCGGGCCCTGACGTCGTCGATGGTGATGTGTGCCGCAGACATGGCCGAGGTGGGGCTGGTGGAAGGTCAGCCGGCTCTCATCCGGACAGCGTTTGGTGAATCCCGGTTCATCTGCGAGCAGGGGAAAGTGCCCGAGGGGATGATCGTGGTGCCGTATGGTCCCCCGACCTGTCGGCTGATGGGGGGAGACACCGACGGCACCGGGATGCCGACGTCGAAGGGCTGGGAGGTGGAAGTGATTCCCCTCGAGAAGATCTGAAGTCGAGAAGATCTGAAGTCGGGAAGATCTGAAGTCGAGAAGATCTGAAGTTTCGAGCAGGGCTGGAGCCGCCCCAGACGGGCGGGTTGCGGTGAGGCGTTGTGACTTTCCGGGAAGGGAATTCTCGGGAAGTGAGTTTCTGGAAGGGGCAAGGCGGATGTCTGAAACACCATTGCACGAATTTCTGGCGGGGCCCGAGGGGCCGCACTTCGCGCCGGTCGAGGAGGCTGCCGCCGAGGTGGCTCCCTGGACCGAGATTGAACCCGGGCGGTTCATGCCGCGGCGGGTGCGGGGAAGTTGCCAGGGCCGGGCCCTGGGCTGAACGTTCACCGTGCCGTCGTCCGGTCCGGACGACACCAACCATTGCGAAGAGTCTTGAACGCCTCCCGGTGAACCACATCGCCCGGGAGATTTCCCGGGATGGGTTCCCGACATGCGAGTTGCGGAAGCGAGAGTTGCCATGAATCTGGAAGTGATTGAGAACGCGACCTGTACCTTCTGCGGGTGTGTCTGCGACGACATCGACCTGCACCACGACGGGGTCCGCATTCACAAGGCCGAGCGGGCCTGCGTGCTGGGGACGGCGTGGTTTCTGAATCACACGGCCGAGAAGAAGTATCCCGTCGCCCTGGTCGATGGCGAGGAGGTGTCGCTCGACGTGGCGATTGAGACGGCGGCGACGCTGCTGCACGCCGCCGACATGCCGCTGGTCTACGGCATGAGCAACACCACCTGCGAGGCGCAGAAAGAGTGCGTGGCGCTGGCCGATCTGCTGGGAGGGCTGCTCGACAGTCACACGTCGCTTTGACACGGTCCCACCGAGATTGCCGCCCAGTTGGGTGGTAAGGTCACGTGTACGCTCGGCGAAGTGAAACAGCGCGCCGACTTCATCATCTATTGGGGTGGGAACCCGGCCGAGTGCCATCCCCGCCACTTCACCAAATACACCATCATGCAGAAAAGCAAGTTTCTGCCGCGCGGCCGGAAGGACCGCACGATGGTGCTGGTCGACATCCGCGAGACCAAGAGCGCCAAGGCGGCCGACATCTTCCTGCAGGTGCGCCCCGGCAAAGACTTCGAACTGATCACCATTCTGCGGGCGCTCATCAAAGACCAGCCGGTCCGTGATGAAGACATCGCCGAGACGGGCCTCGACCGCGCGGCGGTGGAAGACCTCGTCCGGCGGATGAAGGGTGCGAAATTCGGCTGCATGTTCTTCGGCATGGGTCTCTCGATGACCCGCGGGAAGCACATGAACAGCGCGGCCCTGCTGACGCTGGCGGCCGAGATGAACGCGTTCACCAAGTTCGTCGCGATGCCCATGCGCGGGCATGGCAACGTGACTGGGGCCGACGTGATCATGCGGTGGCAGACCGGCTACCCGTTCGGCATCTCGTTCAACCGGGGCTACCCGCGGTACAACCCGGGGGAGTTCTCGACGGTCGACGTGCTGGTGCGGGGGGATTGCGACGCGGCGTTCATCATCGGAGCCGACCCGGGGGCGACCATGCCCCAGCCGGCGATCGACCATCTGGCCCGCATCCCCACGATCGTGCTCGATCCGCACATCACGCACACCAGCCGGTTGGCCCGCGTGCACATCACGACCGCCCCGCAGGGAATTTCCGCTCCCGGGACGGCGTACCGCATGGACGAGCTGCCGATGCCCCTGTCGCCCGCCCTGAAGTCTCCCTACCCGACCGATGAAGAGGTGGTCCGGCGGATCAATGAGGCGATCGCCAAAAAGCCGTTCTGGCTGCCCGATGGCGGTCCCTCCCCGCACCAATGGACCTCGCAGGTCAACCTGTAACCCGTTCCCCCCACCAAGACCGTCCCACGCGGTCTGCCACGGCCCGCTGTTGAATTCATGATCCGCATCACTGGAGGCAAGATCTACGATCCCGCCCAGGGCATCGATGGCCAGGTCCGCGACCTCTGCATCGACGACACCGGGAAGATTGTGGAAACCGTCTCTGGCGGACGCATCATCGACGCCACCGGGATGGTCATTTTCCCCGGCGGGGTCGACGTCCACACGCACGTGGCCGGCGGGGCCATCAACTTCGCCCGCGCGATGACCCCCGAAGACCATCGCCGCACCCAGGCGTTCATCCGCACCAAGACGCGCCGCAGCGGCCTGGGAGGCATGGCCCCCACCACGTTCGCCACCGGCTATCTCTATGCCGGGATGGGCTTTACCACGGTCAACGAGGCGGCGGTGCCGGTGCTCTCGGCCCGGCACACCCATGAGGAACTGGCCGACATCCCGATCATCGACAAAGCCTCGCTGACCCTGATGGCCAACAATGAGATCTTGCTCGAACAACTCGAGCAGGGGGAGTACGAGCGGGCCAAGCAGGTTCTCTCGTGGTATCTCTGGGCGGCCAAGTCGTACGGGGTCAAGGCGGTCAATCCCGGAGGGGTGAAGGCCTGGAAATACGGGCATGACGCCAAGGCGCTCGATACTCCCATCGATGGCTACCACCGGCTCACTCCCGGGCAGATTGTCACCAACCTGGCCCGCATCTGTGACGATCTGGGCCTGCCCCACCCGGTGCACCTGCACTGCAACAACCTGGGGGCTCCCGGAAACATCACCACGACGCTCGACACCCTGGCTCGTCTGGAAGGGCACCGGGCCCACATCGCCCATTCGCAGTATCACGCCTACGGCGGCGACGGCTGGGACACGATGTGCTCTGAGACGACCGTCCTGGCCGAGTATTTCAACAGCCACCCCAACCTCACGACCGATGCCGGGGTGGTGCTGTTCGGCGACACCGTGACCATCACCGCCGACGGTCCCTGGCAGCACCTGCTCTACAAGCTGACCGGGCGGAAATGGGGCAACCTCGACGTCGAAAACGAGACCGGTTGCGGCATCGTTCCCTACACCTATCGCCCCAGCAATGTGGTCAACGCGGTGCAGTGGGCGGCGGGTCTGGAACTGCTGCTGATGATCCGCGATCCGTGGCAGGTCTTTTTGTCGACCGATCATCCCAACGGCGGCTGCTTCTGGCGCTATCCCGAGATCATCCAGATGCTGATGAGCGCCGAGTTCCGGCGGGAGTGCCTCAAGAAACTCCCCGACCGGGTCAAGTCGCGCATCAAGCTGCCGGAACTCGATCGCGAGTACACGCTGTTGGAGATTGCCACTGCGATGTCGGCCGGTCCGGCTCGCGCCCTGGGGCTGACGCACAAGGGGCACCTGGGAGTGGGGGCCGACGCCGACGTGGTGGTCTACGAAGAGCAGGTCGACATCCAGCAGATGTTCAGCCATCCCCGCTATGTGATCAAGGCGGGGGAGGTGGTGCTGGAAGATGGCGACATTCGCGAGGCCCCCCAGGGGAAGGAGTTCCTGGTCCGTCCAGCCATGGATCCAGCGACCAACGACTTCATCCGGCCGCTGTTCGAAGACTGTTACACCATGAAGTTCGAGCACTACCCGGTCGAACTCGAGCGGATCGAGCATCCCGATCTGCGCGACTGCCAACCCCCCGCGACGTCCTGAGACAGGTTTCGATCCGCCCCGAACTTTCATTCCCGCCGATCGTTGATTGGTTCCGTTTTGCCGGCTTGCCGCCGGATCGTCTTCCATGCCGGTCACTCTGCGACTCAAGCGTCCCCCCATCGTCCCCCTCGAGGCCGAGTTCCTCTCGCCCGATGTGCTGGCGACGCTGTCGCATGCCGAGATCTCGGCCATGATCGTGCACCACGGCAAGCGCCGCCTGCCTCTCAGCGAATTCTTCGACGTCGAGGGAGAACGCAGTGAAGACCTGGTGCTGCACGGCGAACTGCACAAACTGCGGTGGGTGGGCCGGGGAATGCGCCGGGGAAGCATCACCGTCCACGGGACCATTGGCATGCACCTGGGGGCCTACATGCGGGGAGGGCGAATCGACGTCCACGGCAATGCCGGCGACTGGATCGGAGCCGAAATGAAGGATGGCACGATCCGCATCCGGGGAAATGCCGGGGGGCAGATTGGCGCGGCCTACCGCGGGGCGATGTCGGGGATGCGGAACGGGCTGATCATGATTGATGGATCGGCGGGGCTGGAGGTGGGAATGCGGATGCGGCGGGGGACGATCGTGGTGGGGGGGCCCACCCGCGACTTCACCGGTCTGCAGATGAAGGGGGGCACGATCCTCCTGCGCAGCGGCGCCGAAATCCGGACCGGCGCGTGGATGCAGCGCGGCACGATCATCTCGCTGAAGCCCCTGCAGATGATGCCCACCTTCACCTACTCGACCACCACCACCCCGGGATTCCTGCCGCTGCTCTCCCGGCACCTGGCTCCGCACGGCATCACCCTCCCCACCGGCCCCTACCAGCTCTACCGCGGCGACCGCGCCGTCCCGGGCAAGGGGGAGATTCTGGTGCTGGCTTAGCCGGGGAATGGGGATCCGACGAGTCCCCTTTTGTCTGTCCGTGCTCTCCATCAACCCCGTCCGGTCGTCGGCCTGCTATGCGGGAGCCATGATCAACTCCCCTCCAGTTCCTTCCAGAGCCCATCCACGGCGGGACCGCCGCATGCAGATTGTCGAACTTCATTTCGCAGCCCCTCCCGCCCTCAATCTCCGTACGCTGCACGCCCGGGCGGAGGCGATTTTGGGAGAGTCACTCGACAGCCCCGGCCAGGACGAGGCGAAACAGGCCTTCGTCCTGTTTCATAAGTCGCATCCCTTCGCGGTGAAGGATGGAACGCTCTGTCCTCAGACCGCTCTGTGGCGAGCCGACCAGCCGGTCAATCTCGAGGCGCTGCAGTCTTTGTTTGAACAATCGTGGCGCTGTCGGGAGGCGGCCGAACTGCTGGCCCCCTCCCGGCACACGCTGCTGGTGACCGAACTGATGGCCCAGCAGTTGCCGCCGCCCGAGCGGCTCCGGCTGTTTCACGGGGTGCTGCAGGCGGTGGTCGAGCAGACGCAGCCCCTGGCCCTCGTCTGTCGGCACTCGCAGCAGGTGGTCCGTACAGCAGACTATCTCGATGCCGTGGGGGATGAGCCGGTGCTGCGGCCGGGCACGCTCAACGTGCGATTCTTCAATATCGCCGAGACCGACGGCGACATGCTGATGGATACCCGCGGGATGGCGGAACTCGATCTGCCCGATCTGCAGTGTCACTTCCGCGGTCTGGATCCCAATGGACTAAGCCGCGTGTTGTTCAACACCGCGATTTACCTGGTCGAACAGGGGCCCGTGATCGAGTCAGGCCATACCATCCAGGGAATCGAACCCGGTTCGAAGTGGATCTGTCAGCAGGAAGACGCCCTGATTGGTCCCGAGCGGACCGTATTGGATCTGAATCCGGGGCCTCCCTATGCAGCGGGTGATCGCGGTGCGTGAACGGTCGGGTCAGCCAGCCGCTGTTTCCACCCCTTGTGGCTGACGGGAGTCGCTGCCGTCCTGGGGGGCGACTTGGGTTCCTGGGGGGAGCGTGCGCGGCCTGACACCTCCCAGAGCATTGACGCTCGAAAAAACTGCGGATCACAGCCGGGGTGAATGACACCCCGGCTTACCTGGCGTTGTCTGCAATCTGACCCCCGTTCCTGAACAGACTCCAGCGACATTGACCACTTCCACCTCTCCCGGAATGCCCGCTTCGGCCTCGGCTGCCGATCCTTCGGGTGAATTGCGGCCGTTGTGTGTCGAGGGGGGTGGTACCCTCCCTCATCCAGACCGACCTGCTGCATCAGTCGATTCTGGCCCTGCGGTGGCGCTCTCCAGGGCGGATGCTCCGTCTGCTGCCGAAACTGGAAAACGACCAGAGATTCCTTAAACAAACCAGCCGGCCGGGGAGGTCTGGTGTCAGATGTACTTGTCCCCCCGGACCACGGAGACCGGGCTGAGATAGGCGATGATGGCGAACCTGGGGAAGTAGTCGTGGGTCAGGGTGTTGAGCAACTGTTCGGCCACGCCGGGAGAGACAATGGTTTCGAGCTTGATGTTGGCCCCCAGCGTCTCGCTGACGCGCCGGTGTCGGGAACCGGAGCCCTCGCATTCGGTCAACGTATGTCCTTTGGCACCGGCTTTTGTCAATTCCCCCAGGAGGCGTTCCTTGAGGATGGCTTCACACACAATGGTCAGCAGCGTGAGTGGGGTGGTGTCCATGATGGTCCTCGGGTCAGTGTGCGGCCAGCAGGGTGGCCATCTGGTAATACAGGGGAATTCCCAGCACGATGTTGAAGGGGAAGGTAATCGCCAGGGCGGCCGTCAGGTAGTAGGTCGGGTTCGCCTCGGGCAACGTCATGCGGACCGCGGGGGGGGCGGCGATGTACGACGCGCTGGCCGCCATGGTCCCCAGGACCGCCGCCCCTCCGATCGACAGCCCCGACCAATGCCCCAGCAACACCCCCAGCCCGCCATGCAGGACCGGGAGAATCATTCCGAAACCGAGCAGGAACAGTCCGACCGACTTCAGATCACCCAGCCGGGCGCCGGCGGCCAGCCCCATTTCGAGCAGGAACAGGGTGAGGGCCCCTTTGAACATTCCTTCGAAAAACGGCTTCACCGGCTCATAGCCCTGTTCTCCCATCAGGCAGCCGATGATCAACCCCCCGACCATCAGGATCATCGACCGGGAAGTCAGCACCTCGTGCAACACCTCGGCCATGGGGCGCGGGGCCTCCGCGGCCGACTGCCCCGCATGCTGGGCGGCCCGCTCCCGCGCCATCTGCACCGCCCCGATCGCCAGAGCGAGCTGGATCCCCGGAATCTCCAGCAGAGTCAGCAGCGTGGGCAGGAAGCCTTCGGCCGGCTGGTTCATCGTCTGCACAAACTGCTGGGCCGCAATGAAGGTCACCGCCGAGACCGAACCATAGTGGGCGGCGATGCCCGCGGCATCGGCGATGGGAAATCGTCCCAGACGGCGGAGGACGAGATACGCCGACACCGGTGTGAACAGCCCCAGACCGACGGTGACCACCGCCGGCCAGAACAGCGCATTCAGCGAAGTCTGCGAGAGTTCCACCCCTCCCTTCAGCCCCAGCGCCAGCAGCAGGTAGATCGAAAGCGACGCATAGAGATCCCGGGGAAGCGACAACTCGCTCTTCAAAAGCCGGGAGACAATCCCCAGCACAAAGGCCAGCGCCAGCGGCGAAGCCAGGTTGACCTGCAACACATCCCACATCGAATTGCTCCCCGGTTGACGTTATTTGGTTCGCGTACGGAAATACGCGAACTGTATTTCGTATAATACCTGCCGGCTCTTGGGCGTTGTCAACCTCAATCGGGATTGGATTGGTCCCTTGCTGCTCACCCCTGGTGCCGCCTGGCATCTGGCCAGGTCGGGCAGCAGGGCAACGGAATTCCCGCATGGCCGCCGATTCCCGGGAGCAGGCCCCGGGGTGTCGACCCTCGCGGGAGCCCACTCGTAGCCGCGGCTCAGGGGCGGCAGACAGCCCTGGCTCTCACGATTCTCCGGGCGACGTTCGTGACGCCTCGAATTGTCTCCCGCATGCGGGTCGGCGATGATTCCCGCATTCATGTCACTCGTCCCCGTTGGCCCCGTTTCGTTCCTTTCGGCACGTCGCATGCTCAACCGCAACGCCATCCTCGTCCGCGCCCGGCAACCCTATCTCGACTGGATCAACGGAGGTGCTCCCAGTGGATCGAGGAAGATCGAACTCCCTGAGGTTGGCCAGACCCTGTACCTGGTGCCCGAATTTGAAGATGCCATGGGGGCCACACAGGTTCTGCGGCAGGTCTTCCACGACATCTTTTGCCGGGAGCTGGAAGGATGGTCTCGGGACCAGACCCGCTGGCCCCGCGATCTGACGCTCCCTCTGTTCCGCGAGTGGTTCGAGATCGCGATGATCGGCACAATCGAGGATGTCGGGGACGGCCCGATTGAAAACGACGAAGGGCCCGAGGAACGCCACCGCTTCACCAAGCCGCCGAGGCCAAAACCTGGCCCCCGCCGACGATAAGGGACGCTGCGATCCCGATCGGGCCGTCTGGCTGCTCGCAGGTTGCGCCCCGGCAGACTCGTCGTCCAGAGTGCCGGTTTCCCGGCAGCAGGTGGTCATGCCACAGTGGCCGGGGAAGGGGGGCATACCGGCTGGCCTGGAACTCGACCTGCCGAATCCTCGGTTCGGGGGCCTCGATCCGCTCGACATTGTCCGCAGCCGCCGTCATCGTCGGAATCCCGGCATCGATGACCGTCACCGGCCTCCTGACCCCGGCGAACCGAGCGCAGTCCTGCGGGTCCAGCATCCGACAGATGCCTCCGAATGACATCGAACGACTCGTGCGGGACCACACAACAGCCCATCAATTCGATTGACTTGTACACCTCTGAACTAAAATATTTATAGCACGAGTTCACCTGAAGAGAATTGACCGGATGGACCGGGGACAAGCATCCGCATCACATTCCGAACTGAACGGAAAACAGCTTAAATATTGGCTTTTTATCTCCTGTGGGACCGATGGATTCGGACGCAGCCGCAGCCGCAAGGATTCCAACAGCCCTGTCGAATCTCAAGAGAAAAGGAACGACAATCTGTTCATTGCATACATTTGTGAGTAAACTGGATACTGTACGACGTTTGTCAACACGCGGCGCTGTTGGTCCCGGGAATGATGGGAGTCCCCTTCCCCAGAAGATCCCGCAAACCACACCCCGTGGGACCTGCGCTCTCTCCGCCGCCTCCGCCCAACCGCTTGCATTCCCCCAGAGGTCCGTCGACAGTGAAGATCCAACCATCCCGCGCTCCGCCTGCTCCGCGAGGTTCCTGTGGATTCCCTCCCTGATTCCCGGACTGATTCCGAAACGCCCGCCGCGATGACCGGTTCTGGTTCCCCCGCGATGGCCGCACCGCCGAACTCCCCTCACCCGGCGCCCCGTGCAGACACTGGGGGCGATTCGGCCGCTCGGCGCATTCTGATCGGGCTGCTGTTGGGTACCGTCTTGGGTTTGCTGGCCAATTTCCTGCTGCGCCCGGGAGCGGTTGTCGATGGGGTCGCGGCGGGAGATGTGAATGGAGACGGGATTCATGATGGGCTCGACTGGTTCACCCAGAACGTCACCAACGTCATCGGCCGGATGTTCCTGCGGCTCATGTTCATGGTCGTTTTGCCCCTTGTCGTCTCGGCCCTGTCGCTCGCGGTCGTCGAAATTGGCGACCTGCGAAAACTGGGCAAGATTGGCCTGAGGACGCTGATGTTCTCGGGGATTCTCTCGGCCTGTGCCGTCTTGCTGGGACTGACCGCCGTCAACGTCATCCGGCCAGGATCGGCCCTGTCGAACGAGGCTCGGCAGGCGCTGGTGGAACGGAATGCGGCCACTTCGGCCGACGTCGGTCAGAAGGCCAGCAAGGCGAAAAAAGCCAGCGACATCGTCATCGACATGATTCCTGAGAACCCGCTGCAGGAGATGGTGGGGGCCATCGATGGCAGTTCGAAGGGGAATGGGATGCTGGCGGTGATGTTCGCCTCACTATTCCTGGGAGCCGCCATGGCGGCCAAACCCGATGAGTGCCGGGGGCTGATCGCCTGGCTGGAAGGACTCAACTCGGTGGCGATGACCATCATTGGCTGGGCCATGACCCTCGCCCCCCTGGGGGCGGGCTGCCTGGTCTTTTCCATTGTGGCCACACTGGGAATCGAAGTGCTGTTCACGCTGTTCTGGTTCGCACTGACGGTGCTGCTGGGATTATTGCTGCAGCTGGTGGTGGTCTACCCGGTGGTCTTGCTGCTGTTCAGCCGCGTGCCTCCCCGAACGTTCTTCCGGGCGGTCTCCGAGGCGATGCAGGTGGCGTTTGGCACATCCTCTTCCAATGCGACGCTGCCGACTGCGATGCGGGTGGCCGAAGACAACCTGCGTCTGCCACGGGAAACCTCGCGTTTCGTACTGACGGTGGGGGCCACGGGGAACCAGAACGGCACTGCCCTCTACGAAGGGGTGGTGGTGCTCTTTCTGGCCCAGGTGTTTGGGGTGGAACTGTCGCTGGGTCAGCAGGTGATGGTGGTGTTGATGTCGATTCTGGCGGGGATTGGCACCGCGGGGGTACCGGGGGGCTCGCTGCCGTTGATCGTGGTGCTGATGCGATCGGTGGGAGTGCCTGGGGAAGGGATTGGCATCATCATGGGGGTCGACCGGATTCTCGACATGTGTCGGACGGTGCTGAATGTCACCGGCGACCTCGTGGTGGCGACCTGTGTGGCGGGTGGGCCGGAGCCAGCGGACGCAGTGGTGGGGGGGGGGAACCGGCCGGGGGCGAGTTGATCGGGAGAAACCGGGGGGATATTGTTCCGTTGGACGAAGTGTTGGCCGGATCAAGGACCAGACAGCATGCGCTTGAAGCTTTGGATGGGATGGCTGGTGGCCGGGCTGACCTGGCTGGCGGTCCCGGCGTGGGGGGGCGAGCGTCCCCAGGAGTTCCTGCAGGCGCTGCGGAATCGGGACTACTTCGATTACGCCCTCTTTTACATTGACGAACTCGAAGCCCGGCCGAATCTCGATGCCGAGCTGCGGCAGACGCTGACCTACGAGCGGGGGGCGACGCTTTTGGCGCAAGCCGAGCGGACCCGCGATTCCGACGCGCAGCAGAAGCTGTTCGACGAGGCCCGCGGGCAGTTCGAGAAGTTCGTGAAGGAGTATCCGCAGCATCCGCTGGCGGGGGCGGCCAACAGCGAGATCGCGGAAG
This sequence comes from uncultured Planctomycetaceae bacterium, assembly GCA_903861195.1. Classification (GTDB taxonomy): domain Bacteria; phylum Planctomycetota; class Planctomycetia; order Planctomycetales; family Planctomycetaceae; genus UBA10511. The sequence continues at coordinate 30,367 of CAIOTJ010000509.1, read as the reverse complement.
TGGTGATGGGGAAGGCCCGTGCGCTGGTCTGGCAGGCGAATTCCCCCAACAACTCTGGTCGCAAAGACGAGCTCCGGAAGCAGGCGCGGGACCTGCTGGTCGAGGCCCGCCGCGTCTACCAGGCGGCGTTCGAACGCTACAAGGCCGAACACGACTCGTTCGACAAATTCATCCCGCAGAACGACAAACGGTATGCCGCTCGGGAAAAAGCCTTCGTCAACGCGATCCAGGCCGAGTTCCACCTGGGCCAGGTCATTCACCAGGAAGCGCAGACGCACGAACAGGATTCGCCCGAGTTCAAGAAGCTGCTGACCGACGCTGCGAACGCGTTCGAGTCGATTCACTCCCGGCACCGCAGCCAGGTGATTGGGCTCTACGCCCGCATGTGGCAGGGGAAGTGCTTCGAAGAGATGGACGAGCTGACGAAGGCGCTGGGGATCTACAACGAGCTGCTTGAGCACCGCGGCAAGGACGGCAGCCCACTGGAAGATCTGCAGAATCGCGTACTGCAGTTTCGGATGGTCTGCCTGAACAACGACCTGCGGAAGGATTACCGCGTGGTGATGCAGGAGGCCGACGCCTGGCGCAAGGCGCACCGCGGCGAGCTGAACACCCGGGTGGGGCTGGGGATCCAGTGGGAACAGGCACGGGCCGAAGAACTGCTGGCGCGGGCTGAAGACACCCCCGAGGTCGAGAAGCGGAAGATGCGTCAGGGGGCCCTCGACACGGCCCGGCGGATCAATCGGTTCCCGGGTGAGTACAAAGACGCCTCGACGGCAATGATCCGCCGGCTGCTGGCCGATCTGGAGCGGGGGACGGGAGACCCGAAGGATTTCGCCACCGCCTTCAGCCTCGCGCGGACGCAGGTCGAAGAAATCCGCAACAAGAACGCGGCGGTGGCCCAGGCCCAGGGGCCCGAGAAACAGAAACTGCAGGATGAGCTGCAGCCGATTTTGCGGGAGACTGCCCGGACCCTGGCGTTGGCGCTGAACCTTGCGGGAAAACGCGACGATGTGGCCGAGGTCAACCGGGCCCGCTACTTCCTGGCCTACGTTTACTTCCTGATGCGCGACCGCAGCCACGAGTCGGGGGTCCTGGCCGAATGGGTGGCCCGAAAATACCGGAAGGAACAATCGGACCTGGCCCTCGACGCCGGGTATCTCGCGCAAGCCGCCTACATTCAGGCGTACCACCGTGAGGCCAAGGACCGTCGCGGGCCCGAGATTGCCTGGGTGGTCGACATCTGCAACTACATCACCCAGAACTGGCCCGCCAGCGACAAGGCGCAGGACGCCCGGATGAACCTGGGTGGGTTGTATGCCGAACTGGGGCAACCCGCCGAAGCGGCGAAGTGGTACGGTACGGTTCCCGAATCGGCCCCGCAGTACCTCGACGCCCAGTTGAAGGCGGGGAACGCCTGGTGGGATGTCTACGTGCAGGAGCAGACCCGTTCCGAGGCCGAGCGCAAGCCTCGCGACCAGATTGACGAGCTGCTCAACCAGTCGCGGCAAATCCTGACGACCGCCATCGGCAAGTTCGAGGGGAACCTTCCCAAAGAGGCGGCCCAGGTCGACCCGGCCAAAATGCGTGATCTGACCCTCGCCAAGCTGACCCTCGCCTCCATTCTCAACGGCGCGGGGGACTACAAGGGGGGGCTGGGACTGCTGGTCGACAGCCCCCTGTCTTCCGTCGCCGGTCTGCCGGCGTTCCAAAAGGGAACCAAGCCTTATCTCAACGTGGCGATCGCGGTCTACATCCAGGTGTTGCGGGCCTACATTGGTTCGAATGAACTGGTCAAAGCCCAGGAGGCGCAACAGGCCCTCGATGCGATCGTCAAGGAGTCGGGAGGGGGAGGCAAGGCGCTGACCCAGGTGTATGTCGACTTTGGCACCCAGTTGAAGAAAGAAGTGCAGCGACTGCAGGCGGCCCGCGATCCGCGGTTGGCCGAGGTGCTCAAGTCATTCGAGACCTTCCTCGATGAAGTCGCCAAGCGGAAAGACAGCCAGTCGTACTACTCGCTCCGCTGGATCGGCGAGACCTACCGCGACCTGGGAGAGGGGCTGGCGAGCGGAGACCGGGTGCGGGCCGAGGGATATTTCGGGAAGGCGGTCGCCGCATACCGGCAGATTCTCGATGAAGAATTGAAGTCGCCTGGGTTCCTGCCAGCCGAAATGTCAAGCGGGGTGGAACTGGCGATTGTCCGCTGCCTGCGATTGCAGCAGTCGTTCCCCGAGGCGGAGAAGGGCATCCTCAAGATCCTCAAGGCTCGGCCGAGGGCGCTTGATGCCCAGGAAGAGGCGGCCCAGTTGTATGCCGACTGGGGAGCCCGGGGAGCCAAGGGGGACCTCACGAAGTGGAACCTGGCGATCGAGGGGGACCAAAACCTGAAGTCGCGCAAGCCCGAAAACCGGGTGGTCTGGGGCTGGTTCGGAATCGCCCAGCGATTGGAGAACGCCCTCAACCAGGGTGGGGCCACGGATGAAACCGAAGACCAGTATCTCAATGCCCGCTACCAGACCGCACTCACGCGGTTCCATTGGGCCCAGGCGGAGCCCGACGGGGCCAAACGCCGGCTGCGGTTGGGGACCGCCTTCCGGGACATCAAACTGGCGGCCACCACCATGCCCGATCTGGGGGGTGATGAGGGTTACCAGCGGTTCAACACACTCTACCGCGACGTCCAGCAGGAGATGTTGACCCTTGGCAAGTGCGACGAGGTGGCGGGGCAGACGTCCCCCAAAGATCTCGAGAAAAAGTCGTCGACCGTCGCGGGCCGCAAGACCAGGAAAAAGGCTCCCCTGGCCGGCACAGCCGAGACCGCCAGTGCGGGAACAACCGACGGGGATGAGCCGCGGCCCAGGCAGTCGAGCAAGTCGTCCAAGTCAAAAAAAACCCAGTCGAAACCGGCTGAGACGCAGGCTCCCGAATCGGGAGGGACCCTTGTCTTGTGGCTGGTGGGGGCGGGCCTGCTGGCCGGTGCCGCGGGGGTGGCCTACACCCTGTTGAAGCCCAGCACCAAGGGAAAACGGCGGCGGGCGCTCGATTTGACACTGCGAGATTCTGTATCGGCCCCAGAGGGGGACCTGGCTGGCGGACCCGTGTTTGAGTCGGCCAATGGGGCGGCCGCCCCTCGCGCCAAGCCGCGGGTGGCGAAGCCTGCCAAGCCCTCCGAGTTGCCACGATCGGCCGACGCCGGCCCCCCACCGGCCCCCCCCAGGAAACGTCCTGAGTCCAGCTAGTCGGCGTGGATGGCCGCGGGACGTCAGACGGTTTCCGAGCGTCCGTCGTGATCCCGCCGGTCCGGTTTGTGTTGTGTGTGTTCGCTCACCTTTTCTTCCGCGCAACTCCGCGTTCTTCACCGGGTCTGTCACCATGAAGCCGATTGCTGCTGTTCGTCTCACGGCCCTTCTGGGTGTGCTTCACTGGGTGATTGGTCCAGCCCTGTACGGTCCTTTGGCCTGTGGTGCGGAGACCATTGTCCGTCGCGGTGGCAAGAACGTCTCGGGCGATGTCTCCGAGATCTCGAAGACCGAGGTCGTGGTGAAGACCAAGGGAGCCAAAGAAGAGACGCTGAACATCCCCGCCAACGATGTGATCTCCATCGCCTGGACGGGAGAGGCTCCCGAAGCTGGACTGGCCCGCAGTGACGACAACGCCGGTCGCTATGCCAAGGCGATCGACGGATACCAGAAGTCGATCAGCGGGTCCAAATCGACCAATCCCGCAGCCAAATCGGATCTCGAGTTTGGCATCGCCCGGGCCACCGCCAAGTTGGCGCTGGCCGATCCCACGCAGCTTCCCGCGGCGGTCAAGCTGTTGGAGGAGTTCAAAGGGCGCGACCACTACCGCCACTTCGAGTCGGTCGACTTGCTGGGAGAACTCTACCTGGCCCAAAAAGATCTGTCGAAGGCGACCAGCGCGTTTGAAGCCTATGGCCGCGCACCTTGGAAAGATTGCAAAATGAAATCCAAGGTGCAGCTCGCCCGGCTCAAGCTGGTCGATGGCAAGCTCGACGACGCCCTGCAGCTTTACGAGTCGGTGGCGGGCGAAGCTGCTGACGGCGCCGCCGAAATCGCCCAGAAGCAGGAAGGGCAATTGGGGAAGGCGCGGGTGCTGCTGGCGCGGCAAATGCCCGCCGAGGCTCTGGCCCTGCTCAACGAGGTGATTTCCGCCGCCGATCCCGATGAGGTCACCCTGCATGCCGAGGCCTTCTTGCGGCAGGGCGACTGCCTGCGCGAACTGGGCAAAGACAAGGATGCCGTACTGGCCTACCTCAGGGTCGATACGCTCTTTTCGGCCGCGAAGTCGCAACATGCCGAGGCGCTCTTCCAGCTGGCGAGGCTATGGGGAAAGGTGGGCCGGCCCGAGCGGGGAGATGAAACCCGCGACCGGCTCTCGGAGACCTACCCCAACAGCGAGTGGACCGCCAGGCTCAAGTCGGCCGGTTGACCCGACAGCGTTCCGGACTCGGTCCAGTTCGCCTGGTCGCGAAACCCGTTCCAATTCGGGACTCCACCCGCGAATCGGGAACCGGGCCTGCCAGCAACTCGTCGAGCCCGCGACCGGTCCAGCCAGCGAGACGGGCGGCCTAATTGGCCAGCAGGCCGTCGTCTTTCCAGTCGAGCCGCAGCACCTCGACTTCAGTCAGTGTGCCAGCGGTGGCCGCCGGTTGCACGGTGACCTCCCATTCGCGCCCCGCGGGGTCGAGCGACGCCTCAGTCACAGTGCCGTAGTACATCGGCAGTGGGAGGATTCCATCGGTCCCGCTGGTGAGGATCAGGTCCCCGGTGGCGACAGGTTCCGTGATGTGCCGCAACCGGCACAGCGGCTGCCCCTCTCCGACAAGGGTTCCCTCGGTGATCAGCAGCAGACCCTCGGGAGTCCGCCGCGCGACGCGCACCCGGTCGCTGTAACCCGCATCGGTCACCCGCCGGACCGTACTGGTCTGTCGCCCCACTGCGGCAATTTTGCCCACCACCACCCGGCCAGCGAAGACCGGGTTGCCCACCCCCACCTGGTGCGGCCCCCCCACATCCACCAGGGGAAGTTCACTCTGCAGAACCAGAGCGTTTTCGTGTACGCCGTCGCGCCCTCCAACGGCCAGCATGCCGCGTGACCGCCACACCAGCGAAAGCTCTTCGCCCAGCCAGCGCGATGAGACGAGGGCGGGAACCACCAGTGGCTCGCTCTTCTGACCGCGCGGGCGACGGCCCCAGGTCTCGACCGCCGCCAGGCGTTCACGCAGTTGTTGGCGTTCGAGTTCCAATTCACGGACCCGCGCTTCGAGGGCCTCGACCTGCCGGTGGTCGGCGTCGGCTGGAGCCTGCGAGGAAGCCAGGGCCACGGGCAGACAGCGGGGCACCTGGCTTAGCAGCATTTGCCCTGGACGCAGTCCATCAAGAAGCAGAGACCGAATGCGATCCAGGGTTTCCGCAGGGACGACGTTGAGGGCTGTCATGGCCAGCAGCAGTCCGGCCGCCCAGCCCCGCGGAAATCGATGCGGATCTTCGGTGAACGCGCCCGGCCGGGGCTCAAGCCGCATCATGCACCCCTTCCAGCGAGTGCCGCCACTCGGCCACATGGTCGAGGCAGATGGCGGCACCACGGATGACGATCCGCTCCGGTTGGCTTTCGACCCGGACCGGGATATTAAGTTCATCCGCCAGGTACTGATCGAGTCCCCGCAGGTAACTGGACCCGCCGGTCAGGATCAGGCCGCGATCGACCAGGTCAGCGACCAGTTCCGGATCGCACTGGTCCAGCACCTGCTTGAGGCACTTGAGGATGTCGTGCAGCGGCTTTTTGAGAGCGCCCCGCACCTGTTCGCTGGTGATGATCGCCCGCCGGGGGACTCCGCTGGCAGTGTCGCGGCCGCGCACTTCAGCCGTCAACTCCTGGTCGAGCGGAGCGGCACTTCCAATGTCTCGTTTGAGCTGTTCGGCGGTGGGGAGGCCGATCTTGAGCGAGAACTCTTCCTCCAGAGACTCGGCGATCGCCGCGTCAAATTCATCACCCGCCACGCGGACCGAATGCCGGGCCACGGCCGCCCCCAGGCTGAACACCGCCACATCGGTGGTTCCCGCCCCCACGTCACAGACCATGCTGGCCAACGGCTCGCTGATCGGCAGGCCCGCTCCCAGTGCGGCTGCGAGCGGCTCGGCGATCAGGAAGACTTCCCCAGCACCGGCCCGTTCGACGCAGTCGAAGACCGCCCGCTTCTCCACCGGGGTGATGCTGCCCGACACCGAGACCACCACCCGGGGACGCAGTCCCGCCCGGCTCGTGGCCCCCTTCTGCAGAAAGTATGCCAGCATTGCCTCGCAGAGGGTGTGATCGGTGATCACCCCGTCGTGGAGCGGTTTGACCGCGGTGATTGAGTCGGGGGTGCGGCCCAGCATCTGCCGGGCCAGCTTCCCCACCGCAGTACCCCGTCCCAGTACCTTGCGCGAGCCACGCGCCAGTGCCACCACCGAAGGCTCTTCGAGCACGATCCCCCGGCCTTCGACCGCCACTCGGGTGTTGGCGGTTCCCAGGTCGATGGCCAAGTCCGGACAGAGCCGGCGGCGCAGGGAACGGAGCATCCTGGCTGGGTCCAACACGAAACAGGGAAGGGGGGGACGAAACCGCGGGGAGTCTACTGAACAACGGCCAACCCCGACAAGACGTTCTTGTACCCTTCGCGGTAGTGCCGACTCTTCCGGGTGCCAGGACGAACAGCAAATCTGCGGCTGATCCAGCGAACCACCTCAGCCAGAGGACTGCCAGTTTGACTGATCGGCGGCCGAACTTTCGCCCCGCAGGGAGACCACTGGTCGACCATTGCCCCTCCGGAGTTGTTCACCCGATCAAGCTTTGGAGAATCTCGCGACCGTGAATTCACTGGCAGGGAGTCTCTGGGCCTTTCCAAAAAACCGGTCTTGTCGCCTCAAACATTCTTCGGTTATGCTCCCATTCCCTCCTCTCTCCTGGCCATCTCACGGTCAGGAAACCTCTCCCCTCCGCCATTTCTGGCCCCTTCCTCCCATGAAGCCCTTCATGTTGCCGGCCCTTTGGGCCCGGCGCCTGCAGTTTGTCGTCTGGTCGTTTCCCTTGTGTGTGGCGGCTTTCAGCCATGTCTGGGGACAGTCTTCGCGCGCCCTGGCCGAGACCCCGTCGGGTCCGACTCTGTCGTTCGAGCAGTACCTCATCGATTACGGGCAAGTGGTGCCGACGGAAGAGGTGCGGACGCACTTCGGCTTCATGAACATGGCCGATCGACCGATTCAGATTGACCGCCTCGAACCGAGTTGCGGCTGCCTGCAGCCCCGCCTCGACGAGAAATGTCGCGAACTCGACCCCGGGGAGCGGGGTGAATTCCTGATCCGCATCCAGACTGCCAACCAGGCAGTGGGGCCGAAGGAGTACACGGTGATTGTGCATTACCGGGATCCCGAACCGCGGCAGACCACGGTGCGGTTCCGGGTGACTCTCCCCGACAACCAGGTCGCGCTGAAGCCCCGGGCGTTGATGATGTACCTGTCGGGAACCAGCCCGCTGGTGCAGACTGCCGAGGTGATTGACCGCCGCCCGAACAAGTTCGAGATCGTGAAGCTGGAGGTTGAGCCCGCGCATCTGGCGACAGTCGAGCCCTCGGGTGAATTCGATGACTCCGAGGATCACCGCCATTACAAGCTGCGGATCGAGGTGAATCCAGAGCTGGCCGATGGATCACATCGGGGGGTGATCTGGGTGCATACGAACGACCCGGCGTATCAGACCCTGCGACTACCTCTGGCGGTGCAAAAGGGTGCGATGCCGAAGACTGCCCGCAACCGGACCGATTTCCGTGCCAGGGCCGCCTCGCAGGGAGATCACTCGCACCCCGAGTAAGACCAGACTCGATCGGGAGGAAACAAAACCCGTTGAGTCGGCGACATTCCGGACCCCGTGACAATCCAGCCCGAGGCATCGTCGCTGATGCCTGGGGCTGTTGTGTTGGATCCCGGCAGCGGCCAGAGTCCGGGCGGGAGACCAGGCACTAACGCAGGTCATAACACAAACGGCCGGTTTCCCTTGGGGGAAACCGGCCGTCCGTCTGTAGGCTGGGGATCACTTCGAAAACCGAAGGTGACCCACCGCTCAGTCCTCAATCCAATGCCGGGTGAGAACTCGAGCAAACGGTCAGGCCTCAATCATCGGGGGTCACATCAAGAGCCGACTTGCGGGGAGCCTCAGACATCCCGAGGGCCGGTTCCTGCAGTTTGGCCTGCCGTTCCGAGAGTTGCTTGCGCTTCTCGGCCTGGATCTCAGCCAAGGCGGCGGGACGAATGCGGACTTCCGAATCCTGGTGGCTCTTGAACCCGGTCCCGGCGGGAATGAGGTGCCCGAGGATGACGTTTTCCTTGAGACCGATCAGGTTGTCGATCTTGCTGGCCAAGGCCGCCTCGGTGAGCACCTTGGTGGTTTCCTGGAAGCTGGCGGCCGAGATGAAGCTTTCGCTCTGCACGGCGGCCTTGGTAATTCCCAGCAGTTGGGGGGTGGCGGTGGCGGGCTTGGGCTTGGTCCCCTTGGCGGGGGCCCCACCGGAAGACTCGATTGCCGCGTTCGTCTCGTCGAAGTCGACCTTCGACACAACGTCCCCGTTGATGAATTCCGAATCACCGGTCTCGGTGATCTTCACACAACCCAGCAGCGACTCGTTCATCCGCCGCAACTCCAGCCGGTCGATCACAATGCCGGGGAGCAGCTTGGTGTCTCCCACGTTGTCGACCCGCACCTTTCGCAGCATCTGCGAGATGATGATCTCGATGTGCTTGTCGTCGATTTCGACGCGCTGCGAACGGTACACGTTCTGGATTTCCCGCAGCAGGTACTGTTGCACCGCCTCTTCCCCGCTCACCTTCAGGATGTCGTGGGGAACCAGAGGGCCGTCCACCAGAGCGTCGCCACAGCGGACGATGTCCTTGGCGTGGACCCGCAGGTGTTTCCCGTGCGGGATGATGTATTCCTTCTCGGTCTTGCCATCCGGCGAACGGACGACAATCACGCGTTTGCCGCGCTTCTTCTCGGCCAGCAGGTCCACCTCGCCATCGATCTCGGCAATGATGGCGGGATCCTTTGGTTTGCGGGCCTCGAACAGTTCGGTCACACGGGGCAGACCGCTGGTGATGTCCTGTGTTCCCCCCAGCTCACGCGGGGTCTTCGCGATGACGGTACCGGCCGAGATGGTGGCCCCATTCGCCACTTCCACAATCGCCTTTTCGGGCAGGAAGTAGAAGTCGAGCACCTTCCCATCTTTTTCGAGCATGATCTGGGGGTGGAGGTCCCCCTTGTGCTCGATGATCTGGATGCGGGCGGTGCCACTGGCGTCGACTTCCGAGCGAATCGAAACCCCTTCCTCGAAGTCTTCGTAACGGACCTTACCTCCCACTTCGGCAAGAATCGGCACCGACAGCGGATCCCACTGGCAGATGACCTGTCCGATCTTGATCTCGTCATCCTCGTTGACAAGCAGCACGGCCCCGTTGGGGATCGTGTAGCGTTCGAGCTCCCGTTCCTTCGCATCGACAACGATCACCTCGCCATTTCGGGCGAGCACGACGTTCTGACCCTGGGAGTTCTCCACCGAGCGGATCCGGGCCAGCCTCACGCGGCCGGCACGCTTGGTCTTGATCTCGTTCTCTTCAACGTCACGGAACGCGGTACCACCCCCGTGGAACGTTCGCATGGTCAGCTGCGTTCCCGGTTCGCCGATGCTCTGGGCGGCGATGATTCCGACCGCCATGCCGTCTTCCACCAGCGAGCCGGTCGAGAGATCCATGCCATAGCACAGTCGGCACATGCCCAGTTGCGACTCGCACGTCATGGGGCTGCGGACCTGGATCTTCTCCAGCCCCAGCTTTTCGATCTGGCGGGCGATATCGACGGTGATCAGATCGCCGTCACGCACAATCACCTCATCGGTGATCGGGTTGACGATGTTGGTCCGGCTGACACGGCCGCGAATCGCGTCCGCCAGGCTGACCTCCACCTTCTCACCACGATACACCACCCCGCGAGTGATCCCCTGCGTCGTGCCGCAGTCGTACTGCGTCACCACCATGTTCTGAGCCACGTCGGCCAGCTTGCGGGTCAGGTAACCCGAGTCGGCCGTCTTGAGGGCCGTGTCGGCCAACCCCTTGCGGGCCCCGTGCGTCGAGCTGAAGTACTCAAGAACCGACAGCCCCTCGCGGAAGTTCGCCTTGATGGGGGTCTCGATGATCTCACCGTTCGGCTTGGCCATCAGCCCTCGCATCCCGGCCAGCTGGCGGATCTGCTCGACACCACCGCGGGCACCGGAATTCGCCATCAGGAACACCGGGTTCACGTACGCACCATCGTCGCGGGTGTCGTGCTCCAGCTCCTGCATCATCGCCACGGTGATCTGCTCACGGACGTGGGTCCAGGTTTCCAGTACCTGGTAGTATCGCTCGCGGTCGGTGATGATTCCCCGCTCGAACAACCGCTGCTTCTGCAGCACAGCCTGCTCGGCCGTACCAATCACCTTCTCCTTGTTGGGAGGGGTCTTGAGGTCGCTGGCACCGAACGACAGCCCACTGCGGGTCGAGAACTGGAAACCGATTTCCTTCATGCGGTCGAGCAGGGCAATCGTTTCCCGCCGTCCCAGCTCGAGATACGAGTCGGAGATGACGTTGGCGAGGTCCTTGTTCCGCATCGTCAGGTTGTAGAACGACATCGACGGGTTGAGGATATCGTTGAAGATCACCCGGCCCACAGTGGTGTCGAGCAATTTCCCGGGACGGTGCTGCTCAGCTCCCTCTCCCTTGACCCGCTTGTCGCGCGGCAGCCGGACCTTGATCCGGGCATGCGTGTGAACCTTCCCTTGCGCATAGGCCAGATGCACCTCGGCGGGAGTCGCGAATTTCAGTCCTTCACCGAAACGGCCCGGCTTCGACAGGGTCACGTAGTAACAACCCATCACGATGTCCTGCGAAGGACTGATGATGGGGGCCCCGTTGGCCGGGCTGAAGATGTTGTTCGTCGACAGCATCAGCGTGTGCGCCTCGACCTGCGCCTCGATCGAGAGGGGCAGGTGGACCGCCATCTGGTCGCCGTCGAAGTCGGCGTTGAACCCCTTGCACACCAGTGGATGGATGCGGATGGCGTTCCCTTCCACCAGCGTCGGCTCGAACGCCTGGATCCCCATTCGGTGCAAGGTGGGGGCCCGGTTCAGCAGCACGGGGTGGTTGCGGATCACCTGCTCCAGGATGTCCCAGACCTCGTCTTCCTTGCGCTCCAGCATGCGCTTCGCGCTCTTGATGGTGTCGGCGAAGCCCCGGTCTTTGAGCTGGCGGATGATGAACGGCTGGTACAGCTCCAACGCGATCTTTTTAGGCAAACCGCACTGGTGCAGCTTCAGCTCGGGGCCCACCACAATCACCGATCGCGCCGAGTAGTCGACACGCTTGCCCAACAGGTTCTCGCGGAACCGCCCCTGCTTCCCCTTGATCATGTCGGTCAACGACTTGAGGGGCCGGTTCGACGAACCCAGCACGGGGCGCTTGCAGCGGTTGTTGTCGAACAGGGCATCGACCGACTGCTGCAGCATCCGCTTTTCGTTGCGGATGATCACCTCGGGGGCGTTGAGATCCACCAGCTTCTTCAACCGGTTGTTCCGGTTGATGATGCGACGATACAGGTCGTTCAGGTCGCTGGTGGCGAAATTGCCCGAGTCGAGCAGTACCAGCGGACGGAGGTCGGGAGGAATGACCGGAATCACGTCGAGGACCATCCACTCCGGACGGTTCTCGCTGTCACGCAGCGCCTCCACGATCTTCAGTCGCTTGATCAGCTCTTTCTGCTTCTGCTGACTGTTGGTCGTCTTGAGGTCTTCGCGCAGCTTTTCAGAGAGTGACTTCAGCTCGAGCCGGGAGAGCAGCTTCTTGACCGCGTCGGCCCCCATCTCAATCTCGAACGACTCATCGCCGAACTTTCGCTTCGCGTCACGGGCTTCGTCTTCAGTCAACAGTTGGTTGGGCTTCAGCGGGGTATCACCCGGGTCGACCACCACGTAGTCCTGGAAGTAGATCACCTTTTCCAGGCTCGACGACTTCATGTTGAGCAGCGCGCCCAACCGGCTCGGCATGGTCTTGAAGAACCAGATGTGCACAACCGGCGCAGCCAGCTCGATATGCCCCATGCGCTTGCGGCGCACCCGGCTGTGGGTCACCTTGACGCCGCAGCGGTCGCAGATCATCCCCTTGTATTTCATGCCGCGGTACTTGCCGCAGGCACATTCCCAGTCCTTCTCGGGACCGAAGATCCGCTCGCAGAACAGACCGTCCCGCTCGGGCCGGTAAGTACGGTAGTTGATTGTCTCGGGTTTCTTGACTTCGCCAAACGACCAGCTGCGGATGTCGTGCGGACTGGCCAGGCCAATCTTGACGGCACCATAGTCATTGACGCGATCGTAGGCAGTTTCAGCGGCGGTACTCACGTAGACCACTCCTTGGGGAACAGGAATGAATCCGGGAAGCCGGTGGGCCGGCAAATTCCGGGACGCGCCCCCCGGCGGGACGCTCCGGTGGCTCCCCCGCGCGGGGGATAGCCGGTCCAATCAGCCTTGCTTCTTCTCCAGCTGCAGGTTGAGGGCCAACCCGCGAATCTCGTTGTTCAACACGTCGAAGCTGGCGGGGGTGCCCGCCTCCAGGGTGTTCTCACCCTTGACCATCGATTCGTAGATCTTGGTCCGGCCTTCGACGTCGTCGCTCTTGACCGTCAGCAGTTCCTGCAGAATGTAGGCCGCTCCATACGCTTCCAGGGCCCACACCTCCATTTCACCGAATCGCTGACCGCCAAATCGCGCCTTGCCGCCCAGTGGTTGCTGGGTGATGAGCGAGTAGGGACCAGTCGCCCGGGCGTGGACTTTGTCGTCCACCAAGTGGTGCAGCTTGAGCATGTAGATCGTGCCCACCGTCACCTTCTGCTCCATCGCCTCGCCCGTCCGGCCGTCGAAGAGCTGGGTCTTGCCATCGGTCGGCAGGCCGGCCTCCTTCAACTGCTCGGCAATCTCCTCTTCAGTTGCCCCATCGAACACCGGACAGACCGCCCGATATCCCATGTTGGTCATCGCCCAGCCCAGGTGGGTCTCCAGAATCTGACCCACGTTCATACGGCTGGGAACCCCCAGCGGGTTGAGAATGATGTCGACCGGTGTGCCGTCGGCCAGAAACGGCATGTCCTCGATCGGCAGAACCTTCGAGATCACACCCTTGTTCCCGTGGCGACCAGCCATCTTGTCACCGACCGAGATCACCCGCTTCGACGCCACGTACACCTTCACCATTTGCAGCACACCCGAAGGCAGCTCATCGCCACGCTTCATTGTGTTCAGCACACGGTCGCGCTGGTCGATCGACCCCTCCACACCGCCGAAGTTCTCGCGGATGCAGGTCAGGCAATCGGCCCGCTTCTGTGGACTCTGCAGCTGCAGCTTGTCGAACCACTCCCGGAAGTTGCAGGCGAACGTCGCCAGGGTCTTCTCGTCAGCATCCTTCAGAGACCGTCCGTCGTCGTCCTGGACCTTCTTCTCGTACACCTTTTCGAACAGGGGCAGGAACTTCTGGAACGCCTCGGCGATCAGCTTGTTCCCCTCTTCTTCGCGGGTCTTCAGCTCAGCCTCGAACTTCCGCCGTTCCCCCTCCGGCAGACTCATCCGCCGCGAGAACTTCTGGGTCTCGATGACGATTCCCTCGATGCCCGACGGGACCTCGAGCGATTCGTTCTTCACATCCTCGCCCGCCCGTCCGAAGATCGCCGCCAGCAGCTTCTCTTCGGGAGTCAGCTCGGTCTTTGCCTTGGGGGAGACTTTCCCCACCAGGATGTCGCCCGGAGAGACCCGGGTTCCAATCTGCACGATCCCGTCGTCTCCGAGGTGTCGCAACGCCTTTTCCGAAACGTTGGGAATGTCCCGAGTGAACTCTTCCTTGCCGAGCTTGGTCTCGCGGATTTCGACGTCGAACTCGTCAATGTGAATCGACGTGTAGACGTCTTCCTTGACGAGCCGCTCCGACAGGATGATCGCGTCCTCGAAGTTGTAACCGTCCCAGGACATGAAGGCGACCAGCACGTTCCTGCCCAACGCCAGTTCCCCATCGCGGGTGGCCGCCGTGTCGCACAGCACTTGTCCCTTCTTCACCTTCTGCCCCGGGCGGACCGTGGGCCGCTGGTTGAGGCAGGTCCGCTCATTCAGCCCGGTGTATTTCTGCATCGGGTAGACCCGACCATCGATCTCGATGCGGGTTGCGTCGACATAGTTCACCGTGCCTGACTTCTCGGCCCGGACCAACATGCCCGAGTTCTCAGCCACGGCCCGCTCCATGCCAGTGCCGACGACCGGAGGCTCGGTCACCAACAAAGGAACCGCCTGCCGTTGCATGTTCGAACCCATCAACGCCCGGTTGGCGTCGTCGTGCTCGAGGAAGGGAATCAGCCCGGCCGAGACACCCACCATCTGGCAGGGGGCCACGTCCATAAATTCCACCAGCTTGGCGTCCACGTGCACGAAGTCGCCACGGTACCGCACCAGCACCCGCTCCTCCGCCAGCTTACCGCCGTCAATGCGGGTGTCGGCGGGGGCCAGGTGGGCGTTCGATTCTTCATCGGCCCGGAGCCAGCGGATTTCCTCAGTGACCTTGCCGTTCTTGATCACCCGGTAGGGCGTGATCAGGAAGCCGTAATCGTCGACCTTCGCGAAAATCGACAGCGAAGAGATCAAGCCGATGTTCGTTCCTTCGGGCGTCTCGATCGGGCAGATACGTCCGTAGTGCGAGATGTGGACATCGCGGACTTCGAAACCCGCCCGCTTGCGGTTGAGACCTCCCGGACCGAGGGCCGACAACCGACGTTCGTGCGTCAGCGTCGACAGCGGATTGGTCTGATCGACCACCTGCGAAAGCTCACTGCGCCCAAAAAAGTACTCGATCGCGGCCGAGACGCTCTTGGGATTCACCAACGTCCGCGGGCTCATCTCCGGGGCGTCCTTGACACTCATCCGCTCCTGAACCGTCCGCCGCAGCTTCAGGAAGCCCTTGCGGATCTCATCGGCGGCCAACTCATCAATCGTGCGCAGCCGCCGGTTGCCTAGGTTGTCGATATCGTCGACGCTCACCGACGGATCGTTGCCCCGGAGTTTGAGAATGTACTTGATCGCGTTGATGAAATCTTCGGCCCTCAGTGTCATCACATCATCAGGCACATCCTGCTCGAATTTCCGGTTGATGCGGAAGCGGCCCACACGCCCGAGGCGGTAGCGGTTCACATCGAAAAACTTTTCGTGGAACAGCTCAATCGCCTTCTCGAGCTGCGGAGGATTTCCTGGCCGCAGGCGGGCGTAGATGCGCAGCAGAGCCTCTTGGTGACTGTGCGTCGTGTCTTCCGCGATGCTGTTGAGGATCAGCGGATCGGTCATCTGCTCGATGATTTCGATCTTGGCCAATCCGGACTTCTTCAGCTCCTCGACGAGATCGGCGGTGATCTGCTGTCCGGCTTCGGCGATGACTTCGCCCGACCGCGGCGACTTGGCCGGGTAGACGAGATCGTCGGCGGCGTACTTGTTGGTGACCCGCTTGTTGAAATCGGGTTCCGCAATCTTGACGCTCTTCGTCGGATAGAAACACCGGATCACCGCGGCATCGCTGGTGAATTCGGGGTTCATCGCCCGCAGCAGGGTGACGGCCGAGAACTTGCCGCTCTGGTCAATGCGGACTCCCAACGCCTCGCGCTTGCTGATGTTGAGCTCGATCCAGCTGCCGCGCTCCGGAATGATTCGGCACGAGTAGGTCTTGCGCTCGCCAGGCTCGGCACTCGAGACGAAATCGACACCGGGCGATCGGTGCAGCTGACTCACCACCACCCGCTCGGCCCCGTTGATGATGAACTCGCCACCACCCAGCATGATCGGGATATCGCCAAGATACACTTCTTCCTCGATCGGTTGCTCCTTGACCAGTCGCAGCCAGACGCGGAAGGGACGCCCATAGGTCAACCGCAGCTGCCGGCATTCGACCGGGGTGTAGCGCGGCTTGCCCAGTTCATATTTCACGTACTCGAGCTGGAACTGCTCGTCGTAGCTCTTGACCGGGAAGACTTCCCGCAAAATCCCCTCCAGGCCATGGTCGGCCCGGTGCCGGGGATCGTCGTCGAGCTGCAACAACCGCGCGAAAGACTCGGTCTGAATCTGCGTGAGATTCGAAAGCTCAAAGTCGTCTTTCAACTGACCGAACTTCCGGATACGATCGCAGCGAATAAAGTGGGTCGTAGGCGTCGGCATTCTGTGCTCACTCGCAGGGGGAACCAGCCTCAGTCGGCGCGCACCAACACCACAGGTTCGGCAAACACTCCTTGCCGCCCGTGGTGAAGTGACCCGCGCGATGAAAGCCCATGCGTTCCGTTGACAACGCTCCCTCAACGCAGCCGCCGGCAAAACGCCGGCGGCACGTCGCAGGATGGGATGACCAAATACAGCTTAGTGGATGGATGGCGAAGCGCCAACCATCGCACCGCGAGTCCCGACAGGGACCCCGATCGAATTACTTCAATTCGACCTTGGCGCCGCTGGCTTCGAGCTCGGCCTTCAGCTTGTCGGCATCGGCCTTCGCCAAGCCGGTCTTGACAGGCTTCGGAGCCGCCTCGACCAAGTCCTTGGCTTCCTTCAGGCCCAGGCCCGTCGCGGCCCGGACAACCTTGATCACACCGATCTTGTTGTCGCCGGCGGCCGCCAGCACAACGTCGAATTCGGTCTTCTCTGCGGCGGCGGGAGCAGCAGCACCCGCGGCCGGACCGGCCATCACCACAGCTCCGCCGGCGGCCGGCTTGATGCCATGGACATTTTCCAGGTAGTCGGCCAGTTGCTTCGCCTGCAGCAGGGTCAGCGCAACGATGCTGTCTCCCAGCGTCTTGACATTGGAATCGTACTGGGTGGCCTCAGCGGTAGACATCGGACTTCAACTCCCGAATGACAGAAACAGGTGCGAACTCTCTTAACTCAACTCGTCGCGGTCGGGCGGTTCGCGATCCACCCGCCCGCAGATGCGGGGGCCACCTTAGGACGCCGCAGGCGATGCCGACTCTTCCTTCTCGGACACCGATTTCACCAGACCCGCCAGACTTGCTCCCGGAGCCCCCACCAGTGCCGCCAGATTGGCACCCGGAGCCAGGATCATGCCCGCGATCTTCGACAACAGTTCTTCTCGCGAGGGGCTCTTGCTCAGGGCATCCACCCCGGCGGTATCGAGCCCACGGCCCTCTACCACGCCCCCCTTGATCTTCAGCTTGTCGTTTTCTTTAGCCGACTTGGCTACCTCTTTCGACAAGGCCACCACGTCAGTGCTGCCGTAAACAAGAGTCGATGGACCGCTCAGATACGGCGCCACCGCCTCCAGTCCCAGGTCCTTTAAGACCTTGACGGCCAACGTGTTCTTCACCCCCAGCATACGGATGTTCTGCTTCAGCAGATTCACCCGCAGGGTGTTGGCCTTCGGCCCGACCAGTGCCGAGGCGTCAACCACCAGAAAATCCCGGGTGTTGCCGATCCGCTTCTGCAGATCCTCCAACACCATGTTCTTGATGCGTTTGCTCATGCTCTGCTACCTCAAGCCGCAACAATGGGCACACCGGGGGACATCGACGCAGTCACCGTCACACTGCGTACGTAAACCCCCTTGGAACTCGCCGGCTTCAGCGAGCGGATGTACCGCAACAGGGCCTCAATGTTCTCAATCAGCTGGGCTTCGCCGAATGACAGCTTACCCGCCACACAGTGCACAATGCCTGCGTCATCCGCCTTGAACTCGACTTTGCCCGCCTTGTACTCGCGGACCGCGTTCGCCACATCGGTTGTCACTGTCCCCGCCCGAGGCGAGGGCATCAAGCCCCGGGGCCCCAGGACACGACCCAGTGGACCAACCACACCCATCATGTCGGGTGTCGCAATCGCCACGTCGAAATCAGTCCAGCCCCCCTTGACCTTCTCGGCCAAGTCGGAACCCCCAACATGGTCGGCACCCACGTTCCGGGCAATCTCGGCATTGTCTCCCTGGGCGAACACCGCCACCCGCTTCGACTTGCCAATCCCGTGAGGCAACACAATCGAGCCCCGTACCATCTGATCGGCCTGCTTCGGATCAATCCCCAGACGCACGGATACTTCGACCGTCTGATCGAACTTACACGGCTTGATGGTCTTCGGCAATGACGGTTCCAGAGACTTCAGCTTCTTCACAGCGGCCGCCACATCGACAGCCGCCATGTCTTTGGTCTGCTCCTGCAGGAACAGAAACCGCTTCGACTGACGGGGCATGATCTCACACTTGCAAAAGACCAGGAAAACGTTGCCAGCCCCCTGCCCGGGACCGCCCAACCCAAATCCTCAACCCAAATTCGACACACGACTCTCCGAGTCATTCCATCGCCGCAGTGTCACCCGCAACGCATCCCCGGCGCGAATCCGGGAATGTAAGCCGCTTCCGGCGGCCCCTCGGGAACCAGCCTACTCCAACACCTCGATCCCCATGCTCCGAGCCGTTCCCGCGATCACTCGGCAAGCCTGTTCGAGGCTCGACGAGTTCATGTCGGCGAACTTCGTCTTGGCGATCTCCAGGACCTGTGCCTTGGTGACTCGACCAACCTTGTCCGCCTTGGGGTTCGCCGCCCCCTTGGCCACCTGGGCAGCCTGTTTCAGCAGCACCGCCGCGGGAGGACTCTTGAGCACAAACTCAAACGAGCGGTCATTGTAGACCGTGACGATGACGGGAATGGTCGTTCCCTTCATCTCCTTCGTCCGCTCGTTGAATTGCACCACGAACTGCCCCAGGTTCACGCCGTGCGGACCGAGGGCCGTACCAACCGGGGGGGCCGGGGTGGCTTGACCACCCGTGACCTGCAACTTGACCTGGGCAACAACCTGCTTCGCCATGGAGACGCCTTACACCGCTTCCACTTGCCAGTAACCAAGCTCGACCGGTGTCGACCGGCCGAAAATCTCAACCAACACGTTGACCCGGCCACTCACTTCATCGACCGTCTCGACCGTGCCTTCAAAGCTCTCGAAAGAGCCTTCCTTGATCTTCACCCGGTCGCCCGGAGCAAAGTCGATCTTCACCTTGGGCTGCGCCACCTCTTCCTTGGCGGTCTGCTGCCCCAGCATCTTCACTACGTCCTCATCCTTCATCGGGCGCGGCTTCTCGGCCGCCCCGGTGAATCCCCCAACTCCGGCTGTTTCGCGAATCAAGTACCAGCTCTCATCATTCAAGATCATCTTGATCATGATGTAGCCGGGATACAGCTTGCGCTCCGACACCCGCCGCTTGCCGCCGCGAGTCTCCGCCACCTTCTCAGTCGGAATGAGGATCTCCGACACCAGGTGACCCAGATTCTCCTGCAGAACCCGTCGCAGGATACTCTCGCGAACAGTCCGCTCACGATTGCTCGTCACCTTGAGCACATACCAGCGGGGCTGGTCGTCTCCGGGCATTTCGGGAGCTGCGTTCATCTCGTGAGACTCAATCTTTCTGGAAACCGGCGGGTTCACCGCCACACGTCACACACCAGTCCTCAAGGGGGACCACCCCAGTGGCCCACAGGGTCCATCACCCTGAATTTCCAACCCAGCTCCTATCCAACCTGCTGCCTCACATGGCTCTTCCAGCAAGAACAGCCATTTCCACTTGGGAACTATGTCCCGTCGGGAGTCGTCCGTGCCGAAGCTCAGGTCACCACAATCCCCAGCGTCGTCAACAGCCACGCCCAGAATGCGTCGAACAGAAACAACACCAATGTCAGAAAGGCCATCGAACCAATCACCACCGACGTTGCTCTGACCAGCTCTTGCCGGCTCGGCCAAGAGACTTTGGCCATTTCGGCTTCCACCGAGATCAAAAACTCGGCGAACTTCGGCAGATTGACCAACCGAAATGCCAGCCACGACAGAATTCCAACGAACGCCAGCGGAAACACGCTGCGGATCCATTGCTTGGAGCCCGCCAAAGGGCCCCGAGCCATGATGTAACCCCCAGCCAAGGCGATCAGGATCAACGCTCCTGCCGTCAATTGCCGGGTCAACCTTCCCTGATTTTTCTTGTACAAGCCAACCGATGTCAGCTCACTCAAGAATGTCCCCTCATCCGCTTTCGCCATCGCTCATCCAGGCCAGGAGTGAATCATTCATCTCTTGCCGCGAACACCACCGCCGCGACCACCTCGCGACCACCAAGACACTACTAACCCGAACACAGCATGATGACACTCGATTCGAACCGGACTGTATCGCAACACCGGTTCGTCCGAGTTCTCCCTGGTAGACTGGCTGATGACGCGATCGAGATCACATCACCTGCCACCAGTCGGCCCGCTTTCATAAGTCTCCCTGACATCGCCAGCACGGGCGGAGGGACTCGAACCCCCAACCGTCGGATTTGGAATCCGATGCTCTGCCATTGAGCTACGCCCGTTCGAATCCACCTCTCGGACCGATTCCGCAGTCAACTCCCACGACTGGGCTGTGTGCTGCGAGACCCGCCAGATCGACAGCGGCGTGAATTCCACGCCGCCATTGACGATGGGCTACTTCTTCCGCGACTCCTTGTGACTCGCGTGCCGTCGCAGCTTCTTGCAGTACTTCTTCAACTCCAGACGGTCAGTCCCCCGGGTCTCCTTGGGAGTCCGGTAATTCCGCTGACCTGATTCACCGCATTCCAGCCAGACGTACTCGCGAGCCATCACACGTCCCTTTCACACACCTTCACAGGTTCACTCGATCGGTGTTCACTGAAACAGTTCCCACCACACACTCGTTGATCGGACTCTGACCCGAAAAACCATCCTCCCGGGTGCCTCACTGAGGTCGCCGGGAGGTGATCGTGACAGATCGGTTGGAAGTCGCTGCAGTTGCTGATGTGCAGAATGAGTCCTAGGTTCCCAACTACGGCATTGCGCCAGTCGGGGTGTCAACTCACGGTGGCACACCCAAACCGGCCGGCCGCAAACTACTCCAACACCTTCGTTACAACGCCTGACCCGACGGTCTTGCCGCCTTCACGAATGGCGAACCGGCTCCCTTCGTGCATGGCGATCGGCTGAATCAACTCGACCTCCAGCGCGACATTGTCGCCGGGCATGCACATTTCGGCAGCGCCGACCAGTTTGGTTGAGCCAGTGACGTCGGTTGTGCGGAAGTAAAACTGAGGGCGGTATCCGCTGAAGAACGGAGTGTGTCGCCCACCTTCCTCCTTACTCAGCACGTAGACCTCGCCCAGGAACTTGGTGTGCGGCTTGATTGCGCCGGCCTTGCACAACACCTGGCCACGCTCAATGTCGGTCCGCTCCACACCCCGCAACAGCAAACCAACGTTGTCGCCTGCCTCGCCACTATCGAGAGTCTTCTGGAACATCTCGACACCGGTGCAAACCGTGTCACGGGTCGGCTTCAGGCCAACGATCTCAAGCTTGTCGCCAACTTTGACGATCCCCTGTTCAATTCGGCCGGTGGCGACGGTCCCTCGGCCCTTGATCGAGAAGACGTCTTCGACTGCCATCACGAATTCCTTATCCTTCAGTCGGATAGGTTCGGGAATGTAGCTGTCGAGAGCATCGAGCAAATTCCAAATGCACTGTGCCGCCGCCGGATCCTTGCCCGCTCCCTCCAGAGCCGCCTTGGCATTGCCGCGAATGATGGGCACGTCGTCGCCAGGGAAGCCGTACTTCGTCAGCAACTCGCGGATTTCCATTTCGACCAGCTCGAGCAACTCTTCGTCGTCGATGAGGTCGCACTTGTTCAGAAACACCACCAGGGCCGGCACGTCCACCTGCTTGGCCAGCAGAATGTGCTCGCGAGTCTGGGGCATCGGACCGTCAGCAGCCGAAACCACCAGAATCGCGCCGTCCATCTGGGCGGCGCCGGTGATCATGTTCTTGATGTAGTCGGCGTGGCCCGGGCAGTCGATGTGGGCATAGTGCCGCTTTTCAGTCTCGTATTCAACGTGACTGACTGCGATCGTGACAGTCTTCGTCTCGTCGCGGGTAATACCCCCCTTGGCAATGTCGGCGTAGCTCTTAGCCTGAGCGAAGCCCTTCGCCGACTGCGTCGCCACCAAGGCGGCCGTCAGGGTGGTCTTACCGTGGTCAATGTGGCCGATCGTCCCGACATTGACGTGCGGCTTGGTTCGTACAAATGTGCCCTTCGCCATCGCGTCTCCCTAGCTCAATCTGGTAGTCGTGCCTCGCACACCCTAGGGTGTGGGAGTGTGGTGAGTGATCGTGTCATACCCCGCCACCGCGGCGGGAATTCTGGTCTTGCTGGGCATCCGGAACCGCCCCACAACCGGGAGACGCCTGATAGAAACAGCTCCACAGGAAGACTCCCCTCTACAGGCTTCCCAAAGAACAGTACCAGAGTCGCCCCACCAGCCCATTCCCCGGCCCAGGCGACTCTATTTCCGTCTCTCTGAGACTCCCCTCCGCCACTGGCGCAACTCTTCAGGCCGATCTTGCGATCCACCTCAAGAATCCGTCTATCCCACCGCCGTCCATTGACCCACCTGAGCGGGCCAGTGGGCACCGCAGCGCAGGTCTGTCAGTGTGTCGTATGCGTCACTGTGCCGTATCAGACACTGTGCCGTAACTGACACTGTGCCGTAACTGAATACGACCTCCACCAGCAACCCATGACGACGGCAAATGCACCCCGAAAACCGACACATCCGGACGGCATTCGCCCGCCTCGCACCGGTTGTCTCACCGACACGAAGCCAAAGCTGCTGACGGGATTCGAACCCGTGACCTCGTCCTTACCAAGGACGCGCTCTACCAGCTGAGCTACAGCAGCAGAAGCCAGCACACGGTACCGCTCCCGAATGGGAAGCCTCCCATGATAGCGACTGGCAAGTGGAGTTGCCAGCCACAGAGGAACCGTGCGCGCACTTTTTTCGCGACTTGCGAACAAACACACTCTCTCGACACAGCCGAAGGAAGTGTTTGTTTGTTCAGTTCACCGTCCGCAGTTCCCCAAGAGGATCTGAAGACGGAAGAGCGGGCGAAGGGAATCGAACCCTCACGGCCAGCTTGGAAGGCTGGGGCTCTACCATTGAGCTACGCCCGCGTCACACTCCGGAACCGACCCGAGCTATCGACTCTGGTTCGCTCCGGCTCCACACTCATTTTTCGGCCTCGACAACGACTTGCCCGATTTCTCCGGCAACTCGGTGTCTCGGTCAAGTCGTCCTGTTCCGATCAGTCGAGCGAAATTTCCATGACGCAAATCACTCGACACCAATTCACTCAACCCGACGGCACAGCCTGCGGGGTTCGTGGCTCCCGGCGAGCCGCATCGTTACACGACGCTCAACACCGGCACTCAACGCAATGGGGGAAGCAGGATTCGAACCTGCGAAGGCAGAGCCACCAGATTTACAGTCTGGCCCATTTGGCCACTCTGGAATTCCCCCCCGCTCAACTCAACCTGTCTAGTCAGGTGTTCAACTCAGGTAGTCAACTCAACTCCACAGCGGACATGGCCGGCTGGCCACTTTTGTCCTCGCACTCGCGTTCCGGTGATCAACAACCTATGAAACCCAGTGAATTCCCGGGTGTTCATTGCACCAACAGTGGTTGACCCATTGGTCGCTGATTGGTGGCTGATCCGGCGGTTCTTGCTCTCTGCCTCCGGCGAATCGAAAAGACCAAGAAGTGTCGTTCCAACCCGGCAGATCCGGTTTGCCACCATTCGCTCCAGCACCAAATGCTTGCCTGGGACCCGTAGGTCCCGAGGGCCGCCATTCGGCCTGTCCAGTGCTTCTGAGTGAAGCGGCGGCAGTCGCCGTCTTCGTGAGCTAGCGGTGGGATTTGAACCCACAACCACCGGTTTACAAAACCGGTGCTCTACCGTTGAGCTACGCTAGCCTGGCGCCCCGTCGGCTGCAACGGAAGTCCGGAAGTATACCGGGTGGCGGCCCGAACGCAAGAGAAAAGACATCCGAGTCGATGGGAGGGTTCAGTCCCTGGCGGGTGCTGCCAGTACCACCCCACCTCCCACGGTGAGGCTGCCGGTCCAATGGTCTTGGATTGTTCCTCCGTCACATTGGTGTTACACTCTCTCGTTCGCACCCCTGGATCCCCGGATCATGTTCGAGACGATCTCCAAAGGGCTGGAAGGTGCTCTCGGTTTTCTACGCGGTCAATCGAAACTGACCGAGTCGAACATTCGCGAGGCACTCGCCGCCGTACGTCAATCGCTGCTGGAGGGCGACGTTCATTACGACGTCGCCCAACAGTTTTGCGAGCGGGTTGCGCGCGCCGCCGTCGGACAGCAGGTGCTGGAATCGCTTAAGCCTTTCGAGCAGTTCGTGGGGGTTGTCTACCGCGAACTGATCCAGCTGATGGGGCCGGTTGACCATTCGCTGGGACTGCGGAAGGGGTCGGTCGGCATCATCATGATGTGCGGATTGCAGGGGAGTGGCAAAACCACCACCTGCGGCAAGCTGGCTCGGGTGCTTGAGTCGGAGGGGTGGCGTCCCCTGTTGGTTGCGGCCGACCTGCAGCGTCCGGCGGCCATCGACCAGTTGAAGGTGATCGGCGAGCAGCTGTCGATTCCCGTCTACAGCGAGCCCCCCAACTCCGATCCTGTGAGGGTTTGCCAGAACGGTGTGGCTCAGGCCAAGCGCCAGGGAAACATCGATGTGGTGATCCTCGACACGGCGGGGCGGCTGCATGTCGACGAGGCTCTGATGCAGGAGCTGCGGCAGATCGACCGCAGTCTCAGTCCCGATCAGGTACTGCTGGTCTGCGACGCGATGACGGGCCAGGATGCCGTCAATTCGGCGAAGGCTTTCCACGACTCGCTGGAACTCAACGGGGTCATTCTCACCAAGCTCGACGGCGATGCCCGGGGCGGGGCCGCGCTGTCGGTGAAATCGGTGACTGGGGTTCCGATCAAGTACATTGGGGTCGGCGAGCAGCTCGACAAGCTCGAGTTGTTCCATCCCGATCGCATGGCCAGTCGCATCCTGGGCATGGGAGATGTGCTGACGCTGTTCGAAAAGGCGCAGCAGGCCTTCGATGCCGAGCAGATGGCCGCCCAGCAGGAAAAGCTCCGCAAGGGGCGGTTCACGCTGACTGACTTCCGCGACCAGATGCAGCAGGTGAAGAAGCTGGGGTCGATTTCGCAGATCATGAAGCTGATCCCGGGGATGGGCCGGGTCGCCGACATGATGTCCGAAGCCGACATGGATCCCGAGCAGGACCTGGGGAAGATCGAGGCGATCATCGGCTCGATGACGGACCAGGAGCGGGACAACCCCGAGATCATCGACATCAGCCGGCGGCGGCGGATCGCGCAGGGCAGCGGTACCGACCCGGCGATGATCAACAAGCTGCTGAAGGAATTTGCGCAAGCGCAGAAGCTGATGCAGAACATGGCTGGCCAGAGTCATCTCGACCGCCTGCGGTCGCTGCAGACGATGGCCAGCATGGGAGCGTTCGATCCAGGAGCCGAGCTGCAGTTCAACAAGCAGCGTAGCGTCCGGTCCGAGATCGATCGCGACAAAAAAAAGAAGTTGCGGAAGGAAGCGAAGAAGCAGCGGAAGAAAAACCGCCGCTGACCAAGGCCGGGGGGCGAATGGGCACAGGCCGGCGTCGCCACCTTCCGCACCCAGTCCCGACCTGTTGCGACCCGCGTTCACCCACCGGTGATTGCGGGTTGCAAGACCGATTTCCAGTCGACCTGTTTCGTTGTGATTTTGAGGAGTGTCTGTTCGTGTCTGTTCGGATTCGCATGCGTCTGCATGGGCGGAAGCACCGCCCGTTTTTTCGGATTTGCGTGATTGATCGCCAGAAGGCCCGCGACGGTCTGCCGATCGAGGAGGTGGGAACCTACGATCCCACCATCCGCGACAAGGCGGCCCGCGTAAAGCTCGACATGGAGCGGGTCGATTTCTGGATCTCGAAGGGGGCTCTCCCCAGTGACCGGGTCGCCACGCTCATCAAGAAGATCAAGGCGAATGACTTTGGGGTTGCCAAGGCAGCCCCCGAGCGGGTGGCTCCCAAGCCGCTGCCGGTCGCCGAGGAGGCTCCCGCAGGTGGTGACGCTCCCGCCGAGACCCCCGCCGAAGGCTGAGCCGCGCCTCGCGAGACACCCGACCTCCGCCGTGATCCCACGGCGGTCCCGCCGGTGTGGAGGACCCCATGCGGTTCGACCTGCTGACTCTCTTCCCCGACCTGTTCGAGAGCTATCTCCAGCAAAGCCTGCTGAAGAAGGCGCTCGACCGGAACCTGGTCGAGATCCAGCGGTGGAACTTCCGCGACTGGGCGACCGACAAGCATCAGTCGGTGGATGACAAGCCTTACGGCGGCGGGCCGGGAATGCTGATCCGGTGCGAACCGGTGTTTGATTGCGTGGAGTTCGTGCAGCGGCAGGCTCCGCAGCCCGGGCGGTTGATCATGTTGACCCCCGCGGGCCGCACCCTGGACCAACGACTGGTGGAATCCCTGGCGTGTGAACCCCGGTTGCTGCTGCTGTGTGGACGCTACGAAGGATTTGATGAACGGATCCGGCTGGGCCTGGCCCCGCTGGAAATCTCGATCGGAGACTACATCACCAATGGGGGGGAGGTCCCCGCCATGGTGCTCATCGAGACCTTGATTCGATTGGTGCCAGGTGTGCTGGGTGATGAGACCAGCAGCCGGTACGAGTCGTTCGCGGAGTCGGGACGGCTGGAATATCCCCAGTACACCCGGCCTCGCGAGTACCACGGGATGTCCGTTCCCGGGGTGCTGCTGAATGGAAACCATGTCGAGATCGCCCGTTGGCGCGAAGCCGCCAGCCTCGAGCGGACCCGCGAACGTCGCGGAGGCGATTCGGCTTCTCCGACAGCTCCCCGCACGCTGTCGGGTCTGGTGCCACCTCCCCCGGGTGGCCCGTCGGAATCGGGGGACGGTTCCCGGGTTGCAAACCCCGGCTGATCCGCCTCCCACACTCTTCACCCACACACCTCCTGTATCCCAGAAAGGATCCGGGCCCATGTCTCTGCGTCAGGTTGAACTGCTCAAGAAGGTCGAGGCCTCGAGCCTGCGGGAAAACCCCCTGAAGTTCGAAATCGGCGACACCGTCAACGTCCACACCCGCATTCTCGAAGAGGGTGACAAGGAACGGATCCAGATTTTCAGCGGTGTGGTCATCGCTCGCCGCGGTGCCGGGACCCGCGAGATGTTCACCGTCCGCCGCATTGTCGCCGGCGAAGGGGTCGAACGCTCATTCCCTGTCAATTCCCCCAAGATCGCCAAGCTCGAAGTGCTGCGGCACGGTCTTGTCCGTCGCGCGAAGCTCTTCTATCTCCGCGACCGCGTGGGCAAGGCCACCCGCCTGAAAGAACGCCGCCCCAAGAAAGACTAATCCGCTGGGATGGCACCTTGGCCATCAACCGGGGAACCCCGTTCTCCGCCCTCTCCGGCGGTTTGCTGGGAATTGCTGAACGCCGTGGTCCGTCTTTAAATCGTCGGACCAACGGCGTTTTTCTTGCATCCCTCACCGCACTCTGGCCATTGGCCATCCTCCCGCTGTTCAACCTGCTGACTCCCCCTCAGCCTCTCCTTCGTACGAGCCCCGCATGTCGGCCGCCTGGTGGGAACGCCCCTGGGATTGGTTTTGCGACCTGATCGCCCGGGCGGCTCCCGCCGGTCCTCAGACCCGCTGGTTGAACCTCTGGCTGGGGGATGCCGGGGAACGCGTGGCCGCCCGTTACCTCCGCCGGGCAGGGATGAAAGTCCTCCTCCGTCGGCACCGCACCCCCCAGGGGGAAATCGACCTCATCTGCCGCGAGGGAAACACGGTGGTCTTCGTGGAGGTCAAGACCCGCCGGGGGACGGGTACTGGTCTCCCCGCCGAGGCGGTCGACACGGCGAAGCAACGGCAGCTCACTCGCCTCGCCCTGGCGTTCCTCAAGGCCCACCGGCTGCTTGAACACCCCGCCCGCTTCGATGTTGTGGGAATCGTCTGGCCCGACCCCCAGTCTCCCCCCCAGATCACCCACTACCGCAACGCCTTCGAAGCCCAGGGCCGAGGCCAACTCCACTCGTAGTCCCGCCCACCCACGGCTCCCCATTCGCCGTGTTGGACCATACCAACACCCACGGTCCACGGTCCACGCCTCATGCACGTTTCTCCGCCACCAAACCGCGCGCCTGATCGGCCACCGCCACCACCAGGTGTCCCATCTTGGGATGGGCCGGTTCGATATCGGCGGGCAGACCGGCGGCCAACAGCGTCTCGCTGGCGGTCGGGCCGATGCTCGCGATCACACATTTCCGGGCGGCGGCCAGGAAGACCTCGTCACCCACCTCTTCCCGGGCCACCTGTTCCACATGCCGCCACTGCTGAGCGCTGGTGAACAGCAACACGTCGTAGTCACCCGCCACAATTCCCCGGATGGCCTTCCGTAGCGGCTGGGTGTCTTCCGGAAGTTCCCAGCGATAGACCGGCACCGGCAACACCTGCGCCCCCAATTCCTGCAGTCCCTGGTACAGGTCCGGATTGGGGATGCCGTATTCCTGGACCGCCACCACCCGCCCCGCGACCGAGCCGTGCCGGGCGATCGCGTCCAGCAGTTCCCGCCAGGTATTCGGCTCGGGAACCTGCACGTCGATTCGCACTCCCCACTCACGCATCACCACCGCCGGCTTCGGCCCCCGCACCACCACCACGCAGTCGCGCAGCGTTTCGACCAACTGGGGCAGGGTCATCTGCAGCGCCAACACCTCGGCCAGGGCCCGCGCGCCGACGCCTGTCAGAAACACCATCACATCCACCCCCCCCGTCCGCAGCCGGTCGCCAAACTCGAGCGCGGCCGCGTTCTGCTCAAGCGGGATCTCACGCATCGATGGGGCCACGACGGCGTGTCCCCCCAGGCGTCCGATCAGCGACTGCATCTCGGCCTGCTTGCGGCTCTCGAACGAACACAGCCGCAATCCCGCCAGCCGCCCCCCACCGCCTGTAGCCCCTGTGGAAGGCTGCATTCCCGCGTCAGATTCCGCACCAGACATCACGCACCTTCCCAAACCCGGTTCGTCAGTCCCGTCCGCACAATCCCGGAGCACGGCGATGACGATCCCTACCCAGAACATCTTCGCCGGTGGACGCGAGGCTGACAAATGGTCGGCATGCACGGTGCCCGTCGGTGCCGGGACATATCGGGGGGGGGGGGGGCGTGCGCTGCTGAGGGGAGCGGTTGGGGATCTCATCCCCAGATCCCTGCCATTGGGGCCTTCGCTTTTGGGAGCGAATCGGTTCCCGGCGGGACTTGCTCAAAACCCCAGCGGCTCATCTCCCAAATCAATCACATGCGGTTGGCCATTCTGGGGAGCAATCCGCAGTTTCTTCGCAAACCGTGGGGTCTTTTTCAGAAACGCGGCGAGGCTGTGTTTCGCAGCGGACCAGACGGGGGTCTTGCTGCTTTTTTTCTTCCGTTGCTTGATGTTGTCTTTTTCTCGTTCCGCGTCGATCTCTTCGATGGGATAGGTCAGGTGCACCTGGAAGTCCCGGTCCCCCCCGATCTGGTCAAGCATTTCGAGCGTTGCCCGCTCGGGGTTGCCATGTTCTCCATCTCCCGAGAAGACGTAGTGGTTGGCAGTGATGCTCTCGAAGAAATCGGGCTGGATGTTGCGGTCGCTGCCGTGATGCGGAGCTTTGAGAATATCGACATGCAGCGTCTGTCCCTTCTTCAGCAGGCCCGCCTGCCGGAGTCCATCGAGAATCTTGTCTCCCCGGGCGTCACCGGTCAGCAGGATCTTTTTGGGTCCCGCCTCAACCAGGGCGACAATGCTTGAGAGATTGAAGGGAGAATCATCGTCGTACGCGGCGAGGGCGGCCCCCGCCTTCAGCTTGGCCTGGTTCTTGATCCACTTCTCGAATTCCTTGCGCAGCTTGTCGATTTCCTTCTGCTGCGGTCCCAGGATGGTGACTTTCAGTGGGCCAATCTGCAGCGGTGTGAACGGTTTGGCGGCGGTGATCAGGCCGTCGGGCGATTGCTTGTTCGAAATGCGCAGTTGGCTGGCGTAGTTTTCCAGCGTTGCTCCCTGCGGCACACTGGCCAGCACCTTGCCGACGTCGTGGCTCAGCCCCTCGACTTTCGCGATCTGACCGAGTGAGGCCACACCATACGCGGCGGCCGTGGTCTTCTCGACCAGTCCCGCCTCCTGCTGGAGCAGCCGGGCGAACGAATTGTGCCACAGACTGTTGATCTTGAGGGAAACCAGCCGTCCTTCTCGTTTGGCGTCAGCCAGGCTCTTGAACAGGTCGAGCATTCCCTGGATGTGATCGTCATCGATGTGGCTGATCATCACCAGG
>CAIOTJ010000508.1 GCA_903861195.1 uncultured Planctomycetaceae bacterium | reverse complement strand
GAAAGGGGTGCTGTTCCACGCCACGAAGACCCGCGGTGATCTGTACGCCACCATCAAGATCGTGCTGCCCCCCACCCTCTCTTCCAAGGCCCAGGAGCTGTTGAAGCAACTGGGTGAGGAAGCTCCATTCAATCCCCGGAGCGGACTATGGTAAGTCGCCGCGCGGTGCTGGAAACCAGCGTGGTCACCCTGGCGATGTCGGGGGTGGAATCCCGCTCGCGACTGCACGCCCAGCAATCAGGTCCCCAGCCCACGGCAGAGGCGGAACAGCCGGTCCAACCCGACATCGAGGTTCTGCCCGCGAACCCGCTTTCCGCTTCCGGGCAGGCTGACGAGCGATCAAGCCGCATTGCGACGGCAGCGTTTTTGTTGCTGATGGGAATTGTAACGCTGGGGGTGCTGCTGTTGGCGACGGTGCTGTTGTTGGGGAGCCGGGCCCGGCGGCTGGTTCGTCAGCCATTGCCCGAGATTCCCCCGCAGGATCCCGACTGGTTCCTGCGGAAAAAGCTGGAACCTCCGGACGTCTCGCCTCCCCCGTCCGAGGACTGACAAGGGATGGCAGACGCCCGTTTTCCCAAACCCAGGCACCTGCGGCGTCCGGCCGAGTTCGACCGGGTTTATGCCCAGCGCTGCACCGCCCGGAACACCCAGATGCTGGTGTTTGCCGCGTTGTCGGAACAGGGGCCCCGCATCGGCCTGAGCGTGGGACGCAAGCATGGCGGCTCGGTGGTCCGCAGCCGCATCCGCAGGTTGCTGCGGGAGGCCTTCCGTCAGACCCAGTCCGACTGGCCCCCCGACTGCGATTTTGTGCTCGTTCCGCAGGACGCCAAAGAACTGACCGTGGCCGAACTGCGGGCCAGCCTGCCCCAACTGGCGCGCGATGCCGCCCGCCGGGCCCGCAAAAAAGGACCGGTCGAGACCCCGGTGATCCCCAAGCCGAAAAAACGTGGGAAGTCCCGCTGATGGCTGGGTACTTTTTCGGGCTGCCGGCGTGGGCGTGGCTGCGCCAGCTACCGGCCAGCCTGTTGATCGGACTGGTGCGGGTCTATCAATTCACACTCAGTCCGCTCATCGGTCGCAGCTGCCGGTTTGAACCCTCGTGCAGCCACTACTTCATCGCCTGTGTGCAACAGGACGGAGCCTGGCGGGGGCTGTGGCGGGGACTCAAACGGATCGCCCGCTGCCACCCGTTCCATCCTGGCGGTTACGATCCTCCCTGATGGGCGTGAGGCGGAACGATCTGCGGCCAGGCTCGGTTGCGGGAGCCTCGCACCGCCCCCGCCTGGCCAAACCGGTCAAGGGTTCTCTTTCAATTCCCGGCAGATGGCCGCGAGCTGTTCCAGGGCCGCCTCGGGCGAGAGCTGCCGCGGATTGATCCCCCGCAGCGTCTCCAGCACGGGATGTTCGACCACTTTGAAGAGCTGTAGCTGGCGTTCCCGGCGGGGCGGCGGCGGGGGTTCGCGGGGGGGAACGTTGGGCCGGCCCGCGGCATCGTGATGCTCAGCCTCCAGGGTATTCAAGATCACGCGGGCCCGCTCGATGACCCGGGGGGGAATGCCAGCCAGCCGGGCGACGTGGATCCCATAACTTTTGTTGGCCGCCCCCGGCACGATCTTGTGCAGGAAGGCGACCCCATCCCCCTGCTCGCGGACCGCCACATTCCAGTTGCGGACCTCGGCCAGCGACTGGGCCAGTTCGGTCAACTCGTGGTAGTGGGTCGCGAAGAGGGTCCGGCTTTGAGCCGTGTCGTGCAGGTATTCCGTCACCGCCCACGCCAGCGAGATCCCATCGTAGGTGCTGGTCCCCCGCCCGATTTCATCGAGCACCACCAGGCTGCGCGGCGTCGCGCCGTGCAGGATGCGGGCGGTCTCGGTCATCTCGACCATGAAGGTACTCTGCCCGCG
>CAIOTJ010000507.1 GCA_903861195.1 uncultured Planctomycetaceae bacterium | reverse complement strand
GGGGGGGGAAATCTGGGCCGTGGCCCGTTCGAGCTTGAGCGGCTGCAGCACGGTGATCCGACCGCGGGGCAACTCGCGGGGGCCGGCGAGCACCTCGATTTCGAGATCGTGTTCCAACTGCTCGAAACGGGCTGTCAAGGTACCCGTCAAGGCGATGGCGGGGGCTGTCTGCGCATTTCCAGCCGGTGCCGATTCCAGGGACTCCTCCGGAGGATTCGCCGCCAGATCGGCCAGATCGATGCTGGTCCAGTCCAGTCCCTTCCCCACCGGCCGATGGCGGACCAGACCCGAGCGGAGGGGGCGGCCGGAGATGGTGATCTCGAGGTTCGCCGCGGCACCCAAGGAGACAGTCTGTTCGCGGGGCAAGAAGTCGACGTGCGAGTATTCGGAGGGCCAGAGCAGGGTGCGGGCGGTGGCGGTGCGGTACTCGGGGACGAGGGCCAGCGGAAGGCCCCAGGCGAGCAAGGCCAGAGCGGCCCCTCCCAGGCCCAGCAGCGCCGGCCGGTCGTCGACCGCGGCTTCCCAGTCGACCCGCGCGGCGACGTCGGCGGTCTCTTGCTGCAGGGCCGCCAGCAGCCGGGGTGAGGCGGCCGCCGGTTCCGACTGCCGTTGGTCGTAATCGAGAGTCGTCCGCAGCCGCTGCCCGAATTCTCCGATGTGCGATTCGGTCTCGACCGCCGTCCGGGCCAGGGTCAGTAAGGCCAGCGATCGCGAACGGAACCACCACAGGCTGCCACCCAGCGCGGCCAGCAGTGCGGCCAACGCCCCAGCTCGCACGCCGAACGGCAATTCGAGCACGTAATCGCCCCAGGCCAGGCTGGCCAGCACTGCGATGGCCAGCATCGCCGCCAGGCCCAGCGCGGTCATCCGGCGGATGCGCAGCACCCGCTCGCGGGTTTGCTGCAGACGCTCGGTCACCGCTCGGATCAACGGCTTGGTCGAGTGCTCAGTCGATCCAGTGACTACGGGGGAGGAAGCCGACATGGTTGATCCACCTCACAAAAAATCTGCAGTGAAACGTCAACTGATGGTATCGGATGGCCGCCCAACGAAACAATCAGTATGGACCTGATGTGGCCCCCTCGCCCGGACGGGTGCCACAGACATCAATGGAACAACCGCCATGGGAACCAAATCCGGTGGAAGCGCCGCCCGGGGGAATTGCCGGCTGGGCTCGCAGAGAATCACGGAACGTTGTTTGAACACGGTGCGTCCCCAGCGGTTGAATCGGCAGGCTCAGGCATGGACCCGGGACGACAACAGCAGTTCGGCCGCCAGGACCACCCACAAGATCCAGGCCAGAACCGTCCAGAGTTCTTCAGGGCGCTGGCGATCGGCGGGAAGAATTTTGGCCCACGCGGCGGCCAGCTCGCGGTCTTCTCCCCCCGAATTCCCGGCTCCAAACAGCCGGTGGAATTCGTCGAGCTCGACCCGCCGGGGGTCTCCCTCACGCGGGTCGAGATTGGTGACCTGCCACTGCTCGTCCACCAGTTTCACCCCTGGCTCTTCGCTGGAATGGCCGATGTCCCGGTACAGAATTTGGTGTTGGGTTTCGAGTTGATCGGTCAGGTGGGCCAGTAGTTGGCGCATCAGCGGCACGAACAGCCGCGTTCGCGGGAGGTCGGTCCAATCGCGATCGGCCGTGGTCCCCAGGTAAAGACACGAGCCCTGTCCCACGGGCCGCTCGGCACACACCACACGTCCCTGCGAAGAGAGCAACGGCCGGGCCTCCTCGACGAGTTCCTCGAGGAGCAGGGCCCTGTCGAGCACGATCCGCCGCAGGTCGCCCTGCTGCGGATCACGAAACGGGGCGAAGGCGGGGTGCGACTCGTCCCAGGCATCGATCCGCAGGGGACCGGCGGTGGAGCGGGGGGCCGCCCGGCCGGGCAGCAGTTGGCGCGAGTGCAGCGGCTCGAGGGTCTCGCGGGTGGTTTGGTCGCCAGCGAAGATCAGCAGTTTTCCCCCTTGCTCGACAAACTCGCGCAGCCGGTCTCCGTCCTTGGCACTCAGCCGGCGCAGGTTGGCCAGCACGACGACGCGAAAGCCGGCGAGACTGGGAAAGCCCTCGCCCGATTCCCAGACCATGCGATCGGGTTCGAACGATCGCAGCCGGCCTTCGGTCTCGTCGGTCGTGAGCCGCAGGGCGGTTTCAAGAAAGTAGGTCTCATTGGTGAAGACCGACCGTCCCTCCTGCCCATCCACCAACAGCACCCGCTCTGGGTGGCGGGCTTCAAAAGCGAGGAACCGGCGGTTGTCGGTCGCAAACGCATCGTCTTGCATGACGCGCACCTCTCCCCAGTAGGTGGCGTCGTCCGTCAGGCGGAAGGGGAACTCGACCTCCTCCCGACCCTGGAGGGGGATGTCGACCAGAGATCGCCGGGCGACGGGACCCTGCGGCGTGTTCAATTCGCACTCCACGGGGACTTGTCGCAGCGGGGCCGGTCCATGATTGCGGAGGACGGCCCGCACCACCACTTCGCGATCGGGACGCAGCTCGGTATGGAGCGCCTCGGCCAACTCCACGGTAAGATTGTGGACAATGCCCCCGCCCAGAGGTTTGACGAGCAGATCGACTCCTGCGGGGAGCGGTGTCGCCCGGCCGCGCGGCAGGCCCGACCGCTGCAGATCGGTGTAGAACACAATCTGGCGTTGGGTACGGGACGAATTCGCCAGCAGATCACCGGCCCAGTCGAGCGCCAGGCCGTAATCGGTCGCCGCATGAGAGACCCGGACCCGGTCCAGTTCCTCGACCGACACTTCGTTGACCGCGGTGGAATCGCAGAAAGCGACATGCACAATCGCGTTTGCATCGATGCGTTTGAACTCCTCCCGGGCCTTGGCCACTCCCTGTTCGAACAGCCTTGTGGAACCCGACTCGTGCGTCTGCAGGCTGGCCGAGCGGTCGATCAAGAGCACGACTTCCTGTTGGAGTCCCTGGCGGGCGGCATCATTCCAATAGGGCCGGGCGAACAACAGCACCAACAGCGCGATCGCCAGCATGCGCAGCGCCAGCAGCAGCCACTGCCGTACCCGCCGCCGCCGCTGGTGTTCCTTCACAATCTGTCGCAGGAACCGCAGTGAACCGATCGGCTCGATCCGCGACCGCTGCCGGAACAGCAGGTGGATGACGATGGGAATCGCCACCGCCAACCCCGCGGCCAGAAAACCGGCATGAATCAGGCTGAGGCCGAGCATGGTGAAGCCGCGTGGAAAGACAAACAGGCCGGGAGATTCAGAACAGTTGCGACCGCTTCAGACAGTAGTCGGCCAGGGCCCGGTCGAGGGGCTCGTCGGTGGTGAACTGGCGATGGTCGATGCCCCGGGCGGCACAGCCCCGGCCCAGGTCGGCCAGCCAGGCATCGACCGCCCGGGTGTACCCCTCCCGGATTTCGTGGGCCAGGGTCTCGACCACTTCCCCCGTCTCGGCATCGCGCAGCTTCACCGCGCCTTCGGTGGGCATCCGCCGTTCGAGTGGACTGAGCACCTGCAGCACCAGCAGGTCGTGACCAAAGTGCCGGAAGTGATCGAGTGCCGCCAGCAGTTCGGCCGGGTCGTGGTACAGATCCGAGATCAACACCACCAGTCCCCGGCGGGGGAGCAGCTCGGCCGCCTCATGCAGCGCCCGGACCGAATCGGCCCGCGGATGCTTACGGACCCGCGCCAGCGCCGCCAGCAGGCTGAGCCGGTGATCGAGACTGCCCCGGGCGTGGTGGTGTTCGACGATCTGGTCGGCGAACAGGGTCAGTCCCACGGCATCGCGCTGGTGGGCGGCCAGGTGGGTCAGGCTGGCGGCCAGTAGCGAGGCGTACCGCAGCTTCGAGGCGGCCCCCTCGCCCACCGTCATCGAACCCGAGATGTCGACCACGAGGTGCAGATCGACGTTCGTCTCGGCATCGTACTGCTTGATGTACAGCCGGTCTTGGCGGGCGAACAGCTTCCAGT
The DNA here is from genome assembly GCA_903861195.1 of uncultured Planctomycetaceae bacterium. Lineage (GTDB taxonomy): Bacteria > Planctomycetota > Planctomycetia > Planctomycetales > Planctomycetaceae > UBA10511. The sequence goes on along the minus strand of CAIOTJ010000507.1, from coordinate 6,813 downwards.
TGAGGTGCCGCAGGTCGTCTCCGGGGATGTATTCGCGATGCGCGGCGAAGTCGACCGAGAAGCCCACATAGGGGCTGCGGTGCTGGCCATGCATGAACCCCTCCACCACCCAGCGGGCGACGAGGTCGAGATCGTCGACCGAGGCCAGCAGTTCGGGGGCCGCCAGTTCGCGCAGGGTGACCGAGGCGCGCGGACTCATTTCGGACGCACCTGCGCGACGATGCGGCGGATGATTTCGTCGGTATCGAGACCGTCGGCGCGGGCCTGGAAGTTCAGCACCAGGCGGTGCCGCAGCACGGGAACCGCCAGCGCCTGCACATCTTCAAAGTCGACATGAAACCGCCCCCGCAGCAGGGCCCGGGCCTTGGCTCCCAGCACGAGGTACTGTGACGCCCGGGGACTGCCGCCGTAGCGGATGAAGCGGTGGATCTGCGGATTGGCCTGGATGAACGTCTCGGGGCGCGAGTAGCCGACGAGGGCGACGGCATAGTCCACCACGTCGTTCGCCACGGGAACCCCGCGGACCAGCGTCTGCAGCTTCAGGACCTCGTCGGCGGTCAGGATCGGTTCGAGGGAGATCTCGGCATTCGTCGTGGTCGTTTTGACAATCTGGGCTTCTTCGGCCGGCGTGGGATACGAGACGGGAATGTTCAGCATGAACCGGTCGAGCTGCGCCTCGGGCAGCGGATAGGTCCCTTCCTGCTCGACAGGATTTTGCGTGGCGACCACGAAGAACGGGGGGGCGAGCGGGTAGGTCTGCCGGCCGACGGTCACTTCCAGTTCCTGCATTGCCTGCAGCAGGGCCGCCTGGGTTTTGGGGGGAGCCCGGTTGATTTCGTCCGCCAGCAGAAAGTTCGTGAACAGGGGACCGCGCAGAAACTCCAGCCGGCGTCGACCGGAGTCGGAGTCTTCCATCAGTACGTCGGTCCCGGTGATGTCGGACGGCATCAGGTCGGGGGTGAACTGGATGCGGCGGTACTCCATCTGCAGCGACCGCGCCAGCGCTCGGGCCATCAGCGTCTTGCCGAGACCGGGAACGCCGACCATCAGGGCATGTCCCCGGCACAAGAGCGTGATCAGCAGCGACTCGATCACCTCATCCTGGCCGACGACCACCTTGGCCATTTCCTGGCGGAGCTGGGCGCGAGCCTGCTGCAGCCGGGCGACGGTCTGTTCATCGGCGATCGTTCCCAAAGCAGCCGGGGAAGGGGGAGGATCGGGCCTGGAGGAGGGGTTGGGCATGCTGGTGACCGAAAAGGGGACGGGAACGGCCGGTTCAGTCGCGAGAGGGAGTCGCTGACGCTGGGTCGTACGCTGGGGTGCGGCGGCGGTCGGGAACGACCACCGATCGCGCCAACTCGCCATCTGGCCGGGGTGCGCCCCCTGGCGGCGAGGAGACAGTTGTCGGCTCGCCGGTTTTCGGCGTGCCGGCAGTTGGTTCGCCAGGAACGGCTTCAGGCAGGGCTTCCGTCCCCAAGCCATCGCCATTGTCATCCAGTTGGGCATGTTCGGTGGGCAGGCGATTGTCGGACTGAAACCGTCGGCCGACCTCGGCCACGACAGCCGTGTACAGCGCGGCGATATTCCAGGGACGCAACCGGTCGCCGTCGGGCTGGGGTGAAGCCTGCGGGGGAGGCTGGCGGATGACGCTGATGAGCGCCTGGGGAAACTCGGTTTCGTTCGGCTCGTCATCCGCCGCGGTGGCGGCAATCACAATGCGGCCGGGCCGGGAGAGCGGCTTCACCAGCCAGCCCGACGAAGAATGGGTCAGCCAGAGGACCTGTTCGCGGCACTTTACGGCTCCCAGCCAGTCGGCCAGGTCGACATCCGAGGGATCGGGGCCCGCGACGTGGAACCAGGCCCGCTGTCCATCGTGGCTGCCATGCCCGACGGTGAAGACCCACAGCGAGTCATCGGGCTGCAGTTGGGCGGCGAACTGGGCCAGGGTGGTCCGGATCTGGTCGGCGGTCAGCGGAGGAGCCTGTTCGGCCTCGACGGCGCGAGACTCGGGAAGCGAGACCACCTGTGCCGGGGGAAACTCCAACGGCCCGACCAGCCAGGTCCGGAGTTCGGCGGTGACTTTGCGAAACTGGCGGGCATGAGCGGCGTCGCCGGGGTGTCCCTGCAGGATCACCCCCCAACGCCGGGCGGAGGGAACGGGCGCGACGGGCGATTCTTCAGCCGCGCGGCAGACCGATCCGAGTGCTGCCAGCACCCCCAGCCAGAGCCCGGCGGGAAACTTGAGATGGCGGTCCGGGAACAAGCTCATGGTCGCCGCATGGTGTTGGAGCAGTATGCAAGTCTGAGCCGATGTTTGAGAATCATACCGCGCCGCACGCGTTCACCGAAACATTTTCATGCGAAATGGATAAGGGGTCCTGCGACCCGAGGCTCGCTGGTAAGGCAGAAACGCGGTTTGAGCCGCCGCTGCGGCTGGTTTGGTGGAAATGCGTCCCCGAGCTAAGTAGGCAGGCTTGGATCGGATCCTTCTTCCCCGAGGGGGAGAAGGCGGCCGCAGGCCGGAAGAGGGGGCTTGCCGTCCGGCCACACACCACATTCCCGGTTGGAAACAACGCTCCGGGAGCCGCTGGTCCTGGATCAGCCTGGCAGCGTTCCGCTGGGCTGGGCACCCCAACCGTCTCCACTCGAAGACGGCAGTTCTGTCAAAGGGCCGCCGGGACAATTCGGTCGATAGGACCAGGTAGGCATGGCTGGGAACTTCATTCTGAGGTTCACGTCGTGCCCATGCTTTGGTCGTGGTGGGTCGACTGCCTGCACGTCACCTGGATCGCGGTCGGCCGTTACAGGACTACCCTCACATCACCATCCTGCTCGGGTGATAGTGCAAAAAAACCGTGGTCTGCCATCAGCAACTTCATCCGGGATTCATAAATGGACCTGTCCCCTTTGATAAAGCCCTTTGATAAAGCGACACTTGCCCTATGAAGAGAGAAAGCGGGACTTCAGTTTCACGTTCGTATCCTCAAGCCACAGGATGCATCGTTCGGGGTTCACCAGAATACCCCCTTCGGCAAGCGCGACCAATCGCTCTGGCACGTACGACAACAGATAGTTGTCGTAGCGCGTCTCTCGATCTTCAAAGTAGCCCACCCAAGTGTCCCACGGAGGAGTGTTAAAGTAGTCAAAAAATCCGTCAGATACATGTTCTGCGGCACCATCGCTCAGAGTATCATCGGGAAAATAGCACAGCAGACGCCCGCCGTTGAGGTTCGGCATCGAGATCGCGGGAATGGTTGTGGTCGCCCGGATTTGCCAATGGCGAGATGAACCGACATCGCACACAACATCATCGCGTCCATCATGAAAAATGCGCGGTGCGATCATGTGTGTTCTCATCGACGGACCAATTGTTTGGTCATCGAGAATGCGACGGCACCACTCGATCGTGTCGGCCAATCGCGAATACAGGACGGTATCTGGGATCGCGGTCGGGTCGATTTGGTTACGTTCCCAGATGTCGCGCGGCAACGGCTTCATTGGTATTCCGGTCAATCCAAAAAGGAGGCCGGTCCCATCAACCAGCACCCGACTCAGAATCCGGCTTCCGCGGCCGGCCGCGGGGACGCAGGGTGGATTGCAGGCCGAGTTCCAGAGCGGTTTCGGCAATCCACGGTGCCGATCCCAGCGGTTGCCCGCGGACCACGCAGTGCCGGATGGCTTTGACTTCGGCGTTGGTTTGTGGACGGTTGACGTGCTCGGCCCACTGGCGCGGGCGGGGGAGCGGCCAGGCGCTCAGCAGTTGGCGCTCCTCGGCAGTGCCGTGAATGCGTCGCCAGGCGCTGCCCCAGCGCCAGTCTTCCGCCTTCCGGCACAAACCGGCCCGCAGCGCGTTGCGTTCGACATACCGGACGACCTGGTAGAAATGGTCGTCGGTCTCGACGGGGAACGACTTGAACCGCCCCTGGTAGACGTGCCCCTCGCCGACCCGCTTGCGGTTCTTTTGCCAGCGGGTCACGTGTGTGACCGTCAGCCGCTGCAGGAAGAGGGCCAGGTCGTCGTCTTGCTCGGGCCACAGCACGAAATGCCAGTGGCTCGGCATCAGGCAGTAGGCACAAATGCGGATGGGACGTTTTTCCAGCGTCTCGGCAATGATCTCCTCGAACGCTTCGTAATCGGCCGGCTTGGTGAACAGCTTCTGCCGGCCCACGCCTCGATTGAGAACATGGAACACCATTCCGCCGGGAGTGACTCGGGCTGTGCGTGGCATGATAGACCCAGTCTATTGGCGGTAAACACCCGGGTCAAGATATGGACCTGACCCCTTTTGTGGTCATCGGGTCAACCAGAAGGCGAACGGAAACAAGATTGCGAGGGCGATCAGGCAGGCAAAGAGTCCCACGGTCACCACCAGGGAGTGCCCCAGAGATGAGGGCAGCGCCACCCGGAGCAGCAGCGTCAGTGAAGCCAGAAAGGCGCAGAAGCCAATGAATATGGCCCCGGCGGACGGCGTGGGATAGCCCGCTGCCGCCTCGGCCACCGCTGGACTGCATGCACAGCCCACGCCATAGCCAATCAGCAGGGCGATGCTCATCATGCCGCACGCCTTCGGGAACGAGCCCCGGGGATACTTCGGTTGCGCAGGGGGACCGGTCACCACCCGACTGATCAAACACAGCACGCCCCAAAGCATGACCGCCAGAGGGAGCATGATCATCAAACCGGAGGTAACCCGTAAGAACGTCTCTTCAAAACCGGCCATGCTGCTTTTCCAGGAGAAGTGAACGGAACGAGGGACGGGGGGTGGGGGGGGGCCAAGGGGGGGGGGGGGCCAAGGGGGGGGCCGACAATCGGCTCGAATCGCTGTTGTTGCAATCGAAGCAGTGTGACCCCAGATCTGTCGGGGAACCCCGTGTGTTGGAGCCTTCCCCAGACCCGACAGAAGGTTCCACAATACGGCAGTCTGGAATCTCCGTCAAATCGATTCACGAACGAAAAGGGTCGGGTCCAAATATGTCAAACAAATCTATGGACCCGTCCCCTGAGAGCATCCCCGGAATCCATGCAGCCGATTGCGAACGCATGACAGGCATGGCGCACACTCTGGTTACTCGCCGGTTTCCACGGAAGTCTCCCAACCGTCATAGTCACCGGCAAGTGAATTGGCCAATTCGAGCAATTCGATCGTCACCTCGTTGATCGAATTCCAATCGACATTGTCAACGCGTTCGAAACTGACGCTCCATGGAAAGGGAGAGTTTGCGTCGGCAACGGCACTTTCGTCCGTCACGGCATAGCCGCGGCTCTTGATTTCGGCTGCAAACTGACTCCTTGACGCTTCGCTGGAAAAATACGCCCAGTGGAAAACCGGGCGTTTCTTTTGGAGCGAATCTCCGTGCTTCTGGAGTTGTTCAATCACGTGCCGATTCTTGATTTGCTGCCATTCTCGTGCTGTTGGATACAGGTTCTCAAGGTAGTGAGTCCATTCCGGATCGTGCTTGGAGTCTGCATCCCACTTGTATTCGGCGAAATGCTCCATGCCGCGGGCAACGGCATCGCTGAAACCAGCGAATTCCGGAGCGTAGAAGTAGAATTCGCGACGACCATTCGTCGTGATGCGGCCCGCCAGGAAACCGTGGACGGCACGGCCGACAGCATCCATGAGCGAATCCTCAATTTGTGACAGCAGATCGGCTTCTTGCGAACTCGGCAGCCCGTCTTCGCGAGGTTGATTGAAGTCGACCCAAACCCAGAGCAACCATGGGTTGTCTGCGCTGGGGGCCATTTCGCGGATGCCAACATCAAAGAGGATTGCGGCAACTTCATCCTTGACGTTTGTGAAATAGAGGTCCCAATTGTTGGACATGGGGTGGTGTTCCTGAGGCAGGATGACGAGCTGCTACACCTTGCTCGATGTCGGCCGCCAACCTCTGTGGCACTCTGTGCGGATGCTCACGGAATCCCGTGTTCCGCCGTGAGTGTCTCTGGCTGTGCGAGGCATCGTGTGGGAAGTCTATCAGCGGAAAGTGCTTGGGGCAATATATGGACCTGACCCCTTTGGGCGTCGCCTCGCAGCCTTGTCGGCCGTTTTGACTGCCCAGGGGATGGCCCGTAAAAGCCCTGCATGATGCCTTCCCTTCGGATCACCCGCAAGCAAAGGGCGACCATTCCTGTCGAGGTCTGCGGTGAGTTGCATCTCCGTCCCGGGGACGTTGTCGACCTGGAGCGGGCCGAAGTCGACGGCGAGCCGGTTGGGGTCTTGCCGACGCGCAAATCGCCGCCGCGACCATGGCTCGGTGGCCTCGCGGACAATCTCAGTGAGTGCACATTCTCTCGCTGCCATCCGGGCCAGTGTCGCGGCCAAGCGTCGGAGCGAGGCTCCGTGAACGGAGTTGGGCTGGAGAGTTCCGTGCGGGTGCTGTCAGCGGGTGGGCCGTCTCCATGGAAGCCGCAACCGGGCTGTTAGCGGACCCGACAGCCGATCGATTGGTGGAGGATGTCGGTCTGTGAGCGACGGAGGCGGACGGGTGGCGTGGTGTGGGACGCTGGATCTCTCGGGGTCACCGAGCAACCCGGCCGGTTGTTCTCCAACTCCTGGGCATCAGCCCCTGCGGTGCCCGGTCAAACAGCCGTCGCCCCGGCTCCCCTGTCTCCTGTTCCCCCCTCCCGGCCGCAGGCCGTCGCCCGTCAATCGCCCCCGTCCGGCGAAATCGCTATCCTGTGGGGCTTGGTTCCCGATCCTCCCGGGGCGATGGCCCTGGGGGACGGGCGTTCCCTGCTGCCTGCTTCCGGACACCATGTTCGATAAAGTCTCGACCGACGCCGAATTCATCCGCGGCGAACACGACATGCTTC
>CAIOTJ010000506.1 GCA_903861195.1 uncultured Planctomycetaceae bacterium | reverse complement strand
ACCTTGCTGCGCGACGCAAAGGCACTGGCCACCTTCATGCCAGTTCTCCGGGCCACCTCCTCTCCCGACAATTGCTCGACCGCCAGCAACTCAAACACCTGCCAGGTGAGAGGCTCAACCCGGTCCCGGACCCGAATCATCGCCCGCTCGAGCAATTCCCGGTCGAATTGCTGCTCCAACCGCTCCACCAACGCCTCTCGAGCCGGGAGACTCTGCAGCAGGTTGAACACAGTGGTCTCGCCCGTCCCCAAAGCTTCCCGCCGCTGCTCGTCCATCCAATCACACAGGCAGTGATGAACAACCGTTCGCAGCCAGCCCCGAAAGCGACGCCTGGAATCGTATTGGAAGGCAGGCAGGTATTGGGCGAGCCGCAGTAACGCCTCCTGCGTCACATCGCGCGCATCGGCATCCTGCAGCCGCCAGTTCCGACACCACTCCAGAATGGGGGGGCCGTACACCTCGACGAACCGACTCCACGCCTCCTGGGGGAGGCTTTCACTCCCCAGCGATGCGATCAGAGACACCTGCGTGCTGGGCGCATCCGACAGCTCAAAAGATCTCACTGCACATGACTTTCCACGAGTTCCACGAACGGCCTCCCGAACTCTCAACACCACAACCCTCGTCACTTAACAATCCAAAAAATGATTGAGACCCCAAAATCATCAGAATCGGAATCCCAGAACGCATACAACCGGCCGATTCGCTCAACTCAGAGAAATCGAAAGAAACCCAGAAATCCCGCTTTCTTCCAACCCGGCGTTTGGTCTCGGTCGGTGTAACGTCAATCACGGTACAGAGGTTGACTGTGGGACTGAAAGACTCCCCCTCGGCAAGGTCCCCAGATCACTGCCAGCGACTTGCCAATTTGGCAGACTGTTCGGCGAAATCGGAATGGACGGCCACCCCGCGGGACACCCCAGATCAGCCTGTTTGCTGTCGTGGAAATCGACCTGGAATTGAAAACGCTCCCCAACATCAGGTTGCGGTACGCAATTTGCTGCTCTTCGCTGGGGTAGGGGGGGGGGATTCAAACCCCCGGCAACGTGGTCCGACTGGCTTCACAGTGGTGTCTCCCGCTGTTGGTGCCCCGTTCTGACCCTGCTTGAGTGCGGGGGGCTGACTGGCCCCATTCGACTGGCCCCATTCGACTGGTTCTTCCGCTGCTGCGAGGGAGTGTGCACAAACATGCCAGTCTTCCGCTGGGGTGACTCCTGGGATGCCTTTCGCGATCTCGAGCGGCAAGTCGACCGACTGCTCTCCGGGTTGGCGTTGCCGATTCCCGTCCTGCGTGTCGAGCGGCAATACCCCCCTGTCAACATTTATGAACTGCCGGATGAGTTTCTCATTACGGCCGAACTCCCGGGCGTCGAACCGGCTGATCTCGATCTGACCGTCGCCAACGGTGTCCTTACGCTGCGCGGCCAACGCGTCGGCCCCTCGGGGGTGACCGACGATCAGTTCCGACGCCACGAACGCATGTGGGGAGGGTGGGAACGAGCCATCCCCATTCCGGAACGAATCCGTGACGACCAGGTCCGGGCCGACTTCCAGGATGGCGTCTTGCAGGTCCACCTCCCCAAGGCCCCGGAAACCCGCCCCCGGCAAATCCAGGTGCTGCCGGGAGGTTCTGCCGCCAGCACTCTTCGGGAGTCTGACGCATGACCAACCAACCTCCCCCCGATTCCAACCCGCTTCCGGACGAGCCCCCCCCGGCAGACGCCGTCGTCTCCAGTCCCGAGACGCGTCTCTCGGTTCCGGTCTCGGCCCCTCCCCCGGCAGAGCGCTTGCTGTTCACTCCCCCGGTGGACATTTACGACTCCCCGGCCGGCCTGGTCCTCTTGGCCGACCTGCCAGGTGTGCACTCCAAGAGTCTGGAATTGCAGATTCAAGACAACAAGCTGTCGTTGCTGGGGCGGTGTCAAACCGTCATTCCCCCCGGTGCCCGGCTGGTCCATCGGGAATACGAAGAGGGTGACTTCGTGCGGTCGTTTATCCTGAGTGAGGATGTCGACCACGAGCACATTTCGGCCCGGCTCTCGAATGGAGTGCTGGAGGTGGTGTTGCCCCGGGTGGCTCGTGCCGCCCCCCGCAAAATCAACGTCCGAAGCGAATAAACTCGGCGCTGCGGCGAATGACCCGTCAGCCGGACCCGGCCGCTGGTGCTCCCGGGCTCCCGTTCTGCGCACCGCGCTCTGTTTCGCCTGGAGGTCTCCATGTCGCAAGAACATCACCCGCACGGCCATCGCCCACCGCCCCCCCCACCCCCTCCGCCCCCCCCGCCTCCCGGCGGGAATCCGCTGGAGAAGATCTTCAACGTGGTGGCGAACCTCATTGAAACCGCCGCCCAGGAGGGAGAGCGGGTCTTCAAGAACGGTCCCCCCGGCGGTCCGGCGGGGAATCCCGGCGGTTCCGGCTCCACGCGCGTCACAGTCCCCCCGGTGGATGTGATCGAGACTCCCGATGAGGTGCTGGTGCTGTTCGATCTTCCCGGGGTCGATCCCCAGGCCATCGATGTCACCCTCGTGGGGAACATGCTGAGCATCCACGGCTCGTGCCCGGTCCACCTGGTCCAGCCGGGTCAGACCGTGCATCGCACCGAACGCCCCGCCGGGCGGTTCGAACGCTCTCTTCCCCTCCCCTGTGCCGTGGATGGCGAACAGGTCTCGGCTCATTCCAACCAGGGAGTCCTGACCATCCGCCTCGCCCGCCAACGCCCCGAACCTCCCCGCCCCATCCAGGTGAAGGTTCAGCCGGTGGGCCAGTCTGGCAATTGACCGGCTTGGTCCTCCTGGCAAGGCGAATTGGCCTCCTGGATGCCAATTCGCCTTGCCGGACAACTCCTCTGTAGTGCGACTCATCCCCCAATCGAGACGGTGTCATCGATTGGGGGATGAGAACACTCGGGATTGATTGTCCCGCACAATGCTGAGGTTCAGACGGTTTCCCGGCTCTGTTTCCAGGGGAAATGGGCCATGTATTCCATGCGTTCTTTCTGAAAATCGATTACTCCCGCGACGATCATCACGCAAAGTTCCGCAGGAAAGCCTCTCCGCCGCGCGAGCATGCGGGAGTGCCAGAAGCACTTGCATCGTCCTGGCCCGTTGGCAGCGGCTCGTCACGGCCTCTCTGCCAGTTGCCGCTCCCGTGGTGTTGAGGACAACAATGGTCCTCAAGCCTCATTGAACGATGGGCGCGCGGCGCATGAGTTTCGCCGGGATTCAATCGTCCGGGCCTCTCCATGAGTGGCCCCTACTTGTCCGCACCGAATTGACATTCCCATTGGAACCTCTTAGTCTTCGCATTCTTCACAGGGGCTCCAACAATTCGACTTTTGTCAATTGCCTGCTCCACTGTGGCTGTCTGAAGCAATGGCCGGTTTTTGTTTTTTGAAGGGAGTGCGAGTGAATCGATTGCCAGGGTGTGTGGGCTGGATCGTCACCGGGTTTTTGGCGGTCAGTGTGCTGACGGCTGCGAAACCGTTGCAGGGGGCTTCCCAGAGCCCGATTGATATTCGGCCCGACCGCACGGTTTACAATCCGGCCCTGCCGCCCCTGCTGTTCAATTACAGCACCAACACGTCGCTCGACCTGAAAAACACCGGGTCACCCGATGTGGAAGCGACAATCAAGATCAGTGTGCCGGCCGGTGCCGGCAGCGTCACCGTGGACGGCACACAGTACGATTTGCTGCAATTTCATTTTCACTCTGAGGCCGAGCATCTGATCGACGGCGTCCGGGGCGAGATGGAACTGCACCTCGTCCACCAATCGGCAGGGGGTGCCCTGCTGGTGGTGGGACAGATTATCAACCTGGGGGCATTCAACGCCGATCTTGATCCGATCTTCGCAAACCTGCCGCAAACACCCGGGACACACCAACTGCTGAGCAATTACAACCTCGCGAATCTGCTTCCCCCCTCGCTGACCACTTTCCGATATGACGGTTCGCTGACGACAGCCCCTTACACGGAGGGGGTCAAGTGGAATGTTTTGACCACGCCAACCACCCTCAGCCAGGGTCAGATCGACGCGTTCCGGGCCCTCTTTCCCGACGGTGACTCCCGCGAAGAGCAGGATCTCGATGGCCGCCTGATCCAGACCGACCTGCCAGGCTTCGCCACCCCCGAGCCGTCGACCTGGGTCCTGGCCCTGCTGGGTGCAGTTCCGGCCCTGGTTATCAGCCGCCGCCGCCGGCATTCGACTGCTGCCTGAAGTCCGGTTCTCCGGCCAGCGGAGAAAGTGTCCGCTGCCTACCCCTGTGCTACAATTCGGACGGTCCGCCTCTCGCGCATCCACCCGGTGTCGCAAGAGGCGGGCTGTTCGTTTTTCCGATGTCGAGTGTGACCAGGGGACGGAATGACGCAGTTGCCGGCCGGCATTCTGTGCCGCGACTGCCGCAGTCCGCCAAAGGATGCTTGCGAGATGAGAGGCCAGGCCTGGAAGTTGGCAGTGGTGTGCGTGGGGTTGTGGACGACCACCCTCGGAGCCCAGGAGCCCCCCTCGACGGTGGGCCCTCTGCTCAAGCTGTACCGCAGCGGCAAACTGCCCGCCGAGCGACAGCCGGCCGTCATCGAGATGATCTGCACCCGCGGCAATGAGCATGACCTGCGGGTGGTGCTCGACAAGCTGCTGGAGCCGATGGGCATGGCCCCCGCGGCCCGCGTGAAGGCCATGGCGGGTCTCGCCGATGCCGCGGCCACCCGCAAGATCAAACCGGCAGGAGATCTGGCCCCTCTGGCGAAACTGCTCGACGAGGCCGACCCCGCGACTCGCCTCGCGGCGGTCCGTCTGGCGGCCGCCTGTGGTGTGGCCAGCGCCAGCCCCAGCCTGCGGCAACTGGCCCAGTCGGCCGAGACAACCCCCGAACTGCGCAGGGCCGCTTTGCAGGGCCTCGTCACCCTCGGAGGAGACGACAACCGCCAGGCGCTCCAGGCCCTGTGTGCCGCCGATCGCCCGTTGGCCACCCGCCTGCTGGCGGCAGCCGGTTTGACGGCGTTTGACGTTCCCCTCGCGGCCCGGGAAGGGGCCCGCGTGCTGGCTTCGGCCACCCCCCAGGACGACCCGGCCCCCTTGCTCGAAGCGTTTTTCGACCGCAAGCAGGGGAGCGAAGAATTGGCGAAGGCGCTGGGAGAGGTGCAGCTCTCGGTCGATGTGGCCAAGCGGGCGCTGCGTTCGATGTACTCGGTCGGGCGGAGTGATGCCGAGTTGTCTGCGGTCCTCAGCCACGCCGCCGGGATCGCCACCGACACCCCTCCCCCCACTCCCGAAGAAGTTGCGCAGATCGTGCAGGATGTCTCCACCAAGGGAGATCCGGTGCGGGGCGAGGCGATCTTCCGCCGGGTCGACCTGAGCTGCATGCGCTGTCACAGCGTGAGTCGCGCGGGGGGCCAGGTGGGTCCCGAACTGAGCGCGGTCGGCGGTTCCTCCCCGGTCGACTACATCGCCAATTCGATTCTCAACCCCAATCTTGCCGTCAAAGAGCAATATGTGACGCGTGTCTTCGAACTCGACACCGGCAAGGT
>CAIOTJ010000505.1 GCA_903861195.1 uncultured Planctomycetaceae bacterium | reverse complement strand
GTGACGCTGGTCAGCCGGTTGCGGTGGTCCCACGCGAGGATCTGGTACTGGCCCGTCGCCCGATCCGTCCGCCGGGTCCGGTTGCCTTCGGCATCGTATTGGTAGTCGTATTTGTCATCGGACAGCAGGCGGTTGTTCGTCCCGGTCGAGGTGCCGGTGTTCGTCCGGTTGCCGTTGCTGTCGTACTGGTAGTTCTCGCTGACCTGGCCGGTATGCGTGGCGGCCGTCACCTGGCTCGACTGGTCGTACTGGAAGGTGCTGGAGCCGTCGACGGAGGTTTGCGTGACCGGTCGCCCGAGGGGGCGTAGCTCCAGGTGTAGCGGTTGATCTCGGTCCCGGCACTGTTGCGAACGTGCTTCCATTCGGTCAGCCGCCCGGCCATATCGTACGTGGCGGTCGTCTTGGCGACGACCTGGGTGCCGGTGACGTTGGCCGCCCGGGTGATGCTGGTTCGTTCCCCGCGAGGTCGTAGGTGAAGTCGATTCGCTTGGGGGTGACGAGGCGGGTGGTCCCCTGTTGCTGCTGGGTGATCTGTGTGACTTCGTTCCGGCCGTTGTAGCTCGAGAATCTGCTGAAAGCGAGATGGCACAACCCAGCTCCCGGGCCACAAGCTTGGGATTCCTCAACGTGTCGCGTACCAAGTATCTCGAACTGCTGATGGGGACGAGCGGGCGAGGCAGTGCGTGGTAAGTTGGGCCAAGCCCCTCTGGGGATTTCCCTATGCGTCAACAACTAAGTGGTGTAAGGAGGGTGACTAGCGATGACTGGAGGCGAGCTGTCCCCGAAGCGGGGCGGCCTACGGCTGGCGATCGGACGATAAACCGATTTAGTGGCCGAGGCGACCGAGCGCCCGACAAGTCGGATGTTTTTAATCACTCGCAACAGGTAATCGGCGTCAAGATACCGGGCGAGACCCGTGCCCTCCACGAGCTGCACCGCTGGATTGCACCAGGGAACGAATTCAAATTGCTCATCGGCCGAAGCGTTCGGATCAATAAGGGATGAGCCCGGCAAACCCTCTCAGATCCGGATTCGACAAGCACTCGTTAGTGTGGTTGAGCACTAGGAGCACGCAGCGCAGCTACTGAGGTGGACCTTGTGAGCTGCAACGCCTCGAAACTCCGATCCGACAGACCATTGGTAAGCCTACTTTTCCCATTTTCAAATGTGGCCATGACCAAATCCGAGTTCTCGATGTTCGACCACAATTTATTATTTAGAGGAGTCCTCCCGTGGCCAATCAAAGGCCTGAAGCATGAATGAGAAGGCCAGATATTCCGGAGTTGGCGGCATATCCGCAGCGGGTCCTGACAGCCAGTCTAGAAGTGCCATTTTGTGTCGCTTGATTGACTCCCGAAACTCGTTCCAAATGCGCTGCGGTGCGACTCGTACCAACTCAATTCGATACGAATCGTCGGCGATTCCCCAGAATTCCGCATACGGCAGTAATGGACGCAACTCCGTCGGAATTGCATTTGCTTCGAGGCTTAACTTTTCAGATTCGCCAGCATCGTTTCGCAAGCGAAGCCCGACGGCATAAAAACCACCGTAAGTTGACGACAAGTCGTTGCTCATTTTACTCTCGGATCTGCTAATGCCTTGAGCATTCGTTCAAATTCCTGCCAGTACATGTCACGGACCGACTGTGGCACCTTGCCTGCATCAAACATCTTTTCTGACAAGTCTCTCATGTCCGCTTCCGTGACTTTTCTCCAATCAAATGGTGAGAATCGTCGTTCGAACTCTGCCCGCCACCGGTTGTAGATTGCCGTGGTGTTATAGTGTTGTCCAGTTGGCATATGGACAGTTGGTGCTTCGCCAGCGCTGTAGCCCGCAAAGTGATTCTCCATCCACGCCGACATTACCCCATGATGGGAACGAATATCTGGTCCACGGGGTGTACAATCCTTATGTTTTGCGACCCAATATTCCCCGTCAACGGTTCTGGAGTACGCCTTTTTAGCTGGAGCAGCACGCTTCGGCGTCGGCCCAGGCGTTCCCTTCGGAAGCTGAAGATCATCGACAACATCCGTAGTTTTGTTGACGAGTTTTCCTACAAGTGCGCCGGCTGCGGCTGGACCGACGAAGTTCCCCACTCCGGCCAATGTCGGAGTGTGCGCTAATTCGACAGTGTCGACGATCACATCCAGCACCGGATTACTGGTCTGGACGACGATTTTCGTCAGCTCTGTGCCAGCTGCAACCGTGATCTTGATCTCACCCAGGCCGGCTGCGATCTGCATTTTTCTGGCAATTTCACGAGCCAGTCGTTGCTCTTCAAAGTTTCCTGTTTGGTACGAGACCAT
>CAIOTJ010000504.1 GCA_903861195.1 uncultured Planctomycetaceae bacterium | reverse complement strand
GATTGTTTGATTCTTATCTTTGCAACAGCGGTCGCTTTGGCGATGGCAATGCCTAGCATCAGCCCCGCCACGATCAGCGGTGATGGCTTCAATAAATAACGGGAAGACGTGCTTCGGCTGGCCGCATTGCAATTCCAGATAACATAGGTGGATGATCAACGATGGTTGACCGTGAACAAATCAAATCTTTGCTTCTGGCGTATGAGTCGGCTGGTGGCGTTTCAGACGAAGCAATTCGAGACGCAGAACTGAGGCTGGGTGTTCGCTTCCCTCCCAGCTATAGAACTTTTCTTGCCGAATACGGAAATATTCATGGCACACCGTTTGAAATCGCTGGATTGTCGCAAGAAATCGCCAAGGACGACGAACCGCCATATTGGTGGGATGTGGTTGCTTGCAATATTCAGTTGAGAAGGGTTGCTGGAGAGTTGATTCCCAAAGACTATGTAGCGATTTCCGATGATGGGGGCGATTACAAGTTCTACCTAGACACCAACCGCCGAGACTCGCAAGGAGAATGCCCGGTCATTGTCCTTGGACCCGGTATGGACGGTGTCGTCGTGGCGAATAGCTTTATTGACTTTCTTCGTCGTTCGATAGAGCGGACAATTGATTTCTAAAGTTGGGTGTCGGGGAAACAAAAGGTGACAGGTCGCTATTCCCAACACTTTGGGAGCTTCCTGCTGGCTTGCGGGTATTGTGCACCGAGGAGTGAGCGCGACTTCCGCTCGACCGCCGCAGCGCGGAGCAGGCCGCAGTACGAGCTTTGTCGTGGACGCCTTGGAGACAAGGACGTACGCGGAGGTCTGTCGGCCGGTCGGTGAGAGTCATCCGTGTTGCTCTTGTGATCCGCGTTTACTAGCACCACCTTCAGGGTGCCAACGTGCATGGATGACGTCTACCAGGGGTGTCGCTTCGCTCAACCGCCGACTCATTTCTTCACCGCCTACCGGAGTGGTCGTGCCGGGTGCGGGTGGTCTTGGCGGTGGGTATTCATCGGCGAGGGGCCGGCGAAGCCCATGTTGTGTTGGTCCTCGGGAGATGCGCCCATTATTGAGCGTTGAGTGCAAGGCAGTCGCCGGGCAAAATCCGGGGCCAACGCCATGGGCGATCTGGCCCAGGCGGGTGGGAAGCTGGCGAAGGGCATGGACGAACTGGGCGGGCTCACCCGGACGGAACTGCGTGCGCTCGAGGAGGGGATGCGGTGGAACCCCAGATGCCTGCTGGCCGACGACGGCTGCTTCGTCTTCGAAACACTTGTCCTCTGCGGATACCAACCCGAGGCGGTCGCCTCGGCCGTGACCGACGAGATGGGGGGCTGGGACAGCAGTCAGGATGCGTCGCTGTGGTTCGTCGCCGCCGCCAGTGGTGGGTTGCTGTTGCTGGCCACTCCGCGCCGCCGCCGACGACGGGCCAAGCTCGTAAGACGCGGGGTGACACCCCGCCGCGGCGGGCTGGCGAAGCTCTTGATCCAACGCACCCGGCCCAGCATCATTCCCGAATTCCTCTCCATACAGTCCGCCTCCGCGTGCAACCTTGTTGTGGCGAAGCACCACGTTACTCCGTCAAAGCCGCCCATGGTGATCCCCGAACACACGGCACACCCGGTTGACCATTCCTCGACCACGGTGCAGAATGACTTCCGTTCCGACCAACCGGCCCGACCGCCGCGATGCTTCTCATGAGCCGACTCAGCCCCACGCTGTGCGATTGCGCCCGCCCGCTGTCTCGCGCGGGGCGGGGGGCTGTCGCTCTGGTCGGTGGAGGTGGACCCGATTCCGGTTCGGATTCGTCACTCGGCAGTGTGTCGGCCGTGGGAATGGAGCCCGGCGCTACCGACGCTTCAATCCCCTGCGGTGCCGCGAGCGATGGCGGTCCGTCGGCCGCCGGGGCCCCAACGCCGGTGGTTCGGGCGCTGGCTGCGGGTGTCGAGGACGGGTTTGATGATGAACCCGGAGTGCTCGCGGGGATCACCCGCACGTTCCTCTCGGTGGCCATCGTGTTCGCGATGACCATGGGACTGTGGACCGCGAGCCAGTCGCCGGTCCCGCAGGCTGGCCCAAATCCGTCGGCAGTTGCCGGGAGCGTCGCATTCCCCGGACCGGCCACACAGTCTTCGACCAGTCCCAGCGGCAGGTACCGCACCAAGCCGATTGGCGAGATCCGGACGGGGGAGCGGGTGTTGGCCGCGAACCCCTTGGTGGACCACGCCGCGGTGACGGCGAGCGAGATCGACCCGGGCACCTGGCGAAACATCCGCCTGCGGATGCGGAAGCAACACAGCGGCACACTCGAGATTGTGCTCCTCCGCTTGATGCAGAAGCCTGGAATCCAAGTTGGCGTGAGTGGTTGCGTCGAAATCCGACGTTTGCCGTATCGGATATTCGAGCGCAAGTTCAGTCGATGATACGAGAATTTGAGTTGCCACGGTCGTCCCTCGGAGGCTGTCAATATGGGAGATAACAGAGAATGATCTTATGCAATTTGTTTGACGTAAGTCTTGACATCAGCGGTGATGAATTCCCAATTGTGATTTTTGTCATTCGTACAGATTTGCCATCCGGAACTCAGATAATCTCTACCTGCCGTCGATCGTATCGAGACGTGCAGGGGACAGATGCCTTATGGGTTGGTCAGGGTGATAGATTGGTTGTGTCTGCGGATGGGGAGTGTCGAGGCAGAATTGACATAAATGCTTCGGACAAGATGGCGTCCGAGCATTTCCGACAACTCAATAACGGCTATTCATCGTCGGGCATCAGCAGTCCCGTCAGCGATACTGTGGAATTAGGGTTTATCGTCGGTGGTCGCCAGCGACTCAGGGAATTTGGACGAAACAACTCTGAGCTTTCAGGAGCGCTTGTCACTGATCATGGTGGAATCAAGGTCGTGGAATCGGTTCGGAAACTTCATATTCCGATGAAATCTCATCTACAACCGACGATTGCTTCACTTTGAGCGCACCTGTTGGGGGTGGCTTAAAGAGTGTCGCTGGCGCGAAGCTAAAGACAGCCTGCGCAGGCGTTTGGGGGACCAAAAATGAAAACCACCCCTCAGGACCTTTCGGTCCTGCGGGGTGT
>CAIOTJ010000503.1 GCA_903861195.1 uncultured Planctomycetaceae bacterium | reverse complement strand
GTCATCCACGGAACTGGATCCAGCGACTGAACGCTGACTGAGCGAATTGCGCGACGGAAGCCACCCCCGGTCGAAAAGCAGCCCGGCCCGGGTCGGCGGCGAATGACCTCGCCAGCGAAAGCCGAAATCCAGAATGCGACTCGCGCTGACACTCGCGAGCTCTTCCAGCCAAATCCAAGCCGCACGACGGGCAACTACCAGACCACCTGTCATTTCGGCTAGAGTCTGTTCCGCGTGTGTGACCGTTTGGGCGGCTGGCCCGTTTGTTTTGTGGAGATTCGCCCCTTCCGGGCGGCAACTGGACATGGCCTACTACGTGGAAGCGATCCTGCTGGGCATCCTGCAGGGCATAGCCGAGTTTTTGCCCATCAGCTCCGACGGACACCTCGCCGTGTTTGGCAAGCTGCTGGGGGAGTGGCTGGGGACCGGGTCGATCAATCCCGAGGATGACAACCGGCTGTTCCTGATGGTGATCGTGCTGCACCTCGGGTCGCTCGCCACCCTGCTGGTGGTCTACTGGAAAGACCTCCTGGGGCTGTTGCAGAAGCCCCGCCTGCTGGGCTGGATCGTGCTCTCGACCCTGGTCACTGGCGTGCTGGCGATCGGCTTCAAGAAGGCGTTCCGCGACATGTTCAATTCGCCCACGATTGCCGCCCTGGGCTGGCTGGTGACCGCCGGGTTCTTGTGGTGGGCCGACCGCATCCGCGGGACGACCCTCACCCTCGAAGAGATGGGCTGGAAACAGGCCGTCGGGGTGGGGCTGCTGCAGGCACTGGCGCCCGCTCCTGGGGTCTCCCGGTCGGGCACCACCATCACCGCGGGACTCCTCACCGGGCTCTCGCGGGCCGAAGCGACCCGTTACTCGTTCCTCATCGCGATCCCGGCGATTACCGGGGCCGTCGTGCTGGAAGTGGTGAAGCCCTTGATGGGAATGCTGCTCAAGGGGCAGTCGGCAGCCGAGGCGTTTCCCGGAGTCGTGCTGAATTCGACCACCATCCCCCCGCTGATCGTCGGGGCGGTCGTGTCGTTTCTGGTCGGGCTGGTCTGCCTGCGCTGGCTGATTGCCTTCGTCGTGCAGCGCAGTCTGCGCAGCTTTATCATCTACCTGGTGGTGATGGCCGGGCTGACGCTGGCGTGGCAGTTCTTCGCCCCGGGACTGTTTGTGACCGCGTGAGTGGTTGACGCGGGGCGCGTGGGGCGTGGACCGTGGGGCGGGGACCGGGGCCGGGTGGAGCGGCCGCGGGCTATTTCGTTCCCAGGCAGTAGAGGAATTCCTGGCGCCGGCCGTCGATCTCGTGGGCGACGCGGTGGTAGATGCGGCCGCCGCAGATGACCGGAGTGGAGAAGGTCGAGTCTCCCAGCTGGTTTTCTCCCAGCGATTCGAAGCCCTGCGGACTCGCACCGAAGACGAAGGTGTGCCCCTCTTCAGTGGTGGCGTACAACGCGTTGCCGGCCAGCACCAGGGACGCGCTGAACGTTCCCCCCAACCGCTGCTTCCACATCTCGGTGCCATCGCTGGCCTTCCAGCACATCGCGATCCCCGCGTCGAGCACGGCATAGAGATAGCCGTTGTGGATGACCATCGAGGGGACATACACCCGCGACTTGTTCTCCCAGACCACCTTGCCCGAGCCGTCGCCGGCGATCGCCGCGAGATGGTCGCGCGGATACCCTCCGCTGCTGAAGACCACGGTGCCGTCGGTCACGGTCGACGTGACACATTCCTCGGTCGCTCCCGGAATCTCCCAGAGCTTCTTCCCCGTCTCGGGATCGTAGCTGGAGACGAGGTTGCAGCCGGTCAGCAGCACCTGCGGCCGCCCCGCCACTTCGAGAATGATGGGCGAGGTGTAATTGGGCAGCTTGGGACGTTCGTGCTTCCAGGCGATCTCGCCCGTGTCGCGCCGCAACGCGGCGAACAACCCGTTCCCCTTGCTGTCGGCGGTGGCATAGACCAGATCGCCATAGAGGGCGGGCGAGGCGGCGAACCCTTGGTGCAGAGCGAAGTCGGTCATCCGGGTCTGCCAGAGCAGGGCCCCCGAGAGATCGAGGCACGAGACAAACACCGCCTCGCGGTTGAGGAACGTCGCATACAGCCGTTCGCCATCGCAGGCCACGCTGCTCGACGCGAGCGAGCTCTTCTGGTTGCCCTTGGTGGTGAAGCCCCCTTCGTGCACGGTCGACTGCCAGAGCCGTTTGCCCGTGGCGCGGTCGAAGCAAAGCACCGACTGCACCTCGCGGTCGGCCTCGGCAGCCGTCAGGTAGACCCGGTCACCCACCACCGTGGGAGAGCCATGTCCCTTGCCGGGCACTTCCACCTTCCAGACCACATTCTCGGTCGCGCTCCACGCGAGGGGAGCCGGGGGACCCTGGGGGGCCACCCCATTGCGGGACGGGCCGCGCCACCAGGGCCAGTCTTGCTCGCCCACGTGAATGGGAGCCAGCTTCGGGAACGCCCCCTGGGCAGGGGTTTCTCCCCCCCGGTACAGGGCGAAGCCGACCACCAGTGTGGCCAGCCCGGCGGCCAGCACTCCAAGCAGACCCCGGCCAGACGACAGCCGCTGGTAGACGCGGCCCAGGCAGCAACAGCAGTTTGAGTCGGCGAGGGGGTCCACGGTCGGCACTCCGCTGGGGGGAAAAGAGAGCGAATCGAGGCCGGCCGGTCAGGCGGGCTTCGTCGGAGCCGGGGGAGCCCCCTTCGAGGCCTCACCCGCGGGCTTGGCACCGGGAGGAGCGGCGTGCGGCGTGCAGTACGCCACCAGGGCCGCCGAAACCACCACACCCAGGATGCCGAGGTACAGCAGCGGATTGATCTCGGTGTGGCTGCGTTCTTTCCAGACCGAAACGAGGGCCGAGACAGTGACCGCACCGCCGAAGACAATGGGCATCACAATGAACGGCTTGCCGCCGTTGTACATCGCCAGGGTCAGCGTGAGGGCGCCAAACGCCCCCAACGAGCCCGCAATGAAGCCCAGCGTGGTGCCGCCGGTGGGGAAGTTCCAGTTGTCTCCCTTCTGCAGCATGCCCACCACCCCCCCGCCAATGCCCCACAGCAGGTAGGCCAGGCCAATCAGCAGATAGGGCTTGAACGGGCTCTTGAGATCTCCCCGCGAGTCGGCCAGCACGGGTCCGTACAGGCCCCAGAACAACGCGGTCAGGAGGCCGAACACAATGGGCAGTTTCATGGGAAGGAGCTTCAGGTTCGAGGGAATCGGCTCCCGGCAGTCTGGCCAGCGCAGTCGGGCCATGCGGGAAAAACCGGGAAGGACATCATCACGACTGCTGTTGTCGTCTCACCACTGGGGAACGTCAAGCGAGGGGGGATTTTGGGTGGGCGTTCACTCGGAACGCAGGGTGGCGAGGAGGGGGGTGCGGGAAGCGGCCCGCGCCGCCCCGCCGGCGGCCAGCAGCCCCACCGCGAAGACCCCGGCCAGCAGCCCCAGCACCGACAGCCAGGGGACGTCGGCTCCCCGCGACAGCAGGTGCGGCCCCATTGCCAACAGAGCGGCTACTGTGCCGCAGACCAGTCCCCACCCCAACAGCAGGGCGGTCTCGACCAGCACCATCCAGACCAGCCCGCGCTGGCGGAAGCCCACCGCCTTCAACAGGGCCAGCTCGGCCCGCCGTTCGAGCACATTCCGCAGCATGACCGTCGCCAGCCCAATCGTCCCCAGCAAGAGCCCCAGCCCCCCCAGAGCCTGGAAGGTCGAGAGATAGGTGTTCTGCACCGCGAGGAAGCTGGTCAGCCGGTCGGCGACCCGCTCGGCATCGAACCCGGGCAGCCGCGACTCGAGCAGCCGCGACACCTGGTCGACCTGGGCTCCCGGCGGAGGACTTCCCGCGAGATCGATGAGGAAGTACTGGCCTCCCACCCGTGAGGGGAACAGTTGCTGGAACCGGTCCTGGTGCATCACCAGCACCCCCTGGAACAGACTGCTGTCGAACATCCCCACCACCTTGAGGGTGTGTTCCGCGCCATCTTCACCGCGGATTGGCAGAGTCGATCCCAGCCCGATGTGCAGGCTGTATTGCAGCGTGTTCAGATCCCCCAGCACGGGAATCGAGCCGTCTTGTTCCACCTGCGCCAGAAGTTTCCAGGGCTCGGCCACCCGGGTGTCGGCGAAGCGAAAGCCCCCCCGCTCGAGCATCTCGGGGGGCGCCCCCAGGATGGTGGGTTGGGATGTCTTGTAGATGTTGAGGCAGCTGGCGTTTTCGCCCGGGTTCACCCGGAACGGGACAATCTGCCGCACGGGTTCGAGGGTGGCTTGGGCGGCGGCATCGTCGAGTCCCAACTGCGACCGCCCACTGGCCGAGTTCAGGTCGCGCAGCACGGGCACGCTCGACTCGGCCACCAGGGTGAAGCCGCCATTTCCGGAGTTCGTGTCGGGAATCTCGACCGCCGGGTTTCGATGCCCGGCGGCAATCGCCACGATCAGGAAAGTGGCCGTGGCGATCAGCGCGGTCGACAGCAGGCTGCGGGTGCGGTTGCGCGAGGCATTCCGCACACCCAGCCGGGCGATGCCCCGCGCCCCGTGTCCGCGGACCGCCGTTCCGCGGTCGCCATCGAGCCAGGCCCCGAACGCAGACAGCCCCGCCGCGAGGGTCAGCAGGCCCACGAGAAAGAACACAATGGTGGGCCAGTTGAACCCCGAGAACGCTTCCTGGTTGGGGACCAGGCGCAGCAGGGTCGCGGCGGTCAACAGCGCGGCGAGCAGCGCGGTTCCCAGGGCCCAGCGGCGGGACCCCTGGCCGCGGGCCCGTTTGCCGGCGGCGCTTTCGGCCGGCGTGCTGATTCCCGACAACAGCCGGCGGGGGGGCATCTGCAACAGCCCCCGCAATCCCCAGAGAATCGACAGCAGGGCGACCCCGGCTGAGATCAGCCCGCCGATGACGGGGCTTGGCGGCCAGATGTGCAGTTCGAGAAACTGGGTGCCAATCGCCCCGACCCACCAGGTCTTCAGGCCATGCACCATCAGCCGGGCATAGCCCACCGCCAGCAGCAAACCCAGCAGCACTCCCAGCACGGTCACCAAGCCGCCTTCCGAAAGCAGCAGCCGGCGCACCTGGCGCGGCCCCAGCCCGGTTGCCAGCAACAGCCCGGTCTCTTTCGCCCGGCGGTCAATCCCCAGGCGGAAGAGCAGTCCAATCAAAATGGCCGCCGAGAGAATGAGGAACAGGCTGAATCCCAGAAACAACCCGCCGAAATCGGTCGTTCCCGCCGCCGCCTGCAGTCCCTCGGTCTTGACGGAGCGAAACGCCAGGCCCTGTTCGGACGGTTTCAATTCGAGCCGGAACCGGTCGAGGAACCGCGGGAGGAACTCTTCCAGCGAACCCGCTTGTGGGGCCACCCGCAGCGAGGTGAGTTCGCCATACCGGTTGCGCCACAGTTCCTGGGCGAAGGTCAGAGGGAGAAAGACCTTGGGTGTCGCCCGGTGCTGCTTCCAGTAGTCGTCATCCCGGGGGGTGACTTTCTTCATGGGGAAGGGGGCGTCCCACTCTTCGAAGCTCTGCACATTGGTGATGCCGGGCACCTCGGGGACCAGCCCGCGGTCGGCCGCCAGCGTCCCGTCGAGTGTGAGGATGCCCCGCACCACAAACGTCGCCACCTCCTCGGGCAGTTCGCCATGCGAGCCGACCTTGTGCCAGGTCAGTTCGAGCCGGTCCCCCGGCTGCACCTGCAGGTCCTGCGCCAGCCAGTCGTTGATCAGCACGCCGCGCCCCTCGGGCTGACCCGCGGGAGGCTTGAGCAGGGGATTGGTACCTGGGTTGCCCTCGAACGAGTACGGCCCAAAGGGGGCGAGTTGATCGGGATTGAAGACCCGGGGTTCGACCCCGGCGACCACCGAATACCGGCTGATTTTTTCCCCCGGCTGTTCGGGGGCATCGGCCTGTGCGGGGGCTTTTCGCAGGCGGTTGGCGATGTAGACCAGGACGGGAGAGAGCTCGGCCGAGGTTTCGCGGGCCGCCCGTTCGACCGCCTGCACCGCCTGCCGGTCGAGAATCATCCGTTCGCTTTCGACCGAAAGGTAGCCCTGTTTCGGCTGGGGAACCACCCGCAGGTTCAGATCGGCAGGCTGCAGGGCCTGGGCCAGCAGGCGGTTGAGGTCGGTCCCCGCCTCGGGGATGTCCGCCGAGGCCGGCATGGCTTTCTCAGAGACCAGCAGGGCGTTGACCCGGGCCTCTTTGCGGGTAGGATCGCGGCGGCTGGATTCTCGGGCCGCCAGTCCCAACTGCTCTTGGAGCGGGGCCAGGGCGGCGAAGGCATTCAGCGGCAGTTGCTGGTTGGGAACGAGGCCAAACCGGCCGGGGCCACTCTCGGCCGGCAGAATGGCGCCCACCCGGGCCTGCCATTCGACGAAGTTGCCATCTTTCTTCCCCAGCAGCGTGTCGCGGGGGATGTCGCTGGGAAGTTCAATCTGCACGGTCACCGGATCCCCCACCGCCACGCCCAACTGCCGTGCCAGCCGGTCGTTGAGGGTCAGTTGGTCATCCGCGGGGGCCGGTTGAGTGGGGTCAATCAGCCCCCAGCCGCCAGTGGTCAGGCCATACAACTGAACTCCCCCGGCCCGCGCTCCCGCTCCGCTGGCCGCGTCTGCTCCCGAGGGGGTTTTCTGCACGGTGGCCGCGAGAATGATGGCGGGGGCGAGGGTGTCGAACCGTTCGCGGAAGCGGGGCAGGGCTTCGATGTCGGCGACGAGTTGCTGGCGGACAAACCGGGGGCCCGAGAGCACATGGTCGACCCGCCCCAACCGGTCGAGGGTCATCTGCCGCAGGCTGCCCCTGACGGAGTCTCCCACCAGCAGGGCCCCGGTCAGTACGGCGGTCCCCGCCGCGACCCCCAGCAGCACCGCCAGGTTGGTCCGCCAGTGATGGACCAGCGTTCGCCGCAAATACGCACCGGGAGACATCAGCGGTTCTCCAGCCGGCCTTCCACCAATTCCACCCGGCGGGGGAAACGGGCGGCCAGTTCGGGACTGTGCGTGACGGTAATCAACACGGTCTGCAGCTCGCGACAGACCTCCAGCAGCAGGGTGCCGATGGTGTGGGCGGTGGTGCGGTCGAGATTGCCGGTCGGCTCATCGGCCAACAGCAGCCGCGGCTGGTTGATGAGGGCCCGGCAGATCGACACCCGTTGCCGTTCCCCCCCCGAGAGTTCCGAGGGAAAGTGGGTGATGCGTTCGGCCAGACCGACCCGCCGCAGCAACTCGCGGGCGCGGGGCTCGGCCTGGGGGTCGGCGGCGTCGGCGGCCAGCGTGGGGACCAGCACATTTTCCAGCACCGTGCACTGCGGCAGCAGGCAGTGATCCTGGAACACAAACCCGATGCAGCGGTTGCGGAACGCGGCCAGGGTCTCGGCGGGCAGGCCGAAGGGATCGCGCCCTTCGACTTTCACACTGCCGCCCGAGGGGGTGTCGAGCGTTCCCAGAATGTACAGCAGCGTGCTTTTGCCCGAGCCCGACGGGCCCATGATCGCCAGGGCGTCCCCCCGCCGCAGCGTGAGGTTCACGTCGGTCAGCACGGCCACTTCCCCCGCCGCGCCCTGGTAGCGCTTCGAAAGATGTTCCACCTGCAGATCGGGAGTCAACTCGGCACTCATTCCATACCCTCCGGGGCATCCAATTTCTCGGTCCAGGCGGGGGGAATCTCGATCGACTCGAATTTCCCCTGGGCATTGAACCGGCAGCAGACGGTTTTCAGTTCCCCCGTCGCCAGTTGCCGCGTCCCCCGCCGGATCACAAACCCCAGCGTCAGCGATTTCACCCCCCGACGGTCGATGCGCACCTCGATCTCGAGTTCGTCTTCGTAGAACGCGGGAGACTCGAAACTGCAGGTTCCCCGCACCCGGGGCCAACCCACCACCGTTCCATCGGGCTGGTCGACTTTGATCCGCAGTCCGCGCGACCGCAGGAAGGCGTGTTCGGCCTCTTCCATGTACCGGTAGAAGTTCGAGAAATGGACGATGCCCGCCATGTCGGTCTCGGCGAACGAGACCCGGCGGTGATAGACAAACCCTGTCGCCATCTGGCGGGCCCCCTCGTGTCAGGCTGTGGCGGCGTTGGCGACCGGGGCCGAGATTTCCAGCAGGTCGACCGCCGGCTTCTGGTTGCAGAAGATGGTCGCCAGGCGGCCGTACAGCGGCGGTTCGGCCGGGCAGCCAAACAGCGCCTGCAGTCGCGGGCCGGGCCAGATCCTCACAATCGCTCCCAGGTCGATGTGCCGCAGCACGTTGAAGTTGATCAGAATCCGTCCCAGCGGCGTCTGCTCGGCGAGAATCTGGTCGCGCACCTCGTCGGTGACGTAGCGGAAGTCGAACCGCACGATCCCGAATTGCACCACGCGTCCGTTGTCGCACCGTTCGAGCACGATGTGCCGCAGGTAGATGTCTCCCTCACGCCGGCGGGCCAGCACCTTCACCTGCAAGGGTGAACGATGGAACTGCTCCATGGTCACGGTCATGTGGTGATCGTGGACCAGCAGCGACTTGTAGGGCTCGGGAGTCTGTGACGAGGGAATGTGCTCGGACCGTGCGATCAGTTGGTCTCCCCCGGGAAACCAGTCGAGCATCTGTTGCAGTTGATCCGTGGCGTTCACGTTCAGACCGGTCTTCAGGAAGGATCCTCAGCCCCCACCAGGCAGACTTCGGCTCTTAGTCTAATCGGTGGGGCGGGCTGTGGCGAACGGCCAGCCCCGGGGAGACTGGCGAGCCGCCCGGGGGCCGGGATCTGGCTGATCCCGGGGCCCCAGGGCCGTTCCACCACCACCCGTCTCGCTCAGCCGTTGGCGACTTCCATATAAACCTTCAAGGCGTGCTTGTCTTCCACCAGCAGGCGGATCAGCTCGCGGTAGTTTTCGATACCCCGGACGGGATTGGTGAGGATCTTTTCGATCACCCCCGGGTAGGTCACTTCACCGAGGGCGAGGTCGGCGATACCGGCTTCGAAGTGCCGGCGGTTGGCGTTCACCGACCCCAAGAGCAGCTTGTTCCCCAGCACCCACTGCAGGTTGATGTTGTCGGAAGGGACCTGCACCGACTTTTGACCCCCGGTGATGCTGGTCCAGACCTCGACGCCGTTGTGTCCCAGGATCTCCATCGCCTCGAAGGCGACCGCGCTCGAACCGGTCGCCTCGACGACCAGGTCGGGGCGGCCCACTTCTGCCGCGACATCCTTCAGCGACTTCTCGGCCGTGCTGACGTAGTGGGCTCCCAGGCCGGTCACAATCTCCGCCTTGAGATTGGGAGCCGCGCCGCGGGCGAAGGTGTAGACCTCCAGCCCCCGCAGCCGCAGCACGAGGGTGGTCAGCAGCCCGATCTGACCCGAACCGGTCACAAACGCCAGCTTGGGGTCCCAGACCTGCAGCCGGCGCTGCGCCTCGTACGCCTGCTGCACCGCCTTGGCGGCGCAGCTCATCGGTTCGGCCAGCACGTGCAGGTGCTTGAGCCCCACGGGCATCTTCACGACGAACTCGGCGTCGTCGACGTAGTATTCGGTGAGGAATCCGTGCAGCAGGTTGATGCCCCGCTCGTAGTAGGTCTCTTCACTCGTGATGTCGGACCGGCCGATGGTGTCGTAGATCGAGCCTCCGGGACGGCGGACCGTGCAGGTCACGTAGTCGCCCGGCTTGACGTGCTTCACCGCCGGGCCCACCTCCTCGACGATGCCGAACGACTCGTGCCCCAGCACCAGGAAGTTGTATCCCGGAGGAGCATTCCCATAGAGGGCGTCATTGATCTCGCGGTCGGTCGCGTCGACCCCCACCTTCAGCACCTTCACCAGCACCCCGCGCCCCTGGGGAATCTGGTGAATGGCGGGCTTGGTCAGCTCGGCGAGGTGCACGCTGTTCGGTTGGCCGGGATGGACGGCGACGGCTTTCATCTTGTGCATGGTGGCGTTCAGAACTCGTACGGGTGACGAGGAAAAAGGGTTCGCGGTGCGGCTGCCCCCAGCGTGAGGCAGCGATTCGCGCGGCCTCCAGCCGGGCCGAGACGGGGGGCGTGGAAGGTCGCGCGAGTGGGGTTGAGTCCGGGGAGTGTGTCGGGGGGACCGTGCCAGAGGACTGGCGCGGCCTCCCGAGAGTCTTCCATTCTAGTAACGGGCGAGATCCTGCGCTTTTTTCAGATTCAGGGCCGAGACATGTTTCTGGGCTTCCGAGGTCATGAACCGCAGCTCGCTTCCCAGGGCCAGGAACTGCCAGCCCTGGGCGATGCGCTTCTGTGCATCGTCGGTGCTCTGCACGTGCAGGCCGACCGGGGTGCCGGTCTTCTTGCCCGCCGCCAGCACCCGCTGCAGCATCGCCTCCAGTTCCACCGGGGAGGGGTCTTTTCCATCGGGGCCCCGCATCTGGAACGTCAGGTCGTTGGGGCCGACGAAGATCGCGTCGACGCCGGGCAGCGCGTAAATCGCCTCGGCATTCTCGACCCCCTGGGGCGATTCAGTCTGCAGCACCACCAGGATCTCGTTGTTGGCGTGCCGGTAGTAATCGCCGGCGGTGGCGTCGAAGTTGAGGGCGTGCAGCCCCCCGCCGACCGAGCGGTCTCCCTCGGGGGGATACTTGGCGGCGGCGATGGCCAGGCGGGCCTCTTCGACGGTGTTGACCATCGGGACGACAATGCCCATCGCCCCGGCATCCAGCACCCGCTTGATGTTCTCGTGGGTGCCGCGGGGCACGCGGGCGAGCGGGACGCAGCCGGCGTCGGCGATCGCGGCGAAGAGCCCCGCCGCCTGGGCGATGTCGATGGGCGAATGCTCCATGTCGACCGTCAGCCAGGGGAAGCCGATGCGGGCCATCACCCGGGTGGCGTAGAGGTTCCCCAGGGAGAGCCAGGTTCCGACCTGGGGCTGCCCGGCCCGCAGCGCGGCCTTGACGGGATTGCGTTTCATGCGGAATTGCAGCCGTGGGGCCGCCCGAAGTACAAAGACAGTGGTGTGGCCGCGAGACCGTGGGTACGAACCCCGCGCCGGTGACGCAACGTATTCAGCCGCTGGGGATTCCGCAAGCATGCCCGAGTTCAAGACGGTCGCCCGCGTGGGTGACATTCCCGAGGGGGAAGGCCGCGCCTACGAGGTGGGAGGGCGGATGGTGGCCGTGTTTCAGGTCAACGGCGAGTACTCGGCCATTCTCGATGCCTGCCCGCACATGGGGGCCTCGCTGGCCAGCGGCTACGTCGAGAGCGGAGGGGTGTACTGCCCCTGGCACGCCTGGAAATTCTGCGTCAAATCGGGCACGTGGCTCGACAACCCCAAATCGAAGATCCAGCAGCCCTGTTATGAGGTGCGGGTGACGGGGGAAGAGATCCAGGTGGCCGCCCCCGAAGAGACCGCTCCCGCCGTTCCCTGAGG
>CAIOTJ010000502.1 GCA_903861195.1 uncultured Planctomycetaceae bacterium | reverse complement strand
CCACCCCGGCAGGATTTCGTCGCGCCACTCTGCTCGCGGCGATTCGTTCACGACGGACACTCGACGAAATGGAGGGTTGGTTACCGTCGGCACCCGCTGCGTGCTTGCGTAGTGACGGCGAACAGCGGCGACGTTTTGCGCGGTGGCCGGGAGTGGTGGACGGCGGGAGTCAGTAGCCTGGTATACGGCCGGGAGATGGGTCATCGCGTGGTTACTCACCGCTCCGACGCCGACCGGCTGAGCAAGTTTTTGGGCATGGGCGAGTGGGGGCGACGCTGGCGGAAGGCATCGGGGCGGGCTAGGGCTCAACGGGAAGCGGAGCGACGTGCGCTCCCGCGAGCGCTGGAGGCACACGAGGTGGCAGAGTTCCGGGCTCAGTGGGATAAGTCCGCTATCGAGTCGGCTGCTCAGGCGGTGGGGGAACTGGAGGCTTTCGCGGTGTGGGGGCAGGAGCTTTGGCGGGAGCGGGGGCTGCTGACCCCGAATACAGGAGCTCCGGAAGGCAGCGAGTGGGAGGGGATGGCGACCAAGGATGTGCTCAGCAAATGTGAAGACCTAGCCTCGGAGGCCGAGGGCGGCATCCTGGGAAGCTTGGTCGAGGCGGCTGGCCGCCTGCATCCGGCGGGGGGGGGCCGCACGCGGCAGGTTCGACGGGGAGGCGGGAAGAAGCGGTGGAGGCAGGAAGTGGGTAAACTTAATAGGGCGCTAGCGGCGGCGCGCGAGGAGGACTGGCAGCGGGTGGACGCGGTGGCCAGGAGCACCCAGAGATGGGCGAAACCGATAGAGCGCCCGGGCACGGATAGGGATGCTTGGACGGCGGCGGCGGTGGCGCGGCGGCACACGGTGCGAGCAAAGCAGCGTGCGCGCTTAGGGAGGGAGCGACTTCAAGCGATGCGGAAGGCGATCGCAAAGCGGGGGGCGCTGTGGCGGGAGGGAGCGATCAGCCAGGTCCTGCGGCCAATGCTACGTGGCCGGCATACCGGATCGCTGGTGACGGTCACGACGGCGGATGGCCGGCTGCATGTCCGACCTGGAAAAGTGAGACAGCATCTTCGACAGTACTTCGAAGCGGTCTTCGATAACGAAGGTCAGCCACAGTGGTTTGAGGACAGGCCGGAGGACAGCCGCGTGCTTCGGGACGACCCGGTGGGGTGGGCGCTTAGAGAACGGATGGTGCGGGAAAGTTTCTGCCCGTCGGACCATCCCCGGATGCAGAGGCTCACGGAGATGGCGAAGACTAAGGCGGGAGCGGAGGAAGTAGCGGCACGGTTGGCGGGGGGGCTGAGGCCCATCGACCTGGGGGAATGGACCCGATACTGGGGTGGGAAAGGATGGGGCAAGTCACCCGGTCGCTCGGGGGTGGGCTCTAGCCTCCTGAAGGCGGCGCCGGCCGAGGTACACGAGATTTTACTCCGCCTCTACAATGCATGTCTTCGGCTCAAGGTAACACCGAGCGCGTGGCGGAAAGAGTTGGTCTCTCCGATCCCGAAGCAAGCTGGAGCTGACAGAGTTGACTTACTCCGCCCCATTAAGCTCTTGGAGGTAACTAGGAAGGCGGTCTGCGGGATAGTCAAGGAGCGGGTGCGGGCAGCGGTTGAGGGGGCTAAGATCTTGGATTACCGTCAGCACGGCGGGCGGAGTGGGGGGTTTTCGACCTACTCGGCGGTGACATCGGTGGCGCGGGCGTTCGAGGACGCGATTGCTCGGCGGCTGGACCTTCACCTGATTAGTGTTGACATAAGGAAAGCTTATGATACCGTCACTAGGACGGTTGGTCTTCATCTCGCGATGCGCCGGATAGGCATCCCGGAGGATGTCTGCGAGTGGTTCTTGGAGATAGGACGACGCAACAGCAACCTGGTGAAGTGCCTATGGGAACCGTTGGGGGCTAATGACGGAGGGGTGGAGTTCGAAGCGAAGCGAGGCTTCGCGCAGGGAGCGACGGAGTCGCCGTTACTCTGGATAGTGTTCTACGATATGGTTCTGTGCGCCATCATGAACGGCGGCGGTGGGGCTGAGGTGAGGCTGGCGAATAATGGCCTACAATTCGATAATGGCGCAGGACTTGCGGCCTTTATGGACGACCTAATGGCCTGCTCACGGTCGGTGGCTGGCCTCAATCGCTTGCTCAGACTGTTGGCAGAGGTGCTTACGACGGCTGGGCTTGCGCTGGCGGAGGCGAAGACGTTCCACATGGGGCTTCAGTGGGCGGAGTCGGCGGGAAGGACGAGTTACCACCTACGAATGAGCGAAGCGTGGGGACCGGCCACTCCAGATGGGTCGAGCGAGCATCTCGCACAGTTTGGCAGCACCACGATTCGGCGGGTGGAGGTTGATGAAGGGCTGAAAGAGCTAGGTGTCTGGCTGGATGGGCTGGGGGATTGGGGAGAGCAGGTGGAGAAAATTCGGGAGGGCTTGTCCGAGACGCTACAGGAGTTAGGGCGTAAGCGGATTCCACTCGAGCTGGCGTTGTATTTATGGAGGTCGGTTATTACTCCGAAGGCACTTTATCCGCTGGCGGTCGCGAGCCCGCCGGATGAAGCCATAGTGGAGTTAGAAAAGTGGGCGTGGGGGAAGTTTCTACACCAGTTTGGGGTCCACCCTGGTTTCCCGCGGATACTGACACGCATTGCGCCGGAGGCGGGGGGGTGGGGAATGGAGTCATGGCGATCCCTTGTGGCGAAGGCAAGGGGAAGGTTAGCAGATGACCTGATAAACCATAACGCGCCCGAGATGCGGCGACTGTGGGCGTCGGGACGCTGGACAAGTCTCATGCGTCGCCCGCATGGGGGAGGTGCACAGGTGCGACTAGGAGTGAGCGGGCGGGAGATCGACGAGACCAGCCCTAAGGCGCAGACATGGTTGGACCGCGCTGCGTCCATGTGGGAGATTGAAGGGCTATCCATGGATGATGGGTGGCGGGTCGGGGGGCGGGACGATGGCGCGGCGGGGTTAATAGGGAACCGGCTTAAGAAATCGAAGCTGGACAAGTGGCTGCAGGTAGTCGACTCTTTCGCATGTTATCCCGGCCCCCGGATGGTATATGAGCTAGTACCGGAAGGCGAGGAGTATGTCATCCCGGTGTGGATGGTACCGGGGTGGAAGGTTACTTCAAATCTAAAGGCTCTGAGTGGCGGGACAGAGGATCGGAGTTTGCGACGGCGGGCGCTGTGCCGGACGCGGCCTGACCGGATAAATTGGGACGTAGTGGGAGAGAGCAAGCGGGTGGGTAGCGGGGAAATTCTGACAAATGCATCCGGGGTCCGAAGCGACATGTTTGTGGAGGAATGTGTTACCGGTAAATTGGGCATTTTGAGGGAAACCTGGTGGGGCGGGGCGGAGGAGGGTTGGGTCGGGGCAGTCGAGTGGCTGCCGGGACATTTTGAGGCGGAGCGACGCAGCGCGGGGTGGAACAAATTTAAGGAGGAAGGAAATAGCTGGCCGATGGTTCTCCCGAACTTCCAGCGGTGGTGCGAGATCCAGTGTGACCGGCTCCAGGCGGTGCGGGGGTACAAGGAGCGGCCGCGAAAACCGCGCCCTGGCGAGGGGTGCATTTGGGTCTGGGGGCGAAGGCAGGAGGCGGGCGGGGTGGCGCTGCCACGGGGGGTACCGCCAAGCAGGTTCGCGGCTGAAGTCTCGGCGGACTTGGTGGACCGTCTGAGTGCGTGGTGGGAAGGAGGGGGCAAGGTGCTGATTGCGTCGGACGGATCCCTCAAGAAAGTCCGAATGCCGGGGAGGAAGGAGCTAGTACCTCAGGGCAGCACAGGTTGGGTCTATGGGTTAGCCCCGGCAGACTTCCCGGAGGATGAACCGAATGACGCGATGAGTGCAGTCGAGTGGCTGGGAAGCTCAGGGAAAGCAATCGACCTGAGTAGGTGGATGACACCATCGTCGTTCATTTGCGAGACAGCGGCGGCGGCGGGTGCAATTGCGAACTTGGCTCAAGCGTGCGTGCAAGGCATTCGATTG
>CAIOTJ010000501.1 GCA_903861195.1 uncultured Planctomycetaceae bacterium | reverse complement strand
CGGGAGATTCAGGGCGTACATCGGGTAGTTCACAATCACGGCCAGTCGCGCTTCCCGCGGATCGGTCTCGTCATCGAGCCAAACCTTCAGTTGAGGATGACCATATCTACGCAGTGCCGTCCAAATTGGTTGGAGATAGGAAAGGTGGGTGATCGTTCCGGTACGGGCCGCGTGCACCCGATGGATCACCTCGGCATCGAACCCGACACTGGCCATCAGCACGAACCGCCGGTTGCCAGCCAGTCCCAGGTCAATGGTCCGTCGATGCCCCTCGGCAATCACCCGCGCCAGGTCCACACCCGAAGGGGGGATGCCCAGACCACGGGCCAAGAGGTTCTCTGTCCCTAAAGGCAGAATCGCCAGGGGCCAGCCCGGATGCCGGTTCAGCAGGTCGTCGACAGTTCCATCACCCCCAGCCGCAACCAGGCATAAAGTGGACGCCCGATTCTGGGGAACGGCGAGCCAGTGGTCACAGCGGGCCCGATCACTGAACAGCCGGGGTCTGAATCCCCGGAGTCGCAGCTCCCGCACCAGTTCCAGGAGCAGAGACCGGCGCCAACCCGATCCTGAGGCGGGATTTCTCTGGATCACCACCCGGTTGGCAGGGGGGGGCGACTGGTCTGGGTTGGAGAAGGGCCGGCTCACTTGGTCCCCTCGGGGGAGTGCCGACGTCGCAGCACCTCGTCAACAGCCATCCCCAGAGTCGGGATCCGATCTGTGGATGTTGGACACCGGCGATCGAGCCAAAGCGCCTGCAGGCCAGCCTCGCGGGCTCCGGCAATGTCGTTCAGCCAGCTGTCGCCAATCATCACGATCTCACCAGCGTCGACACCGGTCTGAGACACCAGGGCACGGTAGAAACCAGGGCTGGGCTTTCTCCATCCCACCTCAGAAGACACCACCCTCACACCAATTTGGTCGAGGGCAGGCAGCCCGTCACAGACCTGGTGGAGCCGTCGATCGAAATTCGATGCCAGAGCGACTTGCAGGCCGTTAGCGCTGAGTCGCACGAGGGCCTCGGCGACATCCGGATAAACGCGCCATGCCCCGGGATGCGAGAACCATTCGAACAGATCCTGAAAACACTGCTCAGGATCGGTGACATCCGGGATGACCCGGGCGACAATCTCGCGCCACTTCGCCAATTCCCGCTCTTCGCTGGTATCGGCCCGCTCCGGAGGCAGCTCTTCAAACTCGGAATAGACCGTTCGAAACCGTAGGGAAATCTCTTCGGCGGAGAGCCGCGAACCGTGCCTGGAAGCCGCGGCGTGGTACGCTTCCGCCACTCCGGGCTCGGGATGAATCAGAGTCCCGACCGCATCAAGCGCCACCCACTGCGGGGCGCGGAATGCATTGGCCGAAGGTTGGGAGCTGTGCGGAGTCATTCCGTGTGCAGGTCAGGGTTCTGAGTCGGGGGCGTCGAGGGACTCACGCAACGTGTGCAGCAGCGACTCGGGGAGGAATTTGTCGGTATGACCCAGACGGTGATTGATTTCGTCCAGCTCGAGTGCACGCTGGGCCGTCGCCCGGGCGGATAACGCATCGCCCGATCCAATCTCGGCCTGCGCCAACTCGGCCTGCAAGAGAGGGTTGGTGGGATGGCGGCGGACCGCCTGCCGGAGGTTTTCAACGGACTCAAGGGCATCGGCGAGATCCGAGGTCTGAGTGAAACGTAGCCGCCAGGTCTCCCCCAACGCGCGCCACCCCGCAGCCGCCAGGGGATTCCGACGAATCGACGCCTCCCGATACTGCACGCACTTTTCGAATGCCTGCGGGTCGCGGCTGGCAAGCCAGTCGCGCTGTGTCACGGCAGCCAGCCGGTCCAGCGGAACCGGCGAAAGCTGATCGGCCTGGGCAGCCGCCCGGTACGACTTCAACGCACGGTCGTGGGCCCCGCGGGCGAGCGCCTCATCACCCAGTGCCACTTGCAGTTCAGCCGTCGCCACTGGCTGCAGCCCCTGCGTGATCACGACGCCGGCCAGTAACGCACCAAACACCGCCAGCAGAAGTCCTGGCCATGCCACGGAGAACTCGTCCGCCGCCCGGGCCTCCCGTCGCGGCAGACTGAACAGTTGCAGCAGCATCACAATCGCCGGCATGCCCATTCCACCCGCGGCGAGCAGGTGGATCAGCAGTCCTGCCAGGATGGCGGCTGTCGAGGTAGTCAGGAGTTCGGAGGTTTTTCGCGACGCCCAGACGCCCAGAAGCAGACCCGCCGCCACCACCGCCCAGGGCCAGGCTGCATTGAGTCCCGATCCCAGCAGGGTCACTATCCCCACCGCGCCCAGAGCTCCAATCCAATCGACGCGCAGAGGTGTCGTCGGCGACGATACGGTCACTTGTGTTGTGGTCGAGTCACGTTGAGAGGCCAGCAGCAGGCACTTCAGCGCTACTCCCCAGAGCCCCAGCACCGCCAGCAGTCCGGGCAGTCCCCCAGCGGCCCAATGATCCAGAAACAGATTGTGTGGATCGGCAATTTCCTCACTGGACTCGGGCAGCTTGAACGGGAGGTAGCACGCTCGAAAATTTCCGGGGCCCACGCCGGTCATCCACCGTAAAGGATGCTCCCGATCGCACAACATATGCCAGCTGCCGGTCCAGTACTCGGCCCGGTAGCGCAGCGATTTGAAGGCCTCGCTCACGACCAGCCGGTCGAGTCCCCCAGACCAACCACCCAAGCCAACCACCAGGGCCACGCCAGCCAACACCAGAAACAGCCTGTTCAATCGCAGCCCGCGGACCCAAACGGTTTCCCGAACCAATGCCAACAGGGCTCCCGCCGCCAAGGTCCCGCCCCAGGCAGTCCGACTTTTGGTCAGTACCAGACAGAATCCGACCAGACCCAAGGCCAGTCCGGTGGACAAACGTCCGATTTCCGGTTGGAGCGATGCGACGGTGGGTTGGGCCGGACCAGGTGCGAGGGGCGTCAGGAACCAAATCCCCCACAGCAGGGCTCCCGTTAGGAGCACTCCCGCGAGTGTGTTGGCGAGGGCGAACAGCCCCACAGGTTCACTGCTTGCAAGAAGTCTGGCTTCCCACAGCTTGCGGCCAGGCTCATCATCCGGGACACCCATCTGAAAAAAGAGCGTTTCGAGCTCGGCCAACTCGCGCCTGACTTGGGACTGCGATAATTGACCCGTGCCGGCCAGTTCCTGCCGCAGTTCGGTCTGCCGGTTGACCAAAGAGAGGTACTCGCTGCGGTCCGCGGCATATCCGAAGTAGTGCTGCCAGAGCCCCAGCAATGTCAGGCCAACGGTGGTGGCGGCGACCACGCGCGGCCAGGCTGTTGCCGCGCCGACGTCCGACTGCAGCAACCGGAAAAGCAACCAGGTGGCCAACAGCCCCAGCCATTCGCAGCTGAGATTGACAGCGGCCCGGTTATCTCCGGTGCCGAAATGCACAGCCGCCGCAGCGACTGGAGCCAAGCACAGCACCAGCCAAAGGGCGTCGATCCACCGGAGGCGGGGAAGCGCGAGATTCCCTGCGGAGAGCGTGAGGCCGGCGGGCATCAGCAAAAGCAGCGACAACACAGCCCAGCCCAAGGTTTGCCCCAGCACGGCCCCTTCGGTGGCGGTGGTTAGCCGGCCTGTGAGCAGAGCGGCGATGCCGATCCGCACTCCCAGGCGGCACAGTTCGGGGAGACGGTGCAACATGCCGGGTCCTGCGGAACTTGCGTGACGCAATCAGGCCGAGAGGGTGGTGGCCGGTCCGGTGGTCTCCCGTTCGGGACGAGGACCCAAGATTTCACCGACCTGCTCCCTCGACAATTCCTCATGGGCCAACAGGGCGTCAGCCAGCGATTTCAGGGCGGCACGGTGGGAATCGAGAATCTGCAATGCCCGGGCAGCGGCGTCGTTCACAAACCGTTGCACCTCTTGGTCGATGATGTGTGCGGTCTCTTCCGAAAACTGCCGCACCTCCTGAATCTCCTTCCCCAGAAAAGGATGCTCTTCACTCTGCTGGAACGCGACGGGGCCAATGATGGCGCTCATTCCCCAGTGAGCCACCATTCTCCGGGCAATACTGGTGGACTGCTTGATATCGCTTTCGGCTCCCGCTGAGAACTCGTTGAAGATCATCTTCTCAGCTGCCCGGCCTCCCATGGCCATCGCCAGATGCGAATGTAGCCGCCGTTCCCCCATGTGATACCGCTCTTCTTCGGGAACCAGTTGGGTGACGCCCAAGGCCCGGCCCCGCGGGACGATGGTCACTTTATGCACAGCATCCAGCTCTGGCAGCAACCAGGCAATCAGGGCGTGCCCCGCCTCGTGGTAGGCGGTCATTTCCCGTTCGCGGTGGCTCAGGACCTCTTCGCGCTTAGGGCCCATCATGACTTTGTCTTTGGCCGAATCGAAGTCGACGAGCCCCACCTTGGTCTTGCTGGCACGGGCCGCCATGAGCGCGGCTTCGTTGACCAGGTTTTTCAGATCCGCCCCCGAGAAACCAATGGTTCCTCCCGCGATCCGTTCGAGATCCACCGTGTCATCCAGCGGAACCTTTCGGGTATGCACCTTGAGAATCCCCACCCGCCCTTCTTTCGTGGGGCGATCGATCGTGACATGGCGGTCGAATCGGCCCGGACGCAGCAGGGCCGAGTCGAGAACGTCAGGGCGGTTCGTCGCCGCCACCACGATCACCGCCTCACTGGGGGTGAACCC
This sequence comes from uncultured Planctomycetaceae bacterium, assembly GCA_903861195.1. GTDB lineage: Bacteria > Planctomycetota > Planctomycetia > Planctomycetales > Planctomycetaceae > UBA10511. The sequence continues at coordinate 34,634 of CAIOTJ010000501.1, read as the reverse complement.
ATCCATCTCGCTGAGAATCTGATTGAGGGTCTGTTCCCGCTCATCGCTCCCTCCCCCCACGCCAGCTCCGCGGATGCGCCCCACCGCGTCGATTTCGTCAATGAACAGGATGCAGGGGGCACTCTCTTTGGCGGTCCGGAACATGTCGCGCACCCGACTGGCGCCGACCCCGACGAACATCTGGATGAACTCCGAGCCGTTGATTGAGTAAAACGGCACCCCCGCTTCCCCCGCCGTCGCCCGTGCCAGCAGAGTCTTGCCCGTACCCGGTGGGCCCATTAGCAGCACCCCTTTGGGAATCTGGGCTCCGAGCTTTTGGAACTTGCCCGGGTTTTTGAGGAACTCAACCACCTCCTGAAGTTCATATTTCGCCTGTTCCATCCCAGCCACATCGCCAAACGTGTTGTGCTGATCGGCGGGGAGAAACTTCTTGGCCGGGCTGCGGATGAAGTTGCTCACCATCGAGCCCGTCCCCATCGGATCGCCCCCGCGGCGAAAGAGGATCCAGACCACGCCCAACATCATGGCGAAAGCCAGCAGAGAGACCAGCATGTTCAGACCTTCGGCCCAGCTGGTGGGGTCCGACTTCCACTTCGTGTTCGTGGCCAGCAGGTCCGATACCAGATCTTTGTCGTCGACTGGGGGCAGAATGGTAGTGAATTTCTTCGGCAGTTTCGCTTCCGGCTTGAGCGGATCGGCGGGGGCTTCTTTCCACTCGCCGGTGATCCGCTCGCGCAGAAACTCCAGCGACTCAACATTATTGGCCGCCAACTGCTGCCGGAAAAAGCTGTAATCGACCGTGGAGGGAAGCAATGGTGACCAGAAGAGAGACACCATGATCAGGGCCATGGCCGCCAGGGCTGCCAGAGCCCAGGGACCGAAGGGCCCATTGCGGCTTGGTTCCGCCGTCGTTTTCCGCACGGGAGGGCGGTCCTTACCAGGTTCCTGGGGCCCGTTACCGGAGAACCACAGCGAGGGAAGCTGCCTAGGCCGCGCCGCTCCCGCAGTTTCAGCCTGCGGGAGGGAATGGTTCTCCGGGCGGTCGAAGCTGTCGGTCAAGGTCACTGTCATCTCGTTCGCGGGACTGATTGTGCCAACTGAATCATAGCAAGGGTAACGAATCCCCCACCCTGATTACAGGGTCTGGCCACTCAGTCCAGCAATTCCACGAACCGGCGACCAACGCTGCCTGGAAAGCGACTGAATCCCCGCCCAATTAGCCGCAACAGGCCGTTCCTAAAGAATCCAGGCCACTCCGGTGCCCGAACTGCAAAGCCCGGCCTTCGAGTACGTCAGGGATTGGGTTGGCCTGTCCCGCCGGCCAACTCACTTTTCTAGCTCGCCGAAGGGAAGATCGATCGGCGATTGCGATTCGGGGGGTCAAATCAATTCCCGAACCGGCTCCCGACGGTCAAGCAGGTATTGTGGCCGACCGTTGGGATCAAGAATGGTCGCCGTCGCCACGTCAATTCCCAATTGCCGATACAGTGTTGCGAACACTTCCTGATAATGAATGGGGCGATCTTGGGGAACCTCCCCCAACCGGTTGGTTGATCCAATCACCTGTCCCACCTTCATGCCCCCGCCCGCGAGCAGGGCACAGGACGCCTGCGGCCAGTGGTCGCGACCTCCACCGGGATTGATGCGTGGTGTCCGGCCAAATTCGCCCCAGGCGATCACGCTGACATCGCGTTCGAGGCCCCGGCGATGCAGATCGTCCACCAGAGCCGAGAGCCCCAGGTCGAGCTTCGACAACTGCTCTGGAAGTCGTTCGAAGTTCCCGCCGTGCCGGTCCCAGCTACCGAACGACAGGGTCACACAGCGGACACCCGCCTCCACCAGCCGCCGGGCCATTAGAAATTGGTCCATCCAGTGGGGGCCGGCATCCTCGCCAAAAGCGGGGTCGGCCGTTCCGCGGCCATACCGGTCACGCAAGGCCGAATCCTCCTGAGACAGATCGAGCGCTTCGACGAGGCGGCTCGAGGTCAGAACGTCAAACGCCTTCCGCGTGAATGAATCGACCCCGTGAAATACAGGATTGCGCTCGGCCTCACGGCGGAACGAATCGAAACCGCTCAGCAGCCGCTGGCGGTCACGCAAATGGTCCAGGTGGATGCCGTTCAGACGCATGTTTTCCATCCCTTCCCCATCGGGCTGGAAAGGAGCATGCGCCTGGCCGAGGAAACCCGGCAATCCCGGATTCGAATAGGGGGCGTGTCGGGTCTTTATCGTCAGACCCACGAACGGCGGGACCGCCTGGTCGACGGGCCCCTGGAGCCGCGAGACGACCGATCCCAGCGAAGGGTGATTGTCTTGTCGCCCCTTGGGACCAATGGGATAACCGCTGACACACATGTCCGACGCGTGCTGGTCGGGGCTGCCGTAGAGCGATCGGATGATGGCGAACTTGTCCATCATTTGAGCTACCCGGGGGAGGTGTTCGCAGATGTCGATTCCCGGGACGTTGGTTTGAATGGCCTGGAATGAACCCCGAATTTCTTTTGGGGCATCCATTTTGAGGTCGACCATGTCCTGATGGGAGGGACCTCCCGACAGAAAAATCATGATCACCGCCTTGTGCGACAACCCCTGACCCGGCACCGGAGAGATTTCCTGGGCCCGCAGGATTTGTGGCAGTGACAGCCCCCCCAAGGCCAACCCGCCCAGCTTCAGAAAGTGCCGACGGGCGTATCGATCGCAGTGGGAATCGACGGGGCGACCAAGAATCGACAGCATTGGAACAGGCACCTGACAAACTCGGGGAAGAAAGAGCCCTCTCACGCCTCTCATCGACAGAATATATCGGGATTCGTTGATTGGTCAACATGGCACCGGTCTTTCAGGCGTGCTGTTGACTGGCGGCAATCCGCTGGAAATCATACCGAGAAATTGGGGTTTGTCGGGTCTCGGGGCAGGGCCCGAACCCCGGGTTCGGGAATTCCGCTCTGTTTCACCTTGCCGAATCTGCCGAAATCACCATCATTGAGGGCCTCCAAGGCGATCCCTGCGATACGCCTGTCCGTCATGGTCCCGGTTTGAAACGTTCGCATGAGCACCACTCCCGAGTCGACACTCCCCTGGTACCGCCAGATCGAGTGGCCCACCCTCATTCCCTATTTCGGCCTGCACCTCGGGTGCCTGGCGGTGTTCTGGGTGGGGTGGAGCTGGACGGCGCTCATAGTGGGCTTTTTTTCGTATTTGATCCGGGGCATGGCTCTCACCGGATTCTATCACCGTTACTTCGCGCACAAGGCCTTCCAGACCTCCCGGTGGTTCCAGTGGTTGTGGGGCTTTATTGGAAGCGCGGCAGCTCAGAAGGGGCCCATTTGGTGGGCTGCTCACCATCGAGACCACCACACCCTGTCTGACCAGCCAGGCGATCTGCATTCACCGGTGCAGCATAGTTTTCTGTGGAGCCACATGGGCTGGTTCATGACCTACGACAGTTCTCCCGTTCGCGTGCAGCGGGTCCCCGACCTCATGAAATTCCCCGAGTTGGTCTTCCTCAACAACAATACCTGGATTCCGATCGTGATCTGGGGGGGCGGCATGTGGGCCTTGGGCTCGGTGCTGGAGCGTTGGGCTCCGGGACTGGGGACCAACGGCCCCCAGATGTTCATTTGGGGATTCGTGGTCTCCACGGTTTGCCTGTACCATGTGACTTACTGCATCAATTCTCTGGCCCACGTGTTTGGCAGTCGTCGGTACGAAACCACTGATCAAAGCCGCAACAACTTCATCCTGGCGCTGTTTGCGTTTGGTGAGGGTTGGCACAACAATCACCACTACTACCCGGCATCGGCCCGCAACGGGTTTTACTGGTGGGAGGTCGACATCACCTACTACATGATCTGGACCTTCGAAAAGCTGGGTCTGGTCTGGAACGTCAAGCCTGTTCCCCAAAGGGTTCTGGATCTTGGCAGAAACAAAACGGGAACCGGTCCCAGCGATCCGGTCGAAGCCTCGCAGCATCAGGCCGCCTGAATTCGTACAGGTGCTGGTCTCTTTGTGATTGGTCCCGGGGTTGAGCTGGTACTTCACTCGATGGGGCACCGTTCCGGTGGCGTGACCTGGGACTCGGGCTGCACTTGAACAATGCGGTGCCAATTTTCAGCACAAGACATCATGCTCTCATCAGGGTCTGGGAGTATTCGCTCCCAGACCCTGTGGTGTTTTGTAGCGACGGTAAGTCTGGTTCCGTCGATCGATTCCCGGGCCCCGTCTCTACTCAGGGGACCGGTCCTTCGACCACTTCGTTGGTGAAATCGGGAATTGGCGGTTCCGTCAGAAATTTCAGCTGGGCCCGCACCGAGGGTGCTCCGGGCTCGGGAGTCACCCGGCGATAACTGCCATCTGGCTGCATCTGCCGGGCCTTCACATTGTCTCCCAGATATATCGGGACCAGACCTTGGAGAATCCGCTGCTTAAGCATCGGCTCAATCAACGGGAACACAATCTCAACCCGACGTCGGAAGTTCCGGGGCATCCAGTCGGCGCTGGCAATGTAGACTTCGGCCTGATCCCCCTCGCCGAACACGTAGACCCGGCTGTGTTCCAGAAACCGGTCGAGGATGCTCATGACCCGGATGTTTTCGGAAATTCCCTTCACCCCCGGGCGAAGGCAGCAACTGCCGCGGACCAGCAGGTCGATTTTGACTCCCGCCTGAGAGGCTTTGTACAGAGCCTCGATTACCTCGGGATCGACCAGTTGGTTGAGCTTCGCGAAGATCCGCCCCCCCTCCCGTGACTTGGCCCGGGACGCCTCGCGTCCAATCAACTCCAGCACCCGGTCCTGAAGAAAGTCCGGCGAGACGATGAAATTCCGCCAGCGGTATCCTGTGGAATACCCGGTGAGATAGTTGAACAGTGCCGAGGCATCCTCCCCGAACGATTCCCGGGCCGTGAAGAGCCCAAGATCCGTGTAGAGTTTGGCGGTTGAAGAGTTGTAGTTGCCCGTTCCGAGGTGCAGGTAACGGCGAATGCGGTCACTGTCGCGTCGCACCACGAGGGTGAGCTTGCAGTGGGTTTTGAGGCTGACGAATCCGTAGACGACGTGTACGCCGGCACGTTCCATCTGCCGTGCCCATTTGACGTTCGACTGCTCGTCAAACCTGGCCAGCAGTTCGACCACCGCCGTCACACTTTTCCCTTTTTCCGCGGCGTTGATCAACGCGCGAATCACCGGGCTTTCGCTGCCGGCCCGGTACAGGGTCTGCTTGATCGCCAGCACGTCGGGGTCCTCCGCCGCTTGTTGGAGAAACTCCACCACACACTGAAACGACTCGTAGGGGTGGTGGAGCAGGACGTCCTTCTTGCGGATGGTCGCGAAGAAGTCGGTCCCTTCCTCCAGGCCCAGGGGGCGGCGCGGGGGGAATGGCTCATCCCGCAGGTGAGGGAACTCGGGCAGTCCATGCCAGTCCATGAAGTTTGTCAAATCGAGGGGCCCCTGAAGATGGTAAATTTCCTCGCTGCTGAGCCCCAGCGGTCTCCGGATTGCTTCGATCAAGGTTTGGTCGGCACCCGGGGCCACCTCCAGCCGGACCACATCCCGATGCCTCAACGCTTTCAGTCCCTCTTCGACTGCCTGTGACAGGTCATGCAGCACCTGGTCGCCGTCGATGTCGAGATCGGCGTCCCGGGTGATTCTGATGGTCGTCCAGCAGACGATTCGTGATCCACTGAAAAGCTGGTCGAGACGAGATCCCACCAATTGGTCGAGCAAGACATAATTCTGGGCGTCTCCGGGCAAGCGAATCAGTCGGGGGAGCACGGGCGGCAGATGCGCGACTGCCAGCAGGGTGTTTGCCGCTCCCGGTCGGTACTGGGCCTGCTCGATCATGGCGGCGATGTACAGGCCGCGGCTGCGAAGATGTGGAGTGGGGTGGCTGGGATCAATCGCCACTGGGGTCAGTACCGGAAAGACCGTCTGCTGAAACAGGTTGTCGAGATATTCGTGCTCGGCCTTTGCCAGCGCTCCGGGGTCAAGCAACCGGATTCCCGCCTGCGCCAGGCCGGGAATGACCTGCTCCCGCAGGCAGGCATACTGTCGGTCCACCAGCGTATGCGTGCGGGCATGCACCTGCCGGAACTGCTCATGGATGCTGAGGCTCTCGGGCATCCGGTCCTCGGGGTCGGCCAACCCATTCATCTGTTCCCGCAGTCCCGACACTCGAACCATCATGAATTCGTCGAGGTTGCTGCTGAAAATGCTGAGAAACTTCAGCCGCTCGAGTAACAGGTTGGTGGGGTCCTCCGCCTCTTCCAGGACCCGGGCATTGAACTCCAGCCAGCTCAGTTCCCGATTGACAAAGTGCTCGGGCCCGATCGTGACGATGGGCTTGCGGTTGCGGACGGGAGGGCTAGCCATGACCGGGAAACACCAAAGAAGAGCCAAAGCGTCAGGTTGCCGATGAGCTGTGATTCTACTCCACCCCCGGCGGACGGGGAGGGCATGGTATGAATTTCCAAAGAAATTAGGTGTTTTGCCATCCACATCCGACGGCGGACCGCAGATCGCCGAACGCTTTCGTCCGCCAGATTCAACGGGTTCGGGAGTTCCCTTGCCCCGAACAGGAACGGTCTCGTCCAATTCCTCAGGGAATGGAGGGCAGGTGTACGCAGAGATCGACAGATTCCATTCAGGCAATCTCTCTCGCGGGGGCCTTGTCCCGGATGAATTGTTCTGAGCCAAAACGCGTCGATAGCGCTTGCTCGGCACGAGCCGCGCCCGGGAATGGATGCGAGCCCGGGCCGAGTTTGGGCGATCGAATTCCTGCGATTTTCCGACTGACTGTGTAGGGCCCCCCCACGGGTCAGTGTCGGACCCAAGTCACTTCGACGAGGGAGGGCCGGGTGGACAAGGCTGTCGGCTGCGTTTGGCGGCCAGAATCAGCGGTTTCAGGGCGTCGCGGTCGCTGGGTCGGATCTCTTCGGTTTCGACCATCTTCGTGCCGCTGCTTCGACGGACATCCACCAACAGGACGGGCCTCGGCCAATCGTCCAGGTGGGGCGATTCCAATGCCGACCCCATAGTTCTGTGCGGGTGTATAGTTTTTGGTGGCAAACTCAGATTGAACAAAAGCGCAGATTCCCAATAAACTCTGCGTTTCTTCGCGGTTGGGCGATCCGCCTGCTCCCGACCGGTCCGTTTTCCTGTGTTGAGGCAAGGATGCCTTTCATCTCCCCGGACTCTGCTCCCACGCCGACATCCACTGGTTCCGACTTCGTTGGCTCGCAGCTCCGTCTCGCCCTGCTGTGCGGATTTGTCTTTCTCCTGGGGTTGGGGGCGACTCACTTCTGGGACGACGACGAAACCTACTTCGTCGAAGTCGCGCGTGAAATGCATCAAACGGGGGATTGGATTGTTCCCCGGTTCAATCGGGAACTCTTCTCGCACAAGCCCCCCATCATGTTCTGGCTGATGGCCGGGGGATTCCGCCTGTTCGGCATCAGTGAATTCGTGGCCCGGCTGCCGGCTGCTCTGTTTGGCTTGGCCAGCGTGCTGTTGGTGCATCATTTGGGAAGTCGCCTGCATTCGCGCCTCGCGGGATTCTGGAGCGCCGTGATTCTGGCCACCAGTCTCAACTTTGTGGTCATCGCCCGGGCCGCCGCCTGCGATGCCGAGCTGGTCTTCTTCTGCACCCTATCGATTTTTCTCTACGTCCGGGCGGCCCAAAAGAGAATCGCTCCGGGACAGCGAGAATGGGGCGAGCCCTCCTTTCGTGACTGGTGCGGAATCTATTTCGCGATGGGTTTTGCCGTGCTGACCAAAGGGCCAATCGGGCTCCTGTTGCCCGGATGCGTGCTGGGTCTGTTCCGGTTGCTGTCGCCCACGCCTGGGGAGGTGTCTGGAAGTCCAACGCAGGCCATGGAATCGGATTTACCCGGCGGCCGCTGGGCAGGACTTTGGCAGGTCGCTTGCCGGTTGTCTCCGCTGCGCGTGGCTCGCGAAGTGTGGCGAATGTGCCCCGGGCTCGCGCTCGGTTCTGTGGTGCTGGTCGCTGGCCCCTGGTTCGCCGCCGTTGGCTGGCACACAGACGGGGAATTCCTGCGGGGCTTCTTCGGCACCCATCACCTGCACCGCTTCACGGCCGGCATGGACAACCATGCAGGACCTGCGTGGTTCTATCTGGCTGCGATCTGTGTCGGCTTTTTCCCGTGGATCCTACTCGCCCGACCGGTGCTTTTGGACCTGTGGCGGCGTAGACAAACAGCGGGCCGATTGTCCCCGGCCGATCGTCTGCTGATCTGCTGGGTCACGGTCTGGGTTGGTTTCTTCTCGCTGGCGACCACCAAGTTTCCGCATTATGTGGTTCCAGCCTATCCCGCCCTGGCCTTGTTGACCGGGGCTTTTGTGGCCCGCTGGGAGGCCGAACCGGGTTTGATCAGCAAGTGGGCTTTGGGCCTGATGTGGGGAACCCTGCTGTTGATTGGAGGGGGCCTGCTGGTGATTCCCGGGATGGTCGCCCAGCACCTGCGATTGGAGATTGGCGGGCTCTGGATTCCCGGAGTCCCGGTGGTGCTTGGCGGGGTTATGGCCTGGTGGTCCTCGCAGCGTCAGCAGGTCCGCCAGTCGCTGGGTGTGTGGACCATCAGCACGGCGCTGTTCCTGGTGGCGCTGTTCGGATGGACCGCCGCAGAAGTTGATCGGGGACAGTCCAATGTCGCTCTGGCTCGGGCCATGCAGGCCGCAGATCCCCACGGGAACTGCCGGGTCGCGAGCTGGCATTTCTTCCGGCCCGGCCTGATCTATTACAGCGGCGAACTGGCCGGTGTCGACCGCGTCGAACGTCTGGAAACCGCCGAAGATTTGCTGGCCTGGTGGAAAGCGAACCCCGGACCGACGTTCGTGGTGGCCCGGGCAGACGAGTTGGACCGCGAGCGAGCCAGGCTTCCCGCCGATTTGCAGGAAGTGACCCGGGTTCCCTGGTTCATGAAGCAGGGCCACGAGTTGGTGCTGTTGCGGCGTCCCGGCGAGGCCTCAAAGACTCCCTCCCCTGTTCTGGGCGTGGGAGATTCGGGAACCACCGCCCGCTGAGCGACATCAGCGGTTGGAATCGTCCCCCGGCGGCTCGGCGCGGTTCGTGTCGGTTGGTTTTTCTTCCGAGTCCTCAAGAGTCACCGCCAACAGCCGGATGGGCCGGCCAGACTCGGCGATCCGCAGATTTCCCGCCAGGTCCCGCGCCTCGAGTCGCACATAGACCGTTTCGGGAACATGTGCCGCTGGCTGCCAGGCGACCTCGCCATCATTGGGGATCTCGTTCATGGCCTCATCCCACGGACCCTGAGCCGAAGTGGACCAGAGGAGGCGCAGCGGCCGCTCGCCAAAATGTTCGTCAGCAGCCTTCCAGCGAATGGTGACAACCTGTCCCCGCGTAGAACGGGCCGATTGCACCCCCAGCAGTTCCAGCTCGGGAGCGCGACGATCGACAATGAACAGATCGCGTGGAGCGGTTCCATCCTGCGGGCGGGGCATGGCCCGCCCAGAGCGGCTGCGCCAAGCCAGTTGCACGCCGTATTCCCCCGGTTGGTCGACAGCGACCTGCATCGGGCTGCTTCCGTCGTCATCGCGCCCGGCGAGTTGCCAGCTGGCGCCGCCGTCGGCCGTCATCCAGAGTTCAACGGGAATCCGCTCGTCGGAGTCGACATCCCGCAGCCGATATTTCAGCTCGAATTGCAGAGTGTTGACATGCCGCACGGTGCGGGGAGGCGATACCCGGGGCTCGGTCACGCGCAGGTCTGAGGTGGCTGTACGACGCAAGTTCGTGGGGCGCGAACCGGGTTCATTGGCCGGGTTCACCGGGGCGTTCCGCGCCAACGCCGGTTCCGGCGCCACTTCCTGGGCGGTCCGGCGACGGGTTCCCGGGAATTGGCTGGACATTTCCAGCCGGTCTCCCCCTGGGTCCCGTTGCTTGACCGCAATCTTCTCGCGAGTCGGCGCAGGGCTGGCATTTGAGGACCGGATCCGCAGTTGCTTGGCCGCGACGGTCTCATTGCCCGCCAAATCGGCCACCGAGAGTTCCGCTTCGAACATCCCGGTTCCATCAACCCGAATATCTTCCGAACCGGTCGCGGCACGACGGATTGTCTGTTCCTTCCATTCGCGTTGCGGCTGGCGGATTTTCAGCCGCAGAGTGTTCAGCTCAATCGCCGCGTCTTCCACGCTCCAGGCAATCTGCACGGTTCCAGGACTGCGTTGCGATAGCTGCAGATTGACCTCGGGCAGATCGAGGTCGACGAACACCTTCAGGCCGGCCTTCGCAGGAGTGGAGGGATGAGCTTTTCGGTCGCGGTCGATCAGTTTGAGGCAAAACCAGTACGAACCGGTCTCGGTCGCCTCGTACTGAAACTTGCCCGCAGCGGGGGAGACTCGATCGCGAGACTTCCAGGTGACCCCCTGATCGCGAGACTCCAGCAACTCGACTTCCCGGGCCCCCAATTGCTCCAGCTCGTCAGCGTCGAACCGAAAAGGAATCTTGAACCGGCTCTTGTTCGTATACTGCTCGCGGCTGGCACCCGCCTGGGCCCACACTGGCGCACCAGTCGAAAGCAGAGTCAAGCCGAAAAACAGGTGCCAGGTCAGGCGGTGGACTGTCGTGATCATGATGAAGACTCCCGGGGTCACGGGGTGAATCACACAGGTGGCGTGTTCCCCGTCGATTCAGCCTAGCCCATGGCGCCGCGCATGCCGCCGCTGGTGGGCTGATCACAGGGGGTTCCTCCCCAGATCCGTTCCGATGTATCGGATCTGGAACCTGCACGATTCGGGCGGCCCCGTCCAAGACCGCCTGAAACGCCGAAAATGCCGTTCGGTGCGGAGGATATTTGTCGCGCACGACCACCTGTCCCGCCCCGGCACATTTCCCCTCGTTGGTCTGGCAGTCACTATCGTCTCGATTGATGTTCCCGTTGTTCTCGGCAGATCCCACACAATTGGGGGAGGATCCATTCTCGGAACGCCCGTCTGGCCAGGGCGTCTTCCTCGATTGAACCGGACTGCTGTGCGACTGTTGCCGGGAGATACCGGAGGAAGGACTTGCGCCCCGGCAAGTCAAGGTGCGACCAGCTGCGAAATCGCTGCCAAATCCTTCCTGAGACGGTTACGATCACGCCTTTGTCCAGTTCGGCATCACGGTGTACGAGGTCCCCGTGGCGGTGGAGTCTGTCCCCCTGTTGCAGTTCATCCGGGTCACCCGGCAGTTCGCCGGTATTCCCGCGCTACAGCACATCGACCTCGCGGTCCATCCGGGGGAAGTGCATGCCATCGTGGGGGAAAACGGCGCGGGAAAGAGCACCCTGCTGAACCTGATTGCCGGCGTGTTGACTCCCGACGAAGGAACGATCTCCATCGACGGGATCGGTGTCCGCCTAAGCGACCCGCAGACCGCCCGCCGTCTGGGCATCGCCATCTGTCATCAGGAACCCGACGTCTTCGAAGATCTCTCGCTGGCTGAAAGTATCGCCCTCTCTCGTGGGTTGCCCGCCCAGGCCGGAATCGTGGATTGGCCGCGGATCTGGGCCCACGCCAGACAGGTGGTCTCCCAGTTGGGAGAACCGCTCGACCCCCGGCAGCCCGCGGGTGAACTTTCCATGGCTCAACGGCAGATGGTGCAGTTGGCGACGGCACTGTCGCTGGAGCCGAGAATTCTGCTGCTCGATGAACCGACCAGCTCCCTCTCGGCCCGCGAGAGTGAGTGGCTCTTCGCCCGGATTGCCGAACGCCAGCGCGCGGGAACCGGGCTCATCTACATTTCGCACCGCCTGGAAGAGATCGAACGGCTCGCCACGCGAGTGACCATTCTGCGCGATGGTCGGGTGGTCTGGTCCGGAGCGGCGGGCGAACTCTCCCGCGGCGAGATGATCTCACGCATGGTGGGGCGCGAGACCCAGTTCCTCCCCCGCGGGACCCGTTCCAACGAGTGCCCGATCGTGCTGCGTGGCACCGGGCTCGCGGATGCCGGCGGACGATTTCGCCAGATCTCATTCAGCGTTCGCGCGGGAGAAGTGCTGGGGGTGTACGGACTGGTCGGCGCGGGGCGCAGCGAATGGGCCCAGTCGCTGGTCGGGCTGCGCCCTCTCTCCGCAGGTCGATTGACGCTGGGCGATGTTCCCTACCGTCCGCGAAACCCCGCGCAGGCGATTCGGGAGGGGCTGGCCTATTTGCCCGAAGACCGGTTGCGGCAGGGAATCTTTCCGTCGCAGTCGATTCGCCACAATCTGGGGATTTCCGCCCTCTCGCGCTGGATCAGTCACCAATTGATCGCACGCCGCCGCGAACGCCATGAGACGCGCGAGCTCTGCGATCGGCTGCACGTGCGTCGGCAGTCGGTCGAACAGCCGATTCGCGAACTCTCGGGGGGGAACCAGCAGAAGGTGATGCTCGGCCGCTGCAGTCTCGCCGATCCCCGGGTGTTGCTGCTCGATGAACCCACCCGGGGTGTCGATGTGGCTGCCCGGCAGCAGATCCACGATTGGATTCGCGAGTCGACCCGCGCTGGACAGGGGGTGGTGCTCATCAGCTCGGACCTTCCCGAAGTGCTCCAGTACTCGGACCGAATTCTCGTCTTCCGCGAGGGAGCACTCGCGGGAACTTTTGAAACCCGGCTGACCAACGCCGAGGAGTTGGCCCAGGCCGCCTTGCCGGTCGAAGACGGGAAGGTCGCGGCGGTCTCGCGAGTGGTGCCCCGCAATTCGCGTCTGGGGGGCCTGCTGCCATTGTTGGGCACCCTGGCGTCGCTGTTCCTGCTGCTGGCCACCACCACTCGTGGACGTTTCACCACCGCCGAAAACCTGTTGGGACTGCTCGAAAAAATCAGTGTCAGCGGGCTGTTGGCCATGGGGGCTTCAATTGTAATGCTGGTCCGCGGCATCGATATCTCCGTGGGTTCGCTGCTGGCTCTGTCGGCCGCCGCGGCCGGGTTGATCCTGTCCGCCAGCAACGGTTCCCCCGGGCGCATCGCGCTGGCCCTGGGCGTGGGGCTGCTCGTGGGGGTGGCCGGTGGTCTGTTCAACGCGGGGGCCGCGCTCTGGGGCCGCATTCAGCCAATCGTGGTGACTCTGGGGACTCTCACGGTGTTTCGCGGCCTGCTGTTGCAATTGACTGGGGGCAACGTGGTGGGGCAACTGCCCGAGCCCTTCCGCCAGGGAGTGACCGCCCGCTGGCTGTTCTTTCCCGCCGGGGCCTGGTGGCTGGCCCTGTCACTGCTCGGCATGAGCCTGTTTCTCACCGGGACGGTTTCCGGACGCTGGCTCTACGCCTGGGGGTCGAATCCCCGCGCCGCCCGACTGGCGGGAATTTCGCGCACGCGAACCTGGCTGACGGCATTTGGCCTGGGGGGGCTGTGTGCGGCCCTTGCCGGGTTGCTCGAACTGGCCCAAAATGGCTCCATGCAGACCGTCATGGGAGCCGGTTACGAATTGCGGGCGATCACCGCCGCCGTACTTGGGGGGACCGCCGTCGCCGGGGGGCGGGGCACCCCCTGGGGAGCCGTGCTGGGGGCGCTGTTGTTGGCGATGCTGCAAAATGGGCTCGTCCTGTGGGGGGTCTCGCAGTTCCGGTACGACCTCGTATTGGGGGCTTTGCTGGTCGGGGCGATGGTCTGGGAACGGCTCGCTCGGCAGGAGACGCCATGAACGTCGCTCTGCTGCGCCGCGTCGCGCGGGAAGCGTTCCCGTGGCTGCTCCTGGCCTTCGCCATGTGGATGGTCTTGGCGCGCCTGCCGAAGATCTCCAGCCTCCTCCCCCTGTGGCGTCCCTGGGCCGAAATTGGGGTTTTGGCGCTCGGCATGACCGCCGTCATTCTCTCCGGAGGGATCGATCTCTCCGTCGGGTCGATGGTCACCCTGTCGGGAGCGGTGCTCGGCTATCTCTGGCAGGTCACCGGTCTGCCGCTGGGGGTAGCCGCCAGTGCGGCCGTCTTGACAGGCACGGTCGCGGGGGGACTCAACGGTCTGGCGATCAGTTGGGGAATGTCCCCCCTCGTGACCACGCTGGCGTCGATGGCCCTCTACTCTGGACTGGCCATGGCCCTGCTCGAACAGAGTCGGATCACGGGCTTTCCCCCGGCGTTTCTCGCCTTGGGCAATGGCAGTTTCGCCGGGCTTCCCAGCCAGGTCGTGCTGCTGATGACGGCGGCCGCCACCCTCGCGGTGCTGGTCCATGCGACGCGCTTCGGCCGCTATCTCTTCTCGCTGGGAGACCAGCGCAAGTCAGCCGAGTTCGCCGGGGTTCCCGTGCCGCAGGTTGAACGAGCTCTGTACGCCTTGAATGGCTTCCTGGCGGGCCTCGTGGCTCTCTGGTTTACCGCCCGCCGGGGGGCCGCCGTCGCGGATGCCGGCCAGGGACTCGAATTGCAGGTCATCGCCTGCGTGGTCCTGGGAGGAACTCGCGTGACGGGGGGCTGGGGAAGTATCGCCCGCACCCTGCTGGGGCTGGGGATTCTCGCGCATCTCGAAATCGGCCTCCGTTTGTGGGGAAATCAAACCCTGACGCTCCCGGGACTGGGTTGGACAATTCCCCTCAATGCGAATGCTCGCTTGATTCTCATCGGGCTGCTGGTGATTGTGGTGGCCCTGTTGAACGAACGCCTCGCTCCCCGACAGAGAGACTCGACATGATCCGTCGCCTGCCCATTATTGCCCTGTTGTTGTGCGCCCTCGTGGTCGGCTGCACCACGGGTTCCGAAACCCCGGCCCCTGCGCCGAGCGGATCCGGGGCGGATCGGCCAGCCGGGAAGCGGCTGAAAGTCGGCATGCTGCCCAAGCTGGTTGGCATCGACTACTTCAATGAGTGCCAGAAAGGAGCCCAGGAAGCCGCCAGCGAACTGGGAATCGACCTCACCTACGATGGTCCCTCGACTGACAAGGTCGAACTTCAGGTGCAGATGATCGACGAATGGATCGCCCTCGGCTATGACGCGATCGCGGTCTCTCCCAACGATCCCGAAGTGATTGCCCCCGCCCTCAAGCGGGCCCGCGACGCCGGGATCGTCGTCCTGACCTGGGATGCCGACGCCAACCCCACCAGCAGCGGCCGGCAGGTCTTCGTCAACCAGTGCCCAGTGGCCGACGTCGGCAGCCGGTTGGTCGATTTGATGGCCGACGCGATTGGGGGCAAGGGGAAGACGGTCATCGTCACTGGCTCGGCGACCTCGCCAAACCAGAACGCCTGGATGCAGGCGATGCGGGCTCATCTGAAGGAGAAGTATCCGCAAATCGAACTGCTGGAAACTCTTGTTCCCGACGAAAATCAGAACCGCGCCCGCCAGATGACACTCGATCTGTTGACGGCCGAGCCCGAGTTGGCCGGGGTATGGGGCATCACGTCAGTCGCTCTCCCGGGAGTCGCCGAGGCAGTGAAGCAGGCGGGAAAAACCGGCAAGGTGTTTGTGACCGGGCTCAGTCTTCCCTCGACCGTGAAGGGTTATGTGAAGGATGGTACGATTCCCAGATTCGTGCTGTGGAGCCCCAAGGATCTCGGTTATCTGACGATCCACGCCGCGAAGGCGCTGGCCGACCAGCAACTCGACCCGGGCACCCGCGACTTCGGCCGGTTGAAAGAAATTCGCATCACCAGCGACGAGGTGATTTTGGGTCCCCCCTTTGTCTTCGATGCCGACAACATCGACCAGTTCAGCTTCTGAGCGATTGGGAATTGCCGCGGCGCGAGCTGACGGACGCGGTGTTGTCCACTATCTCCCGCCTCCGAACGATTTCGTTCGAAGGATTCCTTCGGGCGGGGTCATTCGCCCCGGGGACATGACGGCCTTTGGTGGGGCTTAGCGTTTCGTGACGGGATGGGTCACGGGAATGTCTTCCCGCTGCAGGGCCGCCCAGCGATCACGGAACGGTTTGGCGTCGGGGACGGGAAAGTCGCGGTGGGCGGTCCAGCCGGCGAGAGGGCCGGGAAGTTTCGCGACCCAGCCCTGGCGGGCGCGGGCCCCCATCGTCCACGCTCCCACGCGGGCGGCCCAACGGTAGAGGCGGGGCCGTCGCATCACCCAGCTCCACAGCCGGTAGATCAGCTCTTCCCCGGCGGGGGCCACCTTCTCTTCGTGCTGGGCCTCGCGGTTGCGGATCAACAGCTCGGGGATCTGGATCTTGACCGGGCAGGCCGCCTGACAGGCTCCACAGAGACTGCTGGCGTGCGGTTGGTGATAGGTCTGCTTGAGTCCGTCGTAGAGAGGAGAGATGACCGCGCCGATCGGGCCAGAGTAGTTGCTGCCGTAGGCGTGACCGCCGATTTTCCGGTAAACCGGGCAGATGTTGAGGCAGGCGCCGCAGCGGATGCAGAACAAGCTTTCCCGGCTGGGACTGCCCAGAATGCGGCTGCGGCCGTTGTCGAGCAGCACCAGGTGGAATTCCTCGGGCCCGTCGCCCTCTCCCTCCCGGCGGGGGCCGGTGATCATCGAGGTGTAGATCGAGAGCTTCTGGCCCGTCGCGGCTCTGGCGAGCACCTTCAGAAAGATCGGCAGGTCCGAGAGTTGGGGAATAACCTTTTCGATCCCCACGACCGAGACCATGACACGGGGCACACTGGTGGTCAGCCGGGCGTTCCCCTCATTCGAGATCAAGACGACGGTGCCGGTCTCGGCCACGAGGAAGTTCCCCCCCGTCACTCCCATTTCGGCCTGAGCGAATTTCTGCCGCAGATAGCCCCGCGCGAACTGCGCCATTTCGTGGGGTTCTTTGCTGAGCTGCTGGTCGAACCGTTCGTTGAGCACCACCGCCATTTCCTCGGCGGTCTTGTGCAGGGCGGGTCCAACCAGGTGCGAGGGGCGTTCGCCCGCCACCTGGATGATGAACTCGCCAAAATCGGTCTCGGTCACCTCGATGCCCGCCTGTTCGAGGTGGTGGTTGAGGTGAATTTCCTCGGTGACCATCGACTTCGATTTGACGACCCGGCGAATTCCCCGTTCTTTCGCGATCCGTTCAACAATCTCATTGGCATCGGCGGCATCGGCCGCGTAGTGCACGTGACCCCCCTTCGCCCGCACTGCCGCTTCGAGGATCTGCAGGTGGACGTCGAGTTGCGCCAGGGTCTCATCCTTGATGGCCCGCGCCTTGTCGCGCAGCAAAGACGACCCCGGCAGCTTCTCAAACGCCGACTTGTTCCCCGCCGCCAGCGTCTCTCCCAACCGGCTGAGGGCCAACTGCAAATTCGGCGTCTGCAACGCCTCATTCGAGGCGGCAATGAACTCGTTGTGCGCGGCGACGGCGTATTTGGAGGTCATGGGGGAGTGATGGCAGCCGAGGATGGGTTCAGATCCAGTGGGAGTGGCAAAGACTTCAAGTGCATGCAGCATAATGCAAATGAACGGGCCTGCGGAGAGATTGTTGCAGTTTCGCGGTTTCCGCTTATCTCGAGGAGCCTAAAACGGATTCATTGTCCCCGGCGAGGGGCAGATTGCGGGATGCGGTGATCTTGGAGACCGTCAGTCCAAACCGCTCAGTAAGCACTCGCGCAGAGCGACCGGAATTCATCAAATGCAGGCTGTGGCCAGTCCGGCGATGATTGTGGACGTTTCGAACCGGATCTTTGGATTGAGGTCTTTGGTCGGAAGAAGAAACCTTCAACTTCAAGGTGTTTGGGACCCGGAGTGTCGCAGGGACCAGAATCGTTCGCGGCAGTGAGTCGGTGCATTTAAACGTGGTTCAAAAGCGCGGAAACACGGAGGGCAGTGAACCACGTGCGCGGTTTTTTAGTGGGTGATTTGTTACCATTCGGGAACTCAGCGCGTCCTTCTCTTGTCGTCGCCCAACTCATGCCTCCCGCCCCCACTCCACATCCTGGACTCGTCGAGCTAGAGTTCGGTGTGCCCATTCCGGGGATGGTGGTCGATGAGTCGCTGTGGGCCCGGACGGCCCTCAAACGGCTGCCGGAGGGGCTGTGGAATTGGGATGAGCTGTTCGGGCGATCGGCTCCGGTTGTGATCGACATTGGCTGTGGCAATGGGCGGTCGACACTGCACCTCGCGGTCAATCACCCCGAGTGGAATGTGTTGGGGGTTGATATCCTGCCGGTGGTGATTCGCTATGCCACTCGCCGGGCCAATCAGCGCGGGCTCACTCACGCCCGGTTGGCGGTGGTTGGTGGCCGCGAATTGCTCGAACGGCATGTCCTCCCAAGTTCCGTCACCGAGTTGCACTGCTACCATCCCCAGCCGTTCTACGACCGCCGCGACGTGGGACGGCGGTTGATCACGCCCGAGTTCCTGTCACTGGCACACCGGGCACTGGTGCCAGGGGGACGGCTGGTGCTGCAGACCGACAACCCCGGCTATTGGAAGTACATTTCCCGGGTGGTGCCGACGTTCTTCGACTGGCACGAACAGCCTGGTCCCTGGCACGATTCTCCCCAGGGACGGACCCGTCGGGAAATCATGGCCCACTCGAAAGGTCTGCCGATCTTTCGTGGTTGGGGTGTCGCCCGGGGTGGGTTGAGCTGGGACGAGGCCCTCGCCCAGGCCCGGCAGTTGCCTCCGCCGACGTTTGATGCCGATCGACGGCTGCAGGCGCTCGACCAACTTGAACGGGACACGGGCGAGTCCCCTGCGACCGGTCCTCGTCCCTCTGCCAAACATCCTCCCAGACACCCCTCCAGCAAGCCGCCTCGACGTCGCCGGTGAGAGAGTGGTGAATACGTGCGTCCGCGGCGGTACGCTTCGCTTTGTCGAGTTTCGCGGGAACCATCCGCCGCGATCCTGTCTTCCATCGACTGCCATCCCCCAGGAGCCACACCATGACGCGACTTTCCCGCCGGAACGTATTGCAGGCCGGGATGTCGGCGGGGCTGACGGGTGGATTTCTGACGGGGAGTTGGCCGGGTTGGATGCCGGGGACTGAGCCCCAAATACTTCCGGTCGCCGTCATTGGCACGGTCTATACGAAGAACAGTCATACCGATGTGCTGGCCGGGAAAATTCTGGAGGGATGGCAACAGGATGGCGGGGCAGGGCCGGGGCTGCGGCTGGTTTCGCTGTGGGTCGATCAGGCTCCCGAGGGGGAATTGAGCCGGGGCCTGGCGGAGAAGCATGGTTTTCGCTGGTGCCAGTCGATCGATGAGGCCCTGACGCAGGGGACCGACCGCCTGCAAGTGGCCGGAGTGTTGAGCATTGGCGAGCATGGGAACTACCCGTACACCCCCGACACCCAACAGCATCAATATCCCCGGCGGCGGTTTTTGGAAGGGATTGCCGCGACATTTCGACGCGTGGGCCAGTCGGTGCCCGTGTTCAACGACAAGCACCTGGGCTATCGGTTTGAAGATGCCCGGGCGATGGTCGAACTGTCGCGGGAGCTGAAGTTCCCCCTATTGGCCGGTTCCTCGCTGCCGGTGGCGTGGCGGGTGCCGGGGCTGGATCTGCCCCAAGGGTGTGAGATTGAAGGGATGGTCTCGGTGGGGTATGGCGGGCTTGAAGCCTATGGATTCCACGCCCTCGAAATGCATCAGTGTTTGCTGGAACGACGGCGGGGGGGAGAAACCGGAGTCCAATCGGTGCGGACCATTCCCGCGGCGCAGATCTTCCAGACCGCCGCGCAGGGGGTCTGGTCGCGTCCCTTGCTGGAGGCGGCGCTCGCCACGCTGCCCGCTGGATCAAGCCCCGCGGTGGGTGAATGGAAGCTGCGCGACGACGCGGCGGTCTACGATCTCGAACATGTCGATGGCCTGCGGACGTCCGTGGTGATGGCGAATGGAGCGGTCGGTCAGTTCTGCTGTGCCCTCAAGCTCAAGGGACGAGACGAGCCGGTCGCCACCTGGTTCAAGCTGCAGGAGAACGCCCCGTTCGGTCACTTCGCCTATCTGCTGCGGGCGATCGAGCAAACACTTCGGCAGAGAAAAAACGTCTACCCTGTCGAACGGACCCTGTTGACCACCGGCATTCTGGACCGGGTGATGCAGAGTCATTCCAAACACGGGGAGCGAATTGAAACCCCGGAATTGGCCATCCGCTACACTGGGACCGATTGGCCTTACGCCAATCATCCCGACTCGCCGCTGCAGTTACCGAACGATTGAGATCCGACGCGTGCTGTCGAGTTCCCCAGCAGGCCGAGCGATTCGCGACGATCACTCTGCGCCGTATCAGCAGCGATCGTCCGGTTCTGTTCAGCCGATGGTTTGAGTCTGCCCGGTCTCCATCGCGCGGTAGACCCCATAGACCGTCTCCAGGGCACGCAGGGAATCGGCCGCAGTGAGCGGGGGCGAATCATTGCGTAGTGCGGCCGCCAGCGAGGCCTGGACAAGGGGGGTATAGCTGTTGGGAGTGGTGGAGGGGGGAAGCTCCTGGATTTCTCCAGCTCGTGGTCCCTGATAAACCGACCAGCGAAGTTGCTTCTCGTTCACCGGATCCATCTTCAGCCAGCCCTGCGAACCCCAGACCTGCAGGTGCGAGTGATAGCCGCTCTGCAGGTAGTAGCCCGAGGTCAGCGTTCCCAGAAATCCCGCTTCGAACCGCAGCGCGGCGACGGCCGAGTCTTCGACGTTCAGGGGTTGGCCCCCCACGTTGGCCGTCAGCCCCGTCGCAGCCACGATGGAAGACCCGGTCACAAACATCGCCAAATCCAGCCAGTGGATTCCCAGCCAGATGAGATGTCCGCCCCCCGCTCGTTCCCGTGAGGCGTACCATTGCTTGTGGTAGGCGGGGTTGGTCAAACGGGTTTGGTCAGCCACAAGGTGCAATTCGATGCCGAAGATCCGGCCCAGGCTGCCCTCGGCAATCAACCGGCGGGCCGACTCGATCTCTGGCTTGAGACGGTTGGCGAAGGCGAGCATCAGAAACTGATGGCGGCTGTCGGCCAGTTGGACGAGTGGTCGAAAGTCTTCCACCCGAACGCAGCCTGGCTTCTCGGCCAGCACGTGGCAGCCCGCCTGGAGGGCCGATTGGATGATGGGTGGTGCGAGCCGGGCCTCGTAGGAGATGAGGGCCAGTGACGGCCCCTGAGAGACCTGCTGCAGCGCGGCGGCAGGCGTCTGCACCACGGAGTGCAACCGGTCCTGCAGGATCTGCCGGGCTTTGTCGGCCCAGTTGCCGTCGGGATCCGAGAGGATGACAGGGCCGCAGATGTCACTGGCCGCCAACCCTTGTAGATAGCCTTCGACATGGGCGCCGCCGGCCTGAGTGAGGACGACTACCGGAATTCGATCGGCCATGGGACGGTCGTCGCTCGAGGAAGAGGGGAGCGGGCACAAACACGTGAGTCGGGCGA
This sequence comes from uncultured Planctomycetaceae bacterium, assembly GCA_903861195.1. Taxonomy (GTDB): domain Bacteria; phylum Planctomycetota; class Planctomycetia; order Planctomycetales; family Planctomycetaceae; genus UBA10511. The sequence goes on along the minus strand of CAIOTJ010000501.1, from coordinate 13,428 downwards.
GGATCTCAAGCGGGGCATTGGCGGTCAATTCAGAACCCCGCGTCGGATGGACGCAACCCTCCTGTCTTTCAGGGGCACAGAGGGTTTCCCCGGAGGCCAACGAAGGGTAAAACGAAGGCATGCAGCAAGAACGACTGGTGACCGATTCCGTGGAGATTTGGCGGGCTGGAGTGGCGGCGGTGGATGCCAGCCGGCTGGTGCGAGAGGTGCTGCGTGCGACGCCGGAGGGACTTTCGATCTGCGGCCGGGTTTATCCCTGGGATTCATTCGGTCGATTGTGCGTGGTCGGGGCGGGAAAGGCGGGGGCCGGGATGGCGGCTGGGGTCGAAGAGGCGTTGGGCCCGCGGTGGGTGGCGGAACGGGTTTGCGGCTGGATCAACGTCCCTGCCGACTGTGTGCGTCGGTTGCAGAAGATCCACCTGCATGCCGCACGTCCAGCGGGGCTCAATGAGCCGACAGCGGCTGGGGTGGAAGGGTCTCGCCAGATTCTCGATTTGGTCTCGCGGCTGGCCCCGAAAGATCTGTGTCTCGTGTTGATCTCTGGCGGAGGGAGCGCCTTGTTGCCTGCGCCGATGGCTGGGGTCACACTGACTGAAAAGCAGTTGGTGACCAGGCTGTTGATGCAGGGGGGGGCGACAATCCATGAATTGAATACTGTCCGGAAGCAGCTCTCGGAAATCAAAGGGGGCGGGCTGGCCCGCGCGATCGCGGCGACCCGGACCGAGACACTCATCATTTCGGATGTTGTGGGTGACCCGCTGGGCATTATCGCCTCGGGACCAACAGTCGATGATGAGTCGACCCCTGCCGAGGCCGAGGCCGTGCTGGCCAGGTTTTGCGGAAATTCGGCCAGTGTGCCTGCAAGTGTGTGGAGACTGCTTGCTCAATCCAACGCCGGTGACTCGTCAAGGCGTGCCACCGAGGTTGCGATGACCACGGTGCGCAACCACTTGATTGGCACGAATCGGGTGGCGGTGGAGGCTGCCAAGCGGAAGGCGGAGCAATTGGGATACCGGGTGGTGGATGCCGGCTCGGACAATACCGGCGAAGCAACCGAGGTGGGTTGCGGATTGGCGCGGGAATGCGAGCGGTTGAGTTACGAGAGGGGTGGCGACGGGGGAAAGGTGTGTGTGCTGAGTGGTGGCGAGCCCGTGGTACGGTTGGCCCCGCCTGGTGAGCGTGGACTGGGGGGCCGCAATCAGCAATTGGCGTTAGCCGCCCTGGAGACGCTGTCGGCACCGGTGGGGGGGCTGTTCCCCGACAACATCGTGGTGTTGTCGGGGGGGACGGATGGTGAGGATGGGCCGACAGACGCCGCGGGGGGGTGGGCCAGTGCCGGAGTGGCAGCCGCGGCCCGGCGCCTCGGCCTGAATGCTCGCGAATCCCTGGCCAGCAACGATGCCTATCACTTTCTGGAAGCCACTGGAGGACTGTTGAAGACAGGTCCGACGCACACCAATGTGATGGATCTGCGAGTGTGTCTGGTGGGGTGAGACCAACTGGGATGAGACCAACGCAGGGACCTTCCCGGCCCGGAAGCTTCGCCCAACGGCTGTGCTTTTCGCCGAGATCTCGCGAGAGAACGCTGGCTGGGATAGACTCCAACTCGCTGGAACATACGAGACGGCGGGGGGCAACCTCCCATGGTCAGGAGCGGTGATGGCTCTGCAGGTAGTACATTCTCCGGAGGAGCTTCCGGAGACAATTACGAGCACAGTATTTCTGGCGGGTCCATCCCCCCGGAAAGAGGGGGATCCCAATTGGCGGCCCGAGGCGATTGAGGCGCTGCGCCGGGCGGGTTACATGGGAACGGTGCTGGCTCCGGTGCCCCGAAATGGGGAGTGGCCTCGCGACTACAACGACCAGATCGCCTGGGAGTCGGCTCATCTGGTCTGTTGTGATGTCGTTTTGATGTGGGTTCCCCGCGATCTGCAACTCTTGCCGGGCTTCACCACGAATGTCGAGTTTGGCGAGTGGCTCAACTCCGGCAAACTGCTTTATGGCCGACCGGAAGACTCTCCCAAGGCGAGTTATCTGGATGCCCGATACCGCACCGTGAACTCGAAGCAGAAGCCGCCATTCCATGAGCCGGCGGCGACTCTCGATCATTTGGCGCAGATGGTTGTACAGCGGCTGGGGGAGGGGGCCGCGCGAACCGCAGCTGAGCGGTTGGTCCCTCTCGCCGTCTGGCGCACGCCTCAATTCCAGGGTTGGTATCGCGAGTTAACCCAGGCAGGGAACCGGCTGGATGCCGCCCGGGTGCTCTGGAGTTTCTACATTCCTCAGGCGAACAACCTGCTACTCAGCTATGCCCTCCATGTGAAAATCTGGGTAGCCGCCGAGCAGCGGCATAAGGAGAACGAGTTCATCCTCTCGCGGCCCGACATCTCGGCCATTTGTGCCTTTTGTCCCGATGAAGCGACACATGCGCTGCTCGACATGCGGATTGTCCTGATCCGGGAGTTTCGTTCTCCTGGGCGGACGGCCGACGGATTTGTACACGACCTCCCGGGCGGCTCGACCTTCAAGCCGGGGGTCGATCCCCGCGAGGTGGCGGCGGGAGAATTGCGGGAGGAGACGGGGATGACGCTGCCGGCCGAGCGTTTTCAGCCTCTGGAGGCCCGGCAGTTGGTAGCGCCGTTTTCCACCCACAAAGCGTATCTGTTTGGCGTCCGCCTGACCCCCCAGGAGTTGGCAGAAGCCGAGCGACGTGAGCGCGAGGGCCAAATTTTTGGCGTTGCGGCCGACACCGAGCGAACTCAGTTGGAGGTCCGGACTCTGGGACAGATTCTCGAAGAACGCCTGGTCGATCATGCCTCTGTGGGAATGATCATGCAGGCCTGCCTATCCAGCTGGATGGAAATAGACAAGCCCCGCTGATTCCACGGTTGCACACTCCGGACGGCGGACCCTCCAAGTTGGGGAGCTCGAGTTCTCGTGATCCAGCAGGGTTTCGGGAGGATGCAAACCGCGGGCACCTGCCCCGCGTTGTGAGCCAGCACCAGACAAGATGCCAAACCGTTGAGGCAGAGTGGGGCAGGGGGTTCAGTTGATGATGTGATCGCGCGGACTCGAAATCTTTCCGCAGGCATTGCGAGGATCCACAACCAGCCGTGAATTGCGGGCGACCAGATTCCAGTCGACAGCCGAGTGATCGGTGACGATCAAAGTACAGTCCAAGCCTGACAACCAATTGTCCGTCAGTGGCTCGCTGGAGAGTCGCAGGTCGTACTTCCGCATCCGCGGGAGAGTCGGGACATGGGGGTCGTGGTAACTGATTTCGGCTCCCAGGTGGAGCAGTTCCTCAATGATCTCAAAGGCCGGGGACTCTCGGGGATCATCCACGTCCTTCTTGTAGGCGATTCCAATGATGCCAATTTTCGAGCCCCGCACCGATTTGCGGTGCTGGTTGAGTCCTTCGGTGACCTGCTCGACCACATACCGCGGCATGTGGGTGTTGACCTCGCCGGCCAGTTCGATGAAGCGTGTGTTGAGCCCATACCGCTTGGCCAGCCAAGTGAGGTAAAACGGGTCGATCGGAATGCAGTGACCCCCGAGGCCGGGGCCCGGGTAGAAAGCCTGAAACCCGAAGGGCTTGGTCTTGGCGGCGTCGATCACCTCCCAGATGCTGAGCTGCATGCGGTCGAAGACCACCTTGAGCTCGTTCACCAAGGCGATGTTGACGGCGCGGTAGGTATTCTCGAGAATCTTGCAGGCTTCAGCGACCTCCATCGAGCTGACACCAACAACCTTGGGGACCGCCTGGGAATACAGCGCGACCGAAACGGCCTGCGATTCGGGGTCGAGACCGCCCACCACCTTGGGGATGTTCGAGGTCGAGAAGTTGGGATTGCCAGGATCTTCCCGCTCGGGGCTGTAACCCAGGAAGAAGTCAACCCCCGCCTTCAGACCCGACCCCGCTTCGAGGATGGGACGCAGCACCTCCTGGGTGGTACCGGGATAGGTGGTGCTTTCCAGAACGATCAGGTGACCGCGCCGAACATGAGGAGCCAGGGCGCGACCGGTGGACTCGATGTAACTGAGGTCAGGGTCACGGTATGCGCTCAGTGGTGTGGGCACACAAATCGAAACCGTGTCGATCTCTCGCATTTTGGAAAAGTCGACCGTGGGAGTGAACCGGCCATCCGCCACGAGTTCACCGACGCGGCTGTTGGGAATATGCCCAATATAGCTCTTCCCTGCCATCAGGGCGTCGACCTTCCGCTGATCGATATCGAACCCGACCACCCGGAAGCCTTTTTGGTGAAACAGATTGGCTAGTGGCAGACCGACGTAGCCTAGGCCAACCACCCCCAAAATGGCCTGTTTGGCTTGAAGTTTTTGCAGTAACTGCTGGCTGAGTTGGGAATAGTCGGCAGGGGCGGACGAAGTGGACATGTGCAAAACTGGACTGGAGCGAGGTCGGGGGGTCTGACCCGGGAACAGAGAGTCGACCTGGAAGACGACGCGAGATTGTACCAGTCAAAATGGGGGCAGAGATAGCACGGAGCCCCGGTCCGTCTGGTACATTTTTAGGCATGACCAGTAAAACCGGCTCAACTGGAAACGATTGACCTCCGGACGGGCCTCAAGAGTGCCGAGATCTCTTAATTGCATGTCCCTCAGACAGACTTGTGAGTCTGGAATCGCGCTTCACCGCGGTGCTGGCTGCTGTCCCCAGGGGAGAGGCATGGTTGGTGGCGTGCGATGGAAATCGCGGCGGTCGTCGCGTGGCCGGGGGTGCCAATAACCCACGAAATTCAGTAGTTGCCGTACCGCTTCCCGATAGGCCCGCTCACCCTTCCCCCGGCTCGCCAACTCGGCCGCCCCCAGCACCCCGGTTTCACTATAGCTGCTTGTCCACGAGATGACGGTTGAAGGTCCCGCCCCAAACAGGTCGACCCAATTGAAAGGGCTCTGATCGAGATTGAAAGAGATGTCTCCGCTGTGGATCTGGTCCTTCCGGACGTTGTCCTCATCGAGGTACAAATAGAGAGATGTTTCAAGTTCGCAGGCATGGGCGCAGCCCCCTGGAAATGCGCTCTCGCGCCAGCCAGGAAGAAACGATTTGTCGACCGTCAACAGGTTCCACCAGGCGGTGACCACGCACTCGGCATCGGTCTCCAGGTTGCAGCGTCGGGCGGCAAGGTCGAGATTGGGCATGTTCGAGCCGTGTCCATTCAGCAGCAGGATCTTCTTGAATCCGTGATAGGCCAGCGATTTGGTGATGTCGAGCACATGTTCGATAAACGTCGAATAGTGTCCGTTGATGGTGCCCGGGAAGTCCATGACATGGCCCGTGTAGCCATACGCAATGACGGGCAGGACGAGAATCTTCTCAGGCAGGGCCTGCCCGGCTCCCCGGGCAATTCCTGTCGGGCACACCAGATCGACGTCGAGAGGAAGGTGCGGCCCATGCTGTTCGACCGACCCGACGGGAATGATACAGATCTTGCCCAAGTCGACGGCGTCATTGATCTCGGGCCAAGTCAGCTTTTCGTATCGGTATTCAGTGGCGGCGCGGCTGGTCATGGGGAAATCCAAGGTGTATCAAGAGACGTTGCAAAAAGGTGTCTGAAAAGTCGGTGAGCAGCTCTCGGACAGCCAGCATTGTCTTCTTGGCCGGCACTGAAGGCCAGCATAAAACAACACGCACCGGTGGAGCCGGCGCGTGGAAAGTCGACAGCGGTTGAAAAAATTGCTCCCGGTATTGTTCCTTCAGTCCCTCGCGGCGGTTTCAGGAATGGTGTCAAGTCGGGCCGGGGGTTCGCCAGTCGATGCGGGCTGCAACTTCCGGATTTCCAGCACGACATCGTCGGTAAGATCGACTTCGCTGGCGACCGTCAGCAACAGGGCTTCATTCTTGGGTACCACAATACTCAGTCCCCGGCGGGCGGCGACCTCACGCAGAATCGGCTTGGTCTCTTCGCGGAATTGGCCGATCAGTTCCTGCTTGTAGCGGGCGAATTTTCGTTCGGCGATCGCCTTTTTATCCCGGTAGGTCGATTCGAGTTTGGCCTTGGCGAGCAGCAGCTGTCGTTTTTGTGTATCGGACAGGTCCTCTCCCAGCTCCTCGCGCTTGCCGGCAAGGTGGCGATTCATTGCCTCCTGAAGCTGAGCGAGTTCCTGGTTGAGCTGGGCCACCTTTTGTTCCGCCTCTGCGGACATGGCCAAGTCTTTGCCGATCGCCTTGGCGACTGCGTCGAGGTCGACCACTCCAACTCCACCACTCCCGGCCGGGCGCGTCGCCTGGGAGGAGTTTCCGGCAGGCTGTGAACAGCCCAGCGTGACGACGAGCAGCAACAGGCCAAATAATGAACCGAGTCGGACAATCATGCGCCGGATCCTTCCTTGGGTAACGATCGGTGAACCACCTTGTTCACCGCGCAGACAGCCTGGACCGAGATTCCCTAGGCGATGCCCAAAGATCCTCGAAACTTCCACGAACCTCTGTGTACGTTAACTCAACTCCACCCGGAGGGTAAAGACCGAGTCAAATGGATCGGCCGGAGAGCCTCGGAACGCGTGACCCGGCCGTCAAGGAGGCGGGTCGGGAACGCATCGGAGGAGAGAGGGGGGGCGTGGTCTCGATGGAATTGGAGTTTTGCCGCTGAAGCCGACGGTGTCGATGACTCGCGGGGCAATAAAAAAAGGCAGTCCATCACGTTGCGTGACGAACTGCCCTTCGAACGGTTTTGCTGTTCTGCGAATCTTCAGGAAGGAGCGTCTCGGGAAGGAATCAGGCCCGGACAGGAAGAATCTATTCCCAAAGCTGGGATCTTCCGGAGTCCGGTCTCACTCACCAGCGACTACCAACTCGGTGACTCGCAGGGCAGCTGGCCGGTCTGGGTCAGCGGGGGCTGACGGTCTTCGCCCGAGGGCCTTTGGCCTTCGGGTTGGGAGAATTGTCGATCTGGAATTCGACATCCTGACCAACCTGCAGGTCTTCGTAGCCACGGTTCTCCACTGCGGTGTGGTGGAAGAACACGTCTTCCCCCTGCGCCTGCGAGATGAACCCGAACCCCTTCTCCTGCACAAGCTTCTTGATCTTACCCACCGGCATTGAAACGACTCCTCCGCACATTCATCGAACGAATACGAGGCCGGGGCATGTGCGGAACCACCGACCCGCGCCGCCGCCTCAGCACCACGTTTCGAGGTCGTGGCCGCATCGAGCCTTGCGGTACGTCCACGGCACTTGCCGCAGACACGTCACCCGACTGCCTCGAAACCTGGGGTCTGACGCTTGGGATCCGCCCCCCCGCCGCAACAGTCTTTAGACGCTCACTTTTGGCATCCTAAACACTCTTCATTCTGAGAATCAAGTTCCAACCGGTTGAAAAATCAGAAATTCCAGACTTGAGCCTGTGAATTCTTTGCGAGCTTTCCTGTGGGGATGTCATGGTTGCCCCAACCGTCAGCCTCCCTCAACCACCAACCTGCCGAGAGCCCCTGACACCTGTCGGTTCGTGGCACGGGGCGTTCCGAGTGGCTGGGGCGGCCTTTTTGCATCTCGACGGCGGAAACCGCCGCCCCCTCCCGTTTGCGACCTGACTGGGGGCCCATTCGGTGGCTCCAAGTGGCTCCTGCCGTCCGTAAGCCACTTCGCAATGGTGCACTGAGATCCCCCGATGGCGTCCCTTGATCCGGGGACAGAGACCAGGAGACGGGTTCCAGAAGTCAACACAGCGAGGTGGCCTTCAGGTTGGTTCTTGCCCCGGTTTGGAGTGTTTAGCCCCGTGAACCATCGAGCGCTCCCAGCAGATCGGCAATCAGATCATCGGCGTGTTCTATGCCAACAGAGACCCGCAGAGTCTTGTCGGTGATTCCTGCTCCCTGGCGGGCCGCCGCCGTCATCGACGCATGGCTCATGGTTTCGGGATGCTCGATCAGGGATTCAATGCCCCCCAGGGACTCGGCCATCGCGTAGAGGCGAGTCGTGGTCATCACCTTCTCCGCCTGGGCCCCCCCCCCCTTGACGTCAAAGCTCAGCATCCCTCCAAACCCCTTCATCTGTTTCTTTGCCAGGGCATGGTGGGGATGGTCGGGCAGGCCGGGATAATAGACCCGATCGACGGAGGGGTGGGTCCGCAGGGCCTGGGCGACCGCCAGTGCGTTTCGTTGGTGGACTTCCATGCGGGGACCCAGAGTCTTCACCCCCCGCAGAACCAGCCAGGCGTCGAACGGGGAACAGGCCAGTCCCAGAGCATTCACGATATATCCGATCCGCTCGGCATGGGCTTGATGGCGGGTTATGACCGCCCCTCCGACCACGTCGGAGTGCCCATTCAAATATTTTGTGGTCGAGTGCATGACAATGTCGACCCCCTGTTCGAAGGGACGCTGAAAATAGGGAGACATGAAGGTGTTGTCGGCGATCGAGATGGCCCCCGCCTCGCGGGCGATGGTGGCGAGCGCCTCCAGATCGACGAGGTTCAGCAGGGGGTTACTGGGAGTTTCCAGCCACAGGCCTTTGGTCTGAGGGGTCAGCGCCCGCCGCACAGTGCCGGGATCCTGCATGTTCACAAACGAAAATTTCAGGCCATATTCCGTGAATGGCACGTTGAACAGCCGGAATGTCCCGCCGTAGATGTCGTGCCCGGCAATGATGTGATCACCCGGTTTGAAGAGGTGCATACAGGCGGTGATCGCCGACATACCCGTCGAGGTGGCCCGGCAGTCGATGCCCCCTTCCAGCGAGGCCAGACTCTCTTCCAGAGCCCGGCGGGTGGGATTGCCGCTGCGGGTGTAGTCGTACCCCTTGGTCTTGCCGAGCGATTCGAAGCGGAAAGTCGATGTCGGATAGATCGGTGTGATGCAACTGTTGTACGAATCGTCCTTGTCGACACCGACGTGGACACACCGGGTTTCGAAACGCTGCTGCGAATAATCGTGAGCCATGGAAGGGAATGCCTGGAGTTGCCAAGTGTTGTGACGCAATGCCCGGGGCGGCGAAAGTGAACTTGCCCGGGATTCCGCTGTCGAACGAAGTCTCGGGTAGGTCGCAGAAAACGAACCGCGGAGAACGGTCTGGGCTGCACACCCGTTTTATGCAGAATGAGCAATTCCGGGTTTGGCTGCAAGTTCGGGCGGTCGGTTTGGATCGGGACCGGTCGGGTGTCGCTCTGGCCCGAGTCGCATTCCGTAGTCTGGCCCAGCGGCGATGCCAGATCCAAGGGTGATTGCAGGGCTGACGTCCAGCGTGTTACCCTCGGCGCCTAAGGGGGCGGAGAGCCCAACTCCGCAGTTCCTCCCCGGGTTCCCTTTCATTGCCTCGTCCGTCCCACCCCACTTCAAACATGTCTGCCGCTCCCGCGTTCATTGTTCTGCACTCCGAAGACAACATTGCCGTGGCGGCCAGGAACTGTCCCAGTGGGACCAGCTTCGCCGCGGCGGGCCAGTCCGTAGCCATCCGCGAGCCGATCGACCTGGGGCACAAGGTGGCAACCCGTGACATTTCGCGGGGGGCCCCCATCAAGAAATTCGGACAGACGATTGGGTTCGCGACCACCGACATTGCGACGGGCAACTGGGTCCATACCCACAACTGTGGGACGGGCCCCCTGAGCCTCGATTACGCCCACGCCACCGAGATTCCTCCCGATCCGACGCCCATCCACGGTCGGACCTTCCAGGGTTACCGCCGGGCCGATGGCCGGGCCGCCACCCGCAACTACATTGGGGTCATCTCAACAGTCAATTGCTCGGCATATACTTCGCGGCTCATCTCTCAGGCGATCACCCCCGAACTCCTGGGCCGCTTCCCGAACGTCGACGGAATTGTTCCGATTGTCCACAAACATGGCTGCGCGATGCAATATGGGGGGCCGGATCATCTCCAGCTGAACCGCACCCTGGCGGGCTTCGCCAAGCATGCGAACATTGGGGCCTATTTGATTGTGGGCCTGGGATGTGAGACGGGTCAAGCCAGTTTCCTTGCTGAAAAAGAGGGGTTGCACCAGATCCAGATCCCTGGGCAGGATCCCGGCAAGCTGCCGCTGATCCTGAACATGCAGGAGGAAGGAGGGATTCGCAAGACCGTCAATCGGGGGGTGGCGATCCTCAAGGAAATGCTGCCGGAGGCCAACAAGGTCACCCGGACGCCCATTCCCGTTTCGGAAATCATTCTTGGGACCAACTGTGGCGGCAGCGACGGAAACAGCGGTGTCACGGCCAACCCGGCGCTCGGATATGCCAGCGATCTGCTGGTGGCCCATGGGGCGGCGAGCGTGCTTGCCGAGACCACCGAGATCTACGGTGGAGAGCACACCCTCACGCGGCGGGCAATCTCTCGCGCCGTGGGCGAGAAGCTGATCGAGAAGATCCGCTGGTGGGAGAAGTACACCGCCATGTTTGGTGCCGAGATCAACAACAATCCCTCCGTGGGGAACAAGAAGGGGGGCCTCACCACCATCTATGAGAAGTCGCTCGGGGCGATCGCCAAGGGGGGGACGACCGCCTTGCGGGGAGTGTTCGATTATGCCGAGCCCATCACGGCCAAGGGCTTCCTGATCATGGACACGCCCGGCTATGACCCGACCTCAGTCACTGGGCTCGTGGCAGGCGGATCCAACATGGTGGTCTTTACGACGGGACGGGGAAGCTGCTTCGGCTGCAAACCGGTCCCGTCGATCAAGGTCGCGACCAATACCCCGATGTACAACCGGATGGTCGACGACATGGACATCAACGCCGGTGTAATTCTCGAAGGTGCGACGGTTGAAGAAGTCGGTCGGCAAATCTTCGAGAAGATCATCGCGGTTGCCAGCGGCGAGAAGACCAAGAGTGAGGCACAGGGAGTGGGCGACGATGAGTTCGCTCCCTGGGGGATCGGTCCGACCCTGTAGGCGGCCTGGCCAACCACTCCCATGGAACGAGGTAGGCTGGCCCTTCCGGGCTTTCAGATAGAACTTAAGCGTGTACGGCTGGCGAGTCGCGTCGCACCCCGTAATTGAGCTGCTGGGTGACCACTGACGGAGAACCGTCGGTGGTCACTTTGCTTTTTGGGTGGCGGTTCCGTTGAGGTTGGGGCCGATCTGGTAACCGAGAAGTCGCCCACACAGGGAGACCAACTCGTTCTCTGAGAGTGGCGGGGCGAAGAAGCCCATGGCGCCAGCCTCACGGGCGGCCCACTCCAGCGGGTCGAGTTCACTCGTGGCGATCACGATCGGTTGGGCTCCACAATGGGCCAGCTGGAGCCGGTCGAGAAGACCGAGCAGTTCCATCGGCCACCCCGACCAGTCCAATACGCAGACACTCGCGGGCATCCGCTCAGCAAGGGCGATCAAATCGCCCGAAGAACGGCAGGGACGGATCAGTCGGCTGGAATCGCCCAGAGTCTGTTTCAGTACGTTTTCGAGTCGCGGCGCACGCTCCAGCACCAGGATTGAGGGAGCGAGGCGAGCGGTGGCGATCGCAGGGTCTGGGTGGGACTTGGGTTCAGTCGTCATCGGCGTGGAAGAATCGGGCGGAGGAAATCTGCTTGGACCGAATCAGCCGAAAATCAAACCGCTGCCAGCGGTGATCGCTGGCCCCCGTCCCCAGAGTGTAATCGATGGGTTCGATTCGCCGACCAATCACGCACTGGTCGATCGCCAGAACAGGCACCGGAACGGGCCAGGTGTAGGACCATCCCGAACCTGCGGCATCGTAGGCGTGTCGGTAGCCCTCCGGGAGGGGCTGCAGTTGAGTCGCCTGGCGGATGGCGTTGAAGTCTCCCACCACCAGATCCGGTTGTGTGTTGGTGATCAAGGCCTTGACCTTTCGCAGCAGCGGGTCCCGATGGGCTCGCAGTCCGGAGGGAAGATCGAGTGCCAGCACACGGAGTGGCTCCCCGGAGTCATTCTCAAAATCCACCAGCACGCAGTCCGAACTTGGGAGCTGCGGTCGCTCGATGTGCAGCAATGGAAAGCGCGAGGCAATCAACATGCTGCCACTGGCAAAGGTGTGGGCTACTTCCCAGCCCCAACTGAGCAACAGGGTGTTCAGGCTCTCGAGGTGATGCTGGTCATGAACGGGATCACTCGGTGTGTACTCCGCGAGGACCAGGATGTCGGGACGCTCGCGGTCCAGTGTCTCCAGCACATTGTCCCACCCTCCCATACCATGCCAGACATTCCAGTCGAGCAGACGTAACGGATTCGTTGGATGGGAATCCGAAACAGGAATTCGGGGACTCAGCCAATGGTTGTCGTAAGCCAGGACGATGGTCAGAGGCCAGATGAGAAACAAGCCTGCGACGAGGCCGAGTCGCCTGTGCCGGGACACGGCGCACAGGCCCAGCAGCAAGAGTCCGGCGGCTACGACACCAGGTGCAGGAAGATGAAAGAAACGCTCCCACGCGGCGTATTGGTCCCGGTAGATCTGCCCGAGAGCCCAGGCACACCACAATGGGACATACAGCAGCCAACAAGGACCCAGGAGAAGCCACCACCATTGACGGCGCTTCGCAGACCATGGGGGCCGCCGGTTGACTGCCGGCTTCGCAACGTCTCCAACCGTCTCTTTCGCCAGTCTGCTCACGGTGCCGAAAGGGTAAGGTTGGCCTTCGCTTCAACGGCCATGATCACGCCGCCATCTCCATTTCCCTGATCAACCTTCAGCAGGATCAGGTTGCGTCCCTGCTTGAGTTCGACCGGCACTTTGTCCTGGGCCGGCGCGAGGGCTCGAGTGACCTTGTTGTCGTGCAGCTTGTTGCCATTCACCCAAACCTGAACACCGTCGTCCGAGCCAATATGAAGCGTCGCAGACTGGGCTGATGCCGACTCCGCTACAACCGCGAAATAGTACAACACATTGTCTGCGGGCATCTGCACCGCTCCCGACAACTGTCGGATATCCAGTTGCGGAACCCCCGCAGTCCCCACCTTGGCGTCGACCCGCCGCCAGGCGATCTGCTTCATGCCAAACGTGGCGTGCCTGGCATTGAAATCGGGAGCGGAGGAATTTGCTTCGGGTCCAAAGTCCTGGCCGCGTTGCTCGGGCCGCACATTGGGGAATGGGCCCAGCACCTGGAATGATGTTGCGGGCACAATCGACTCCTGCAGGTTGGCCAGATAGGCCAGCAGGTCGGCCGCGTCTTGTGCGGTGACGCTCTGCAGCACGAGTTCGGGCATCAACGACTTTTCCTGCTTGACCAGCTCGACCACCTTCGCGCGGGGCAGGTCAATCAGGTTTCCCTCGATGCTCCTGAGCAGCACATGCTGGTCATTGGCTTCCTTGAGGAACCCGGCGAACACCTTGCCGACGTCTGTTTCCACCACATAAGGGTAGTACTCAGGAGCGATGCCAGCACTGGGGTTCATGATGGTTTCTAGCAGTGCTTTTTTCTCGTACTTGCGGCCAATCTGGCTCAATTCTGGACCGATGTCGGCACCCTGGCCCTTCACCCGATGGCACTTGCTGCAGGCCGCGGCTCCACTGCGGGCG
>CAIOTJ010000500.1 GCA_903861195.1 uncultured Planctomycetaceae bacterium | reverse complement strand
GTCAATGCCCATGGACTACATGAAGAGGTCCTCCTGGATGAATGTTTGGGGATCGCTGGAAGAGACTGAATTGGGCGATCCCCAGTGGATACGCCGTGCTCTGACGGTATCCAGGGGGGCCCCCCTCTTTCATGGAATCAGTGCTTTCCCGTGCTTTCACACGCGGCGGGATTCACCAGGCATCGTAAATCGGCTCTCCCGCACGGGACGAACCGCAACCAGGGCGATCCCGTGTTACGCAACCAACGCCATCCCGTGTTAGAAACCGGCTTGGCACCTCGGCCGCGAGTTGGTAAGAGCGTCGCAAGACCAACCCAAAAAACAACTTCCGGCGAGACTTGTAGGGTCGCCAAACAACGGGTGACCCCCGGTGACCCGAAGTGACCCTCTGTCATGGAATCAGGGGCCAGGCAGGCTTGGATCGTAGATCGAGATCCGAGCCGGCGTCCCCCGTTCCGTTTCATGGTCGGTGCAACGGAGTGAGATCTGAGGCATTCGACACAGAGTCGTGCGGGTCATGTATGCAATTCGCGGACTGCTTCGTGATCGGAGCCGGGGAAGCGTCCAAACGGGGTTTCCCACGCGGTGCCCTGAAGAGTTCCGATGCCACACGACGCGATGCTGCGTCATCGCAGTCCACCGGATCAACGGCCCCGTTGTGGGAGCGCATTTGGCAATCCACATCGGCAAGACGGCACGTTTGGTTGACCGGTTGTAATCCATCGCGGAATATGCAACCCCAGATCGTCCGAGGTCTGGTGGACGTCCCTGTGACCAGCCCTGCGGAAAAGCCATGTCGACAACGGATTCTCACGCAGATTTCTTCCCGTCTCCCGCCCCCGGCAACGCACGCGAGACCGGGATCGATCGGGAGATGATCCAAGGACTGATTCTGAAACTGGGTTATGTTTCTTCGCAATTCTCCACCGAATCGACAGCCCAGAAACTGCACCTGCCGATTCCGGTGGTCGGGGAAATGCTCGAGGATTTGCGGCGTGATGCTCTGGTCGAGGTTCTCGGAAGCTCCGGCCCTCTGTGCTACCGATATTCCCTGTCACAAAAGGGCCGCGACCGTGCCGTCCGCGCGCTGGAAATCTCCGGCTATCTGGGACCGGCTCCCGTCTCCCTGGACGCCTACAACCAGTCGGTGGTGCAACAGGCCAACAGCCGGCCGGTGGTCGATCCGCAGCAGGTCGCCGAATCCCTTTCCCACCTGACCATGTCGGACGAGGCCCGAATGCTGGCGGGCCTCGCGGTGACTGGAAATCGCAGCCTGTTTGTTCACGGTCCAGCCGGCAATGGAAAAACCGCGCTCTGTCTCGCCCTGCGCAACGCGCTCCACACGGCCGTCTGGGTCCCGCACTGCTTCGCCGTCGAAAACCAGGTGGTGCGGATCTATGACCCTCAAGTCCACGAGATTCAGTCCGGACCAGCGCCAGGCCAATTTGACGCCCGCTGGATTCTGGTGCGCCCTCCGCTGCTGGTCGCCGGGGGCGAACTGAGACTGCAGGACCTCGATCTGGCTTTCAGTCCCACCCTCCGCTTCTACGAAGCCCCGATCCAGTTGAAAGCCAATGGAGGGGTGTTGCTCATCGACGACTTCGGACGACAACAGGTCCAGCCTGCCCAAATGCTGAACCGCTGGATTATTCCCATGGAGTATCACATTGATTACCTGACTCTGCAGACCGGCCAAAAGATCTGTGTGCCCGTCCGCCAGATGCTGTTGTTCGCGACAAATCTCGACCCCCGGGATGTGACCGATCCGGCCTTCCTCAGGCGGATGGGCTATCGACTGAACCTCAAGGCTCCCACTCCACAGCAATATGCACGGATCTTCGAGAACTATGCCCAGCGTTTGGGAGTCTCGGTTCCACCCGGCCTGATCGAAAGTCTGCTCGACCGATACCTCAGGGAACATCGTGAAATGCGCTGCAGTGACTCGCGCGACCTGATTGAGCGGGCGCGAGATTTCTGTCGCTTCAATGGCGTTCCCTTCCAGCTGGCCCAGGAGCAGATCGATCTGGCATGGACCGGGTTCTTTGGCTCTGACGACTAAGACGCCGCCATGCATCGCGCTCCCGCGCTGCGTCTGTTGCCTCAGGGAATGCACGCTCGACATCGCGATCGCGGACAACCTGCCAGAGCAAAGCGGTTTCGACAAGGCCGTGGCTCCTTCCTGGCCGATACATGGAACGCGAAAAGGTTCCTCAAAAATATCTGGTGGATTCACGGCGGTTTTCCGACGACTCACGTCGTAGCCGATTCAAACCTGTCGGATCCGAAAACAGGTTTCGCAGCGACGACTCGATGCCGTTGAGAGTCGCCTGCCCGGCTTCGCCGCAGTCCTGGTTGTTCCAGTCGACATCATATGCGGGCGGATCCCCCGGAAGTCTTTTTCACGCGACCGGTCCGTACTTTCAACGGCAAGATTCACCTTTCCAGGAGTTTGTGTCATGTCGCAGTTCATCGCCGCCACCCGCCGTTTCCTGAATCGTGAAGAGGGAGCCACCATGGTCGAATACGGCCTGATGGTTGCTCTGATTGCCGTGGTGGCTGTCGCGGCC
>CAIOTJ010000499.1 GCA_903861195.1 uncultured Planctomycetaceae bacterium | reverse complement strand
CGTCGGCAACGGGTCATCCTGGGCCTGCAGCGTGGAACCGGTGAGGCTGGGGGTGTTGCCCGACTGCGGGCCGAAGCCTCCCAGGAAGAAGGCCGCCAGAGACAGGGCAATCAAGCCGGTGAGCAAACGGGTGCGCATGGTGGTCGAGATGTTTGAGGTGCGGGGGAGGTGGTGAAGCGTGGACCGTGGTCCGTGGACCGTGGTGCGTGGGCCGGGGGGACCGTATTCGGGAAGTATATCGTGTGGTGGGCGACGGGGGGTGTGCTGGACGGTGCGATCGGGCGAAGTGGTGCGACCGGTGCCGGTGGACCTGGCCGTTGTCTTCGGCACCACCCCGCCCGGCACAGTCATCCCACCCACCGGTCCCGCTTCCGCAGCCTGCCCGACAGGTCTCTTCCCCCTTGATTGCCCCCGGTCAATTCGCCACAATTCTTCTTGCATCAAAGACTGCCTACCCATCGTCCGATGGCGTTGGATGAGGCGGCGGTCGCGTCCCACCTGTGCCGGCCTGATCCTTCCGGGATCTGGCCACCCTCACCCACTGCGGCGAGCACCTCACCCGTGCTGGTCGTCGCCTGCCGTCTTTCCGGGAGTTTGCCCCCCATGGCTGAACCCTGCCCGCTGCCGTCGGCTGCTGTCGGTTCTCGCTTCCACGGACCCAACCAGGCCGCCATGACATCGTTCGAGCCTCCCGCCAACCTCGCGGAGTCGTTTCCCGCACGCCGTACGGGCACCGGGATCTGGCGAATGGCACGGAGGGTTGCCCCAGCGTTGCACCTTCGCAGCTGGCTGGTCGGCAGCTTGCTGGTCGCGATCTGGACGGGACTGGCCCTGACCGCTCAGGCCGACGAGGAACCACTGCGGGTGCAGATCGACCGGCTGATCGCCCTGCAGACCCCCAACTACGCCGAACTCGCCGCTCCGGTGTCTGACGATGCCGAGTTTTTGCGGCGGGTGACCCTCGACCTGACGGGAACCATTCCCAGCGCGGCGGTCGCCCGGGCGTTTCTGGTCGACGCCAATCCGCAGAAGCGCGAGCAGATGGTCGACCGGCTGCTGGCGAGTGCCGAGTACGCCCGCCACCTGCAGCGGCAGTTCGACGTCGCCCTGATGCGGCGGCTGCCGCAGAAGAATGTCCCCATTCCCGAGTGGGAGAAGTTCCTGCGGGAGAGCTTCGCGGCGAACAAGCCGTATGACCAACTGGTCCGCGAGATCCTCAGCAACGACGGCTCGGACGCGGCGAACCGCGGTCCCGCCCGGTTCTACCTCGACCGCGACGGCGACCAGCACGTGATCACCAAGGACGTGGCGAAGCTCTTTCTGGGGCAGAACTTCGAATGCACCCAGTGCCACGACCATCCGCAGATCGACGACTTCAAGCAGGATCACTACTACGGCGTCTCGGCGTTTTTCGTCCGCAGTTTCGTGATGACCGACAAAGAGAAGAAGGTGGTCTTCGCCGAGAAAGCCGACGGCGAGGTGACCTACGAGTCGGTCTTCGAGGTTCGCGACAAGATTTCGAAGGGACCGCGCAGCACGCTGCCGCGGTTTATCGAGGCGAGCCTGATCAGCGAACCGAAGTTCGACAAGCCGGAAGACGCCTACGCGGTCAAGCCGGACGACAAAGACAAAGAAGTGCGACCGGTGCCCCGGTTCAGCCGGCGGGCGAAGTTCGCCGAGTTTCTGGCCTCGGGCGAGAACCGTCGGTTCTGCCGGACGACGGTGAACCGGGTCTGGGCGATGCTGTTGGGGCGGGGCATTGTGCATCCGCTCGATCTCGACCATGCGGGGAACCCGCCGTCGCATCCGCTGCTGTTGGCGCATCTGACGGAACAATTCGCGGCCCACAAGTTGGACCTCAAGTGGCTGATTCGCGAGATTGTGCTGAGCGAGACCTACCAGCGTTCGAGCCGGTCGGCGAAGCCCGATGTGAACCCACCCGACGCGATCTTCGCGCGGGCGATTCTGAAGACACTCTCGCCCGCGCAGTTTGCCTGGGGGACGATGCAGGCGACGGGGGAAGTCGACGCGCACCGGCTGGCGCTGGGAGACATGGCGAGCGAGCAGACGCTGTACGACAAGCTGGTGGGTTACGAGCAGCGGTTCGTGCAGTTGTTTGGCGGCGAGCCGGGCAAGCCCCCCGTGAGCTTCGAAGCGACCGCCGACCAGACGCTGTTCCTGGCGAATGATCCGGCGATTACCCAGATGGTGCGGCACAAGGCGGCGAACACGGTGGACCGTTTGCTGAAGCTGCCGGCCGACAACATTCCCGCGATTGCCGAAGAATTGTTCCTCAGCACGCTCACCCGGCTGCCGACCGCCGAGGACCAGGCCGACGTGCAGGCCTTTCTGGCCGGGGCACCCGCCGAGGCCCGCCCCGCCCTGCTCTACGAGCTGGTGTGGGGGACGGTCTCTTCGGCCGAGTTCCGCTTCAACCATTGATGCCTGCGTTCCCGGCTTGTGTGCCCGCGAGGGACACCCAATCCATCAACCCGAATTTCCTTCGTTCACCTGCTCCCCGACTTCCGGAGTTCTGCCATGCGAGATCGTCGTGCCTGCGGATCGGCCGCCCACTTTTCCCGCCGGGGCTTTTTGCAGACGGGGGTGGGGGCGATGGGAGCGGTGGGGTTCACCGGGATGACCGCGGCCAGCG
>CAIOTJ010000498.1 GCA_903861195.1 uncultured Planctomycetaceae bacterium | reverse complement strand
TCGACCTGGGTATCGGCCGCCAGGCCAAAGTACAGCGGGGCGGAGCTTTGGGTGAGGTAACCCGACTGGCCATCGTGCACCTGGTGTTGCGTCCGGCCCCCGGTGGAGACCGAGACCTTCGCCCCCAGGCCATCGCGGTTCGAGCGGGTGCCGCGCAGCACCACCTCCAGCCAGCGCACCCCGCCATTCGACTGAGCCAGGTTGCTGGTGAGGATTTGCGGCGGGCTGTTGAAGTCTCCCGTCACGATGTCGAGATCGCCATCCTGATCGAGATCGAGCAGCAGCGAGCCGCGGGAACCGAGCGCCCCCCAGACCGTCACCGGGCCAGTGCGCCCCTCGCAGACCGCATGCCGGCGGTCGGCTCCGTCGCAGTCGAGATCGAACCAGGGGGCCGCCACGTTCAGCCCGGCCCGGGGTTCGACCTGCAGCACATACTCGGCGGGTTGGAATTTCTGTCCTTGATCATTGAGCAGCACGGCGTTGGGATGATACCGGTACTGCAGGTTCATGCTGGCGGTAATGAAAACATCGGGCCACCCATCGGCATTCAGATCTCCCACGCTCAGGCCCCAGGGCCAATACATTTCGGCCCCCCGTTCATCCGAGACTTCGCGGAATTCCCCGCCGGCGATCCGCTCGAAAAGGGCGTTCCCGAGGATGCTCTCCTGCGGGTTGTCTTGTTTGAGATACGAGGCGGGCATCAATTGCGGACGGATCTTCTGCCGTTCCTGAGCGGGGGTTTCGAACTTGGTCCACATGTCGACGTGCATGTTGGTGATCAACAGGTCGGGATCCCCATCCTGGTTGGCATCGAACGCCTTGACCCCCATGCCTCCCCAGGGCACCCGGCCGAAGGTCTCGCGGGTCTGGCGCACGAATTTTTGCCCCCCGTCATTCCGCCAGTACTGGTCGGGGCCCTGCATGTTCAGCACGTACAGATCGGGCCAGCCATCGCCGTCGCCATCGAAGGGAGTGGCGTCTCCATTCCAGCCCAGTTCGACCAGGCCGGTCTCTTCGGTCACATCCCGGAAGGTGTTGTTTCCCTCGTTGTGATACAGCAGGCTTTTTTCGGCGCGCTCGGGATGCAGGTGGCCGACGAAGGCGTCGTTCTCACCCACGTAATACCGCCCCGTCTCGGTTCCCGCCGGGCCGCTGAAGGCGACTTCGTCGGATGTGAACCGTCCGACGTTGGTGACGAACAGGTCGAGCCGGCCATCCCGGTCGTAATCGAAGAACTCGCCCGTGGAAGAATGTCCCACGTAGTCGAGCCCCGCGGCGGCCGTGGCATCGCGGTATCGGCCTCCGCCCTCGTTGAGGAAGAACAGATTGCCATCGCGCGTCGTGGTGAGGAACAGGTCGGGATCGCCGTCGTTGTCGGTGTCGGCGAATGACGCGCTCACCAGCACCCGATCGGCGATGGCCAGGCCGGCGGCTCTGGTGATGTTCTCAAAACGTCCCTGACCGAGGTTGCGCCACAGTTCGCAGCCCCCCACCTGGCTGGGGAACAGCAGGTCGGGCAACCCGTCTCCATCGACGTCGGCGGTCGCCACGCCGTTGCCATGGTCGTAGTGGTTCATCCGCCAGTTCCGCCCGGCATCTCCCACCACCTGGTGGCGAAAGGTGATTCCCGATTCCGCCCGGGTGTCTTGAAAGGTGAAGTCGTGCCGGGGGGCCAGGTTTCCGGCCTCGGCCAATTGAGCATCCCGCCGTTCTTCCAGCCACGGGGCGAAGAGCATCTCCCGGGGGAGCGCCACCTGGGTGACCTTGGTCTCGGGGTCGGGAGTGGCTTCGAGCAGGTACCGCAGATCGATCGTCATCTGGCGGATGTCCCGATCTTTCTGGCTGTCGTAGAAGCCCCGCACCTGGCCTTCGGCATCGACCAGGATGAACCGGGGACTGTGGGTGATCAGCTCTTGTCCCTGGGGATCATCGGCGACGGGCAGCTTGAAGCCATCCCGACTCAGTTTCCAGAGCGCCTCGCGCGGGCCGGTGAGGAACTTCCACTGCGCAGGGTCGGCCTGGTAGCCGCGGGCGTATTCGGCCAGCACGGTTGGTGTGTCATGCCCGGGATCGACCGACAGGCTGACCAATCGCACGCGGTTCCAATCGGGCCAGTTTTTCGCCTGCCGCTGGAACTGCGCGAGTTTGGCCGTCTGGATGGGGCAGGTAGTCTGGCAGCGGGTGAAGAAGAAGTTGGCGATCCAGATGCGGCCGCGCAGCTGGTTGGTTCCAAAAGGCTGTCCCTGTTGATCGACCAGTTCAAAGTCGGGCAGGCTCAGCAGGATCTTGGGGGCACCCGGAGGGGTCGGCTTGGGGGGCGATTCGCGCCGTGTCGCCGGTTTTTCTGTGCTGGAGGATTGGCCGGTCGGACCGGTGGGGGCCTGGGGATCGGCCTGGGGAGCACACCCCGCGAGCGAACCGAGCAGCAGCCCTCCCCAGAGCACCGTGGCTGAGGGGCTGGGCCAGCCGGGGAAGCGCAAGTCACACCAGGACAGGACAGGGGACGACATACGGACGGAGGCCTGGGAAAGAGGCAGGTCTTCGGGAAGAGAGACCGCGAGGAGAGGTCGGGAGTGGTCTGTCCCGCTCTGAATCACAGAGGGGACGCTCAAAAGTCGGGGATGGCGGCGGAGCCGGCCCGGGCACACGTCTCGGTCAGCCACCGGCACAATTCCGCGGCGGTCTCGACCACCAGCACACCCTGCAGGGTTTCCACCACCCCGCCACAGAGATGATCACCCAGCAGCTCAAACCGGCCGGGAGCGGTGGTCTGAAACCGTAGGTCGAATTGCAATTTCGGGACGGCGATTTCTTTCAGCTCCCAGTCGGGCAATTCCAGGGTGTAGATGTAATCGGTGCTGTTGAGCCGCAAGACCACCGGCCGACCGGCGGGAACATGCAATTCGAGACGGGCCATCTCAGCACCGACCGAGTCCACCGTGTGCCGGGCTCCGGGATACAACACCCGCCAGCGGTTGTCGCTGCCGGTGATTTCGATGAGGTACTCATCGGCGGCGAGCGCGCGCCGGCACTCTGGGGAGGGAGATGCAAGGGAGCTGGAGGGGAGCCGGAAGAGGACCCCTGCCACCAGCAGCAGCAGCAGTGTCAATCCCCCCCCGAAGACCAGACTGGGGCGACGGGTTCTCATGCGTCGGGCGACTTCTCGGAAGTGGCCCCCTTCGGCGAGGAGCGGGGGCCCATCCCCAGGCCTTCGCACGGCGGGCCCACGAGCTGTTCCCAGCGCTGGCGTTGATCGGGATGCAGCAGGGCGAGAGCCGAGGCGACCGCGTCGCGGCTGATCTGCTCTTGTTGCCGACGGCGTTCTTCCCAGCCCCCGGCCATGGAGCGGCGTCCGAAGCTGTTGATCATCACCTTGGATTCGATTTCGCGCACCTGGGCCCGCTGTTCCGAAGTCAGGCTCAGGGCCTGCACGATGTCGGGTTCGCGGAAGGCGTAGATCCCGGCCGATTGAATGCCAATCTGGGTCAGCCGTTCGCGCTGCTCGGGCTGCAGCAGGGCGGTAAGGACCCGGTCGTGCTCGGCCGCCAGTTCGACGAAGCGGCGGCGGCGGTCTTTCTCGCGGCTGCCGCGCATCTCTTCGAACGCCTTCATCTTTTCGCCGAACCACTTGGGAAGCAGTTCCGACAGCCGCTGCTCCTGGCCGGGGGTGAGATTCAGATCTTCGCAGACCGCCGGCTGTGCCAGCAGCGTGATCAGCATGTCGCGCTGCAGGGTGGTGAGGTCGTTGAGAATGCCCCGCACGCGGTCTTGCACGGCGGCCAGATCCTGCTGTGACGCCTGGTCTCCGGGACGTTGCTCGATGAAGTCCTGGTAATAGTCCAGTGCGGTCCGCAGCAGCCGTTTGCGGGTGGCTTCCATCGATGGCTTGTCGACCAGCTCCTCTTCGCTGACCTCAATGAGCACATCCACGGCCGCCCGGGCCTGGGCGAACTGCGCTTCAGCCTCATTGGCCCGCAGCCGTTCGCGGTCGAGCGCGGCCGCGGTGGTCCGCTGCGCATTCGCCACCATCGCCGTCGAAACCAGCGAGCCGAGGAAGATCACCCCCAGCAGCACCGCTCCAGTGGAGACCGCCCCGGGATGCCGGCGCGACCATTTCTTCAGCCGTTCCCAGACCGAGGGGGGGCGCGCGAGGATCGGCTCGTGATCGAGAAACCGCCGCACATCGGCCGCCAGGTCCCCCGCGGTCGCGTACCGCTCTTCGGGATTCTTGGCCAGGGCCTTCAGCAGAATGATCTCGAGCTCAATCGGGATCGCCTTGTTCCAGATCCGCAGCGGACGGGGTTCTTCATGGAGAATCTGATACAGCAATTCGGCCCGGGTCTCGCCGGCGAAGACCGGTTCGAGCGCCAGCAATTCGTAGAACGTCGCCCCCAGCGAGTAGACGTCGGTCCGGTGATCGAGCACCGCCCGCTTCCCCGACGCCTGTTCGGGGCTCATGTAGCGGAACGTCCCCAGCAGATCTCCCGACCGCGTCAGTCCCGTCTCGGTCTGGAACATCGCCAGTCCGAAGTCGGTCACCCACAGCTCGCCCGCGGCGTTGATCATCAGGTTGCCCGGCTTGATGTCGCGGTGGACGACTCCCAGTTGATGGGCATGCTCGAGCGCCTCGGCCGCCTGCACCATCAGCCGGGCGACCTTGCGGAAGAAACTCGAACGGTGCTGCGGCGTGACGGTCCCCGTCACCGAGTGCCCCGTGATCGTGTGGGTCGTCAGTTTCTGCTGCGTCTGCGTGCTCTCGGCAACGGGAGGCTGCGGATCCTCGGCCTCCTCGCCGCGGTACAGGCGGGTCGAGACCTGCGATTCCGACTGCCGCGGATGTTCTCCCAGCAGTTGATCGGACGGGGGAGGGGGGGCCTTCTCCTTCGTCAGCCCCGCCTGCTCACGCATCTGCCGGATCACCGCCGCCAGCGACTGCCCCTCGATGAGCTGCATCGCGTAGAAGTGCACGCCGCGGTCGCAGCCGACGGCATAGATCGGCACGATGTTGGTGTGATGCAGCAGGGCGGCCGCCTGCGCCTCGTTCTTGAACCGCTGCAGCTGACGGGAATCCAGGGTCGCCGCGAACGGCAGGACCTTCAGCGCAACACGCCGTCCCAGCGACTGCTGCACCGCCTCGTAGACCACCCCCATCCCGCCCCGCGCAATCTCCCGGACAATCAGGAAATCCCCCAGCGACTTGGGGGGACGCTCATTCCCCCGCGGTCCCGCCAGGCTGCCCGAGATCGACTTCCCCGCCGGGTACGACAGCCCCCCGCGCACCAGCTCCAGCCCGTCCAGGCAGTCGCGCACCGCCTGGGCCAGTTCCGGATACCGCGCCAGGTACTTCTCCCGCGAGGGAGCCCGACCCCGTTCCAGTTCGCCCAGGTACTCCTGCACCACCTCCAGCACCCGCGGATCATCCAGGGGCTCCCCGAATTGCTGAATCTCACTGGGGGGATCCAGCGAGGTGCGACTGTCATCAGCCCGGCTCATGGGTTTCCTCCATCATCCGTCGCAGATTGGCCAACGCCCGCACCCACAGCTTCTGCACGCTGTCCACGGTCCGCTTCATCCGCTCGGCCACCTCCGGGAAGGTCAATTCCTCGAGATGCCGCAAGATGACCACCTCCCGATAGTCGCGGGGCAGCCGGTCGAGCGCCTCGGCCAACAGCACGCCCCGCTCCCGCCGCTGCGCCGCCTGGCTGGGGGAACTCTGCTGCGCCCACAACCCCCGATCGAGCAGCACCGAAGACTGGTCGACGTTGATCTCCATCGGCTGCTCACGCCGCAGGTCGCGCCCCTGGGTCGTCACGTAGTGCCGCACCAGATTCGACACCCGCGCCGAGAGAATGCTGCGCAGCCAACCAGCGAACTCGGCTTCCGAGTCTCCGCGGAAGTTGCCGAAGTTGCGGTGGGCTTCCAGAAAGGTCTCCTGCACCACATCGGCCACATCGATCTTCGCCTGCAGCCGGCGGCCAATCTCGACCCGCGCCAGCAGTTCCAGATACGTGCGGAACCCTTCCAGCAGTTCGCCCCGCGCGACGTCATCGCCGCGCTTGGCCAGTCTGAGCAATTCGGTCGGTGAAGAGGTCATGCTGCCACCACACGCATCACACAGGTCCCCCCACAGGCTCCCCGGAAACCAGCCACACCTGTTCCCCCCTGTGGTTGAAGTCACGAATTTCATGTGGAATACGCCACGCCGACTCCTCGGGGAGCGGGCAATTCCCCAGCCTCCGCCCACCTTGCCCCGCCAGCGGCGAGCCGAGTGTCTCCCCTTCGCCGCCGTTCTGGCACAGGCCCCCGCTCATTCTATCACAGAGCCCCCCTGGCCTCGGCCTTGCCGGGAAAATCCCTTTCCACCGAACGCCGTTCAGAACAGGCTGGTCACTGGCTGCCCGGTGGTGATCCGCACGGGGCGGCCCGTGGGATGGATCACCGCCGCTTCGGGAGGCAGCCCGAACGCATGCAGGATCGTCGCGGCGTAATCGTCGGGCGTCACCGGATTGTCCTTCACCCAGGCCCCCTGGCTGTCACTCGCACCGTACACCTGCCCACCCCGCACTCCGCCCCCCGCCAGCAACTGCGTGTAACAGTGGGCCCAGTGATCGCGGCCGTTCCACTGGTTGATCTTGGGGGTCCGCCCGAACTCTCCCGCGACCGAGACCAGCGTCTCGTCCAACAACCCCCGGTCCGACAGATCCTCCAGCAAGGCCGAAAAGCTCCGATCGAACGACGGTGTGCAGTACTCGTGCGTCAACTGCTGCACCCCGGTCAGTTGCCCATCGATCCCGCAGACATCACTCGCCACCCCGTGGTTGTCCCACAGGTTGAACTGGCACCCCTTGGTGTCGAAGAAGGTCCAAAAGACGTTGACTGTGCGCACTCCCGCCTCGACCAGCCGCCGGGCCAGCAGAAAACTCTGCCCATATTCGTTCCGGCCGTACCGGTCCCGCACCCGATCGGGCTCGCGGTCGAGATCAAACGCCCGGCGGGCCGCACTGGCGGTCACCAGGTCGAACGCCTCGCCGTAGGCGGCCTCCATGCGCTGGACGCTCAGCGGTTCGCTGGCCGGGGTCCCGGCGGCTGCGCGCAGCGTACCCAAGTGCCGGGCGAGGACACTGCGGTCGTGCAGCCGGCGGGTGTCGACCCCCTCGGGCAACCGGATGGCATCCAGTTCGACCGGGGCGTCGGTCAGAGAACCCTTCGTCTCTTTCCGCAGAGTGATCGGGTCCCACGCCGGGCCGAGGAACCCGGCCGATTGCCCCTTGTACGGGGGGGAATACGTGGTGAACGGCCGGGGCAACACCACCCATGCCGGCGAATCTCCCACCGGACCCAGCAGCCGATTGAGAATCGCTCCAATTCCGGGATGGTCATCCCGGGCCGCATGCACCTCGGTCACCCGCTCGGGGAGTTGCCCCAACAGTGACCGGGCAATCGCGAAGTTGTGATCGTTATTGTCGTGCGTCAGCGAACGAATGATCGCCAGCTTGTCCGCATGCTGGGCCACCCGGGGAATGAGCGATCCCATCTGGATCCCGGGGACGGTGGTGGCGATCGGCTCGAACACCGTCCGCACCCCCGCCGGAGCCTCGGGCTTGAGGTCCCACAGGTCGGGCTGCGAGGGACCGCCGCAGAGAAAGATCGAAATGAGGTGGCGAGCCGTGGGACGGTGCGACAAACCCCCGTCCCCGTCCGCCCCCCAGACCGCTCGGGCCACCGGGCTGCCGACCGCCGCGGCCGCCGTCATCCGCAGCCATTGCCGGCGGGGTAACCCGTGGGCTGCCGTCAGTTTCGGAAACAGGCTCAGCATCGGGGCACCAGACTTCAAGCTTGGAGAGAGTTCGGTCAGTCTGCACTTCACCACCCGGCCCGACCACCCGGCCCGACCACCCGGCCCGGTTCCCGGTTGGTCGCCGCGTGTGTCCACTTCACCAGTCGCCGCCCGGTGCGGCCCGCAGCAGTTCCGATTCTACTCGGGAATTTGGTCAGTTCCCATCGGTTTCTGTCGGGGCGGTGCCGCACACTCCGGGCGGTCAAGGCGACCACCGGCTCCCCTACGCCCCTTCGTTGAGGATTTCCCCCATGGAGCGATCCAGCACGGCCAGCATCTCGTCGATCTGTTCGGCCGTCACATTCAGGGCGGGGCCGAGGGCGATCCAGTGCGGATCGAACCGGCACAACAGCCCATGCTCGAGCGCCCGCCGCCCCACCCGCACTCCAAACCCGGGCTTCGCCGGGAACTGCTCCTTCGTCGCCACGTTCTTGCAGAACTCGATCGACTGGAACAGTCCCTTCCCCCGGATGTCGCCAATCACCGGGTACTTCTTCGCCAGCGCCTCGTAGCCCGCCCGCAGCCGGGCTCCCTGTCGACGGCAGTTCCCCAGCAGGTCGTGGTCGAGAATCTCGCGGATCATGGCAATGCCCACCGCGCACGCCACCGGTCCCCCCTCCCAGGTGTGTCCTTCGACAAACCCGGGGTTCTCTTCGATGGGGCCCCAGAACGTGTCGGCAATGCTCTGTTGGCAGATCATGGCCGAGAGGGGTACGAACCCGCCGCTCATCCCCTTGCCGGTGCAGATCACATCCGGGGTCACGCCAAACGTCTGGGCGGCGAACATCTGCCCCGTCCGTCCAAACCCGGTAATCACCTCGTCGAAGATCAGCAGAATGTTGTGCTTGTCGCAGATCTTCCGCAGCAGCGGCAGATATTCCTCGGGAGGATCGATGATGCCGCCGGTGTGCCCGATCGGCTCGACCATGATCGCCGCCACCGTGCTGGGATCCTCCATCTCGATCACACTGTCGACCAGGGTCGCGCAGGTGATGTCGCACGAGGGATATTGCTTGCCGAACGGGCAGCGGAAACAGGTGGGGGGAAAGACCTTCACAAAACCCCCGGGCAGAGGCTCGTTGACCGTCTTGCGCCCCTTCAGCCCCGACGCCGCCAGGGCCCCCATGGTCGAGCCGTGCCACGAGAGATACCGGCTCAGCACCTTGTACTTCCCCGGGTTGCCCGTCAGCCGGTGGTACTGCCGCGCCAATTTGATCGCCGCCTCGTTCACCTCCGAGCCGCCGCATTCGAACTTCACCGCCGAGAGCCCCGGGGGACTGACCTCGGCCAGCAGGTTGGCCAACTGCACCGCCACCGGATTGGTGCCATGCATGGGGGGAGAGAAGTGCAGCACGTCGAGCTGCTGCCGGATCGCGTCAATCACCCGCCGGTTGTTGTGCCCGACCGCCACGGTGTAGATCCCGGCAATCCCGTCGAGGTAGCGCTTGCCGTGAATGTCCCAATACAGCACCCCATCGGCCTTCTCCATGATGAGGGGGTGCTTCGACCACTCGGCCATCTGGTCGCGGACGAAGATGTGCCTCAGGAATTCTTCCTGGGCGGTCTGGGCGGGTAGCGGCAGCGAGAAAGTCATGTGAGGCAGGCGGGCTGTCGAGGGTCGAGGCAAGGGGAAACAGGGGGCGAGGGCTGAAGGCCGATCTCCCCGTCGGAACGCAGTAAACCCATCAGGACCGGGTGATGCGTTGTCCGCTCATCATCAGGTAGCTGACGGTGAACATCAAGAGGATGAGTGGCACGGTCACGATAAATCCGACGTAGCAGGTAATCACCCCCAGCATCTGCAGTCCAAACATGATCAGTCCCAGCAATAAGATGGCCCCCAGATTGGGCTTGGTCATCACCCACGCCTGCTGCAGGGCGTCAATGGGGCCCAGCTTGCGGTCGACCACCAGGAAGCCCATCGGCCAGAGGGCCATCAGGGCGAAGATCCCCGGGAGCACACAGAGGAAGAACCCGAGCACATAGATGGGCATGAAGACGAGGGCGGCGCCCATCGCACGCAGCATGTACGGCCCGCCCGAGAACAGATCGGCCACACTGGCGGTTCGCCCCTGGGCGACATTCAGGTTGAGCCGGAACTGCCCCAGGGTGAGAAACATGCTCAGCAGGGTGAACAGCAGCATTCCGGGAATGATGACCAGGAACACGGCCGCTTCGGGGGGATTCCCCCGCGGTTGTCCCCCCGCCAGCAACGAAACCAGCAGGATGATCCCCAAATAGAAGGCGAACTGAATGAAGGTCGACAACAGCCACGAACCAATCAGCAGCCCCGCCTTGTTCTGGAAAATTCGCCAGGCGTTCTCGAAGACTTCCGAGGCCGCGACTTGCCGGGGGGCGCCGGAGGCGAAGTCCGACTCGTCTCCGGTGCCGGTGTCGTCGAGCAGTTCGCCGCAATACCGGCACTTCACCGCCGCCACCAGAATGCTCTCGCCGCACATCGGGCAGGGATGCCGGTCGCGCGTCTCGTCGGCAAGGCGGTCGGCCGAGGGCCCGCGCCGTGTGGACCGGCCCGGCAGCGTCTCGCGGAACTCTTCGTCGGGCACCTCCCAGTCCTCTTCGATCGCTGGGGAGGAGGGGGTGGGGGCCGGTGGGGGAACCGTCACCCGTTCGCCACATCCGGGACACTTGGCCGAGCGCCCCGCCTTGTCTTCGCTGGTCGAGAGCAGCTTCTGGCAGTGGGGGCACGAAAACTCGATGGGCATGAGAGAGCGCCAGAAAAAAGAGCCGGAGAAAGGACCCAGAGGAAATCGTGACCGCCCGACGTCGCTACGCCCCTGACTCGGTCTGGGAAAGGCCCCGTGCCGACTGGCGGTAGTCGACCCGCAGGGCGAGATAGGTCATGGCGACCAACAGCGAGGCCAACGGGGATGTGAATAAGATCCCGACACAGCACAGCAGCACCCCGCCCAGGTGCAGGCCCACGTAACAGAGCCCCAGCAACAGCCCCAGGCCGTATTGGTCGTTGGTCAGATTGAAGGCGCGGTTCAGGCTGTCGTTCACCCCGTCATCATCGTCCACAATAAAGTAGAGATACGGCCACAGTCTTAACGCCAGAAAAATTCCGGGAATGACGCAGGCCAATGTCCCCAGACCGACCGCGAGTCCAAAGACGATGCCGCCCCCGGCCGTCCGCCAAAACCAGCGTCCCCCCGAGAACAGCTCGCCGATCGAGGGCACATCCCCTCGCGCGAGCTGGAGCATGCAGCGGGCATAACCCGCTGTGGTCCAGAATTGCACTCCCCAGGCCAGAATCAACGATGCGAGGATGGCCGGAAAATAGATGACTTCGGACAGTTGTCCCTGTTCATTCAGGAAATTCAGGACGTTTTGCGGCAAGGATGCGACAAAGTTCGTGAGGATGAACAACACCCCCAGACCCACGACCAGTCCGAGGTTGTTCTGGTACACCTCCCAGGTTTTCTCCCAGATCACCCCCAGATCAACGCACAACCCCTCGGGACCCTCGGGGGACATGTCCTCAAATTGCTCGCCACAATACCGACAGACTTTCGCACGCGCCAGAATCAACTCGCCGCAGACCGGGCAGGGTGTTCGCACCCGCTCACCCCCAGCCTCGGCAGCACTCTCCGGAGACAAACCCGACGATGGCGAATCCCCCGGTCGCGTCTCGTCCAGACCGGATTCAGCCGTCGGAGGGGTTCTACCCGGCACCAGACCCGGCACAGTAATCGGGGCACTGCATCCCGGGCACTTGGCGGAACGTCCCGCTTTGTCATCGGAAGTCGAGAGCGGTTTGCCGCATTCGGGACAGGAAAACTCAATCGTCATCAGTGCGGTCCTGATCGATCCAGAGCGGTTCCTCGAGGTCCACATGAGAACCTGACAGACGCTCAAGATCTTACCGGACCTCAGGAGACGGGGATACCCTGCCGCGCCGCCACCGTCGCTATCCGATCGTGAGGAACGCCAGCAGCGCTCCCTGCAACACCGCAATGGAAACGGTGATGGTCAAGCCCCAGCGCGGTTGTACCCAAAAGCACAGGCAGAGAGACCCCAACACCACCATCGATCCCAGAAACTTCAAGCCCACCAAAGTGGCGGCACTCCACTCGTCATACGCCAACAGCCACAGGGCGATGGGATTGCATTCCATCACGTCCAGCGACTCCTGAAACCGCACAGTCAGGTACGTGTCATACGCCGAAACCAGCCCAATCAATACCCAGAGCAGGGCGAACAACCCCACCTGTCCAGGTGGAGTCCCCTCGCGAGGGGGCTGCGGTTGAAACCGCGGATCCTCCCAAATCGACGGTCGAGTGGTGGTCAGGCTGCGGGAGAGCGGGCCTCCCGGCACGCCGATGTCCGACACGGTCAGGGAACTCATGTTGATCCTTGCGACATGGGCCAAATGCCGGGCACTCTCCGCCAAGGCCCGGGCATTCGTGAAACGCAGACGTCACCGCACCCCATTGGGCCAGTGCCACCTTGCTGTTGAACGCGAGATCGCAAACCCCATGCCCAACCCGGTTCCGTTTGAAAAACACCAGATTTCCCGCCCCACAAGCCAACCAAAAATCGTCAGACCCCCGGGGTTGCCTGTGATTCACTCAGAAGTTGCGACGATTGTGGGCGGCTGGGTGGATTTGGATTGCAGGGGAAGATTGAGCCACGAACACAAACGCCCATTATTGGAGAATATCGATGTGAGATTGCTGTAGAAAGCGGCAGGTGTCGAGTTGGTTGTGGAAGACGTGGGCATTGGTGTGGATCTTTGTCGCGGAATGGCTGACAACAGCAACACCGCGAACACGCCCCCAACCGATTCCGCCACGTTCAGTCGAGGCCCGCGCCGAATGACTCCCCAGGACCCTCGCCGGGACTCGGTCCGGGAGACGCGGCGTCATTTCCCTGGGGACCCCGGCCGCCCCGTCGTCGCCGACGCTGGCGCCGCCCGCGCCCATCCTCGGATCCCTCAGACGGCATTTCGCCCTGCGTCGGGCCAGCGTCTGACGCCCCCCCTTCGGGGGGCCGCTGGGCGTCGTGTCCCCGGCTTGGCGAAGGGCCGCGAGCCGGGGGCCTTGGGGAGACGTGGCGGGGAGTTTCCGAGAGCTGTTCCGCGTTTGGGCCGGAAGGGGTCCCCCCGGACCCTGTCGAGGGTTGGCTGTCTCGCGGGCGGCCCCGGCGACGCCGGCGGCCGCCGGGCCCGGCCCCGGTTTCGACACCGGCACCCTCTCCGGAGAGGCTGCTGGGGTCAGAACCACTCCCAGGGACGCTGCCGGGGGGGCTGCCCGAGAGAGATTCCGCTTCACTCTGAGCGGGCTCGTTCGATGTGCCCAAACCCCCTTCGTCACGCCGGGTTTGAGCCCCGGGTCGGTCGGGGCGGCGGGGGCCACGTGCGGGAGTCGAACCTCCCCGGCCACGGTCTCCCCGCGTGGAGGGGGGAGGCGAAGATTCACCTGCGGAAGCGGGTCGTCCCCCACCCCGGCCAGGTCGGGGGGGACGCTCGCGCGACTCGCCTCGCTGAGGAGCGGGGCCGCGCGGTGGACGGGGGCCTCGCGGCGGCCTTCGCTCGCCGGCACCCCGCTCATCGGAGGGGGTCTGGTTCTCGGTCCGGGGTAAGGTCTCGTCGTCGAGGGCACCCACCGGGGCGCTGCGAAATTCGGTCTCGATCACCAGTCCCGACTCGGCGGCCAGCAGGTCGAGCCCTTCGCCGAAGGGGGAGTTCCCCGGGGAGGACTCGCTGGTCTCCGCAGTACTGACAGGGGAGGCGGCCCGGGGAGGATCGGGGGGCAGAATGTACTCCTCGACCGGTTCGAGTTCGCGGGGGGGCGGGACATACCGGGGACGGCGCGGGGTCGGTTCCAATTGCATCCACCGGGGCGCTCCCGTGCAGAGGCAGACCATGGTGGTCACTCGCCCCGCGGTCCGGGTCACTTTTCCGCACTGGGAACAGCGCCAGAACCGCCGGACATCCTGATCGACCCGAACTCCCGGACCCTTCATCGCACCCACCCTTCAGAAACCGACCGTCGCGACCCCCGGTCGCACACCCCGATGGTAACACCCCCGCCAACACCGCGGCGAGTGAGGGCTCCCGCGACGCGACCTGTCGCGAGTGCCATGCCGCCGTGACCGATGCGGTTGATCCCCAGCGGGCGGACTGTGGGGGCTGGGGCCCGTCGCAACGTGCAGGCTGATGTGGAGGAAACAAGGGCTGTGGTAGACCCCCGGAACGGATTTCGACGGTGGCCCCCGAGCCGGGAGGACACCGGGCTCCGTGTTCACGCAGCGCGCGAAATCGCACGGCTCAACGGTATTCCGCCGCCATCCCGTCCAGCGCATCCGCCCAGGCCAACACATCTTCCTGCGATTCATACAGCCGGGGACAGGCTTGCAGGATCGCCTCGCTGAACTGTCGCCGGGCGGTGGGGTCGGTGGCGAGGCGGACCGCTTGTTCGACGTAGGCGGTCACGGTTTGCGGCACCAGTTCGGCCAACCCCATCCGCCGGTACATGGCGTAGGTCAGCCGGCCGCGCAGATACTTTCCCGGCAAGGTCACAATGGGTGTGCCCACCGCAAACCCTTCGAGGCTCGTGTTGCCGCCACAGAAGGGGAATGGGTCGAGCATCACGTCGGCCATCGCCAGCAGGTGCAGGAACTCGACCCGCGGCACACCGGGCAGAAACTTCACCCGGCGGTCGGCATCGGGCAGTGTGGTTTTCCAGCGTTGCCGCAGGGCGTCGGCCCATTCGCTGTTCGAGCCCGCCACCAGCACCAGGTCGCCCCCCGGATCGGCTTCGAGGATGCGCCGCAACGGCTCGTCGAAATCGGGATGGAACTTGAACAGCGTCTGCGGGCAGAGATAGACCCGGCGGTTGGGGTCGAGGCCGAATTGCTCCCGCGTCTTGCGGGGCCCCTCCAGCACCGGCCGCTGGTAACAGATTCCCAGGTGGGGCAGCCGGACGAGGTGTTCGGTGTAGTGGTCCTGGGCGTCGTCGGTCTCGGCAAGGGCCGAGGAAACGAAATGGTCGATGTGCGGACTGCCGGTGGTGTCGGGGTGTCCCCAGGTCACCGCCTGCAGGGGCGCCATGCGCGAATAACAGAGGGTTTGCGACAGGGCGTCCATCCCCACGTCGGCGAAGACGAGGATGTCGAGCCCCAGATCGGCGATCGCCTGACGCGCGCGGGCGGGCTGACGGGGGACCTCGACGTAGTGATCGGCCCCCTTCCGGAACGACTCGGACCAGACATCGGCATGCTGGCGCAGGGCGATGACCGTCACTTCAAACCGGTCGCGGGGCAGATTGCGGATCAGTCCCAGGTTCAGCAACCCGATTGTGTGTTGGCAGAAATAGGCCGAGGCAAATCCCACCCGCAGCCGTTTCCCACGGGGCTTCCAGCCGCCAGCGCGGGCGGCGGGGCAGCACTCGACTCCCCGGTAGATCTTCCCGAGGTGCTCCATCAGGGGGCGGTCATTGGCTCCCTGGTAGGCGAAGTAAAAGCTGGTGGGAATGAACGAATTGACGGTGTCGATGGTCACCCCGGAGGCGGCCAGATTCGCCAGGCATTTCGTCAATCGCTCACGCCACGAGGTGACCTCGCTGGCCGAGTCGTAAATGATCGGCAACGCCTTGGCGGCCAGAACGAGATTGAGGGGATGCGGCTCGGCCTGTTGAGCCAGCTCGAAGTGCCGCAGTGCCGGCTGGGGCTGGTTGCGGTGCAGATAGAGCACCCCCAGGTTCCGCTGGGTCAGCGTTTGACGGGGCTGGATTTCCACCGACTGGCGGTAGCACTCAAACGCCGCGTTGCGGTTGTCGAGATCCTGGTAAAGGTTGCCCAGATCGCAGAGCAGTTCGGCATTCCGTGGATCGAGCTGCAGGGCCTGTTGGAACAATGGC
>CAIOTJ010000497.1 GCA_903861195.1 uncultured Planctomycetaceae bacterium | reverse complement strand
GGGTCTTCGGCAGGGGCGGCTCCCAGCCAGCCCACCGCCACATCGCGGCGCGCCGCAGGGGAGTTGTAGAAGCGGTTGTCGAACTCGTGGTCATCGCCGGTCAATTGCACCCCGGCGGCCTGGGCCTCGACCGGGGGGACCGCCAGCGGAATGATCCGCGATTGTCCCGGAGGAACATAGGCCGTGACCTGTGGTTCCCGGATCGCCCGACCCTGGGTATCGAACCACCCCAGCGAGAACATCTCCTGACGGGAGTTGCCCGCATTGCTGATGCGCACCCGGACTGTGTCTTGCCCGGCGGATTCGGCATTCTGCAACACGCGGGGGGCGGCATTGGTGGCTGGTTCCACCGTGACCTGACGGACCAGAACCCGCACCCGGGCCGGCCATTCGAACTGTTCGAGTGCTTCAAGACGGCTGCCGTGGGTCAGGTCGGTCAACAACACAATTTGGGGCTCCAGGGTCGATTGCTGAGCATCGCCCGACGCCTCCAATTCCCCCGCGAGGGCCGACAGGGCACTGCCGAGATTCGTTGCGCTCCAGCCGGGCTGCAGCTCTTTCAACCGACTGCGGATGAGGGGGACCCGGCCACCCTCGCCGGGAGCGGCGTCGAAGCCGAGCACGGTTTCCAACCGGTCATCGAAGACATACAACGCGACATCATCTTGCGGACTGAGGGAATCGAGCTCTGTGTTGGCAAGTTCGAGCAACCGGGGCCAGGCCCCGGCCCGCTGCAGGCTGGCGCTGCGATCCATGAGCAGGGCCACCCGCCGCCCGGGCAGGTCGCTGACTGAAAGGGACGCGGTCTCGCGAAGAAACGGTCGGGCGAACGCCAGCGTGGCCAGACTCAGCGCTCCCAGGCGGAACAACAGCAACAGCACCTGATCGAGCCGGCTGCGCCGCGTCAGTTGCGGCGGGGTGGGCTCGAGAAACATCAGCGAACTGAAGCTTTGCCGCCCCCGGGGGGTCCGCCGGACCAGGTGCAGCATGAGCGGCAGCGACAGTGCGGCCAACCCCGCCAGGAAGAAGGGGACGAGCAGGCTCATCGGGCGCCTCCTCCCGCATTGGCGGATCCTCTGGCCTGCCTGCGGGCGACCGCACGGGTCCGCCGCAGCCGGGCGTCGAGCAGATCGAATAACGCCCGATCGAGCGGTGTGTTGGTCGGCAGGGTGTACAGGTCGATTCCCAGATCGCGATTGAAGGTGGTCAGTTCCGCCTGATGCTGTTCAAAACGCTGCCGATAGCCGCGGCGCGCCGCGACTGGGTCGATCCACAACTCGCGCCCCGATTCCAGGTCGAAGAAGAGCGCTTCCTTCTCGAACGAGAAGTCGATCTCGGCGGGGTCGAGCACCCGCAGGATCAAAACCTCATGTCCCATCGCCCGCAACCAAGCCAGCCGGTTTTTCAGCCCGGCGATGGGGGCCAGCAGGTCCGAGAGCAACACCACCAACCCGCGTCGCCGCGCCAGTCGCGAGACCTGTTCGAGGGGGGCGGTCAGGTCGGTCGATTCGCCTCCCGGGGACCGCTCGAGGGCCATCAACAGCCGCTGGAGGTGGCCCGACCGAAACCGCGCGGGCAGAAACTCCCGCACCTGCTGGTCGAAGGTGATCAGCCCGATGGCATCTCGCTGCAGGGTGAGGAAGTACGCCAGGGTCGCGGCGGTGGTGCGGGCATACTCGGCTTTCGAATAGCCGAGGGTGCCAAACGACATCGATTGGCTCTGGTCCACCAACAGCCAACAGCGCAGGTTGGTTTCGTCTTCAAAACGCTTGAGGTGCATGCGGTCCGAGCGGGCCAACAGCTTCCAGTCGAGGTACCGCAGGTCGTCGCCGGGGGAATATTGTCGATACTCGGTGAATTCGACCGAGAACCCGTGGTAGGGGCTCTTGTGGAGACCGCTGAGAAATCCCTGGACCACCGTGCGGGCGCGCAACTGCAGGTTGCGGATGCGCATGAGCGTGGTTGGATCAATCGAGCGGGACCGGTCCGTGCGCGAACCGGCCAGGCTGGACGCCGGCTGGTCCGAGGCCGCTGCCCCCGCGGAGTCGCCCGGTTTCTTCCCGCGTGACGCTGGTGTGCCGAGTTCACTCACGCCGGTCCTCCCGTGGGGGCCGGAATGGTGGCGAGCAGCTGGCGGACTACCTGTTCCACCGAGATTCCCTCGGCCTCGGCGCGATATCCCAGCAGGATGCGGTGCCGCAATGTGGGGGGGGCCAGGGCCTGAATATCGTCGGCGGTGGCGAGGCTGCGGCCCTGCAGCAGGGCCCGCGCCTTCGCTCCCAGCACGAGGTGCTGGGCCGCCCGTGTTCCCGCTCCCCAGGCGACCCAGTCGTTCACAAAGGCCGGGGTTCCCGCCCGGCCCGGGCGGCTGGCGGCGGCGAGACGCACGGCGTACTGCACCACCTCGCGGGCGATCGGAACTTTCTGGACCACTTCGTGGAACCGGCGAACATCATCCCCATTGAACAAGCGTTCGATGGGCTCGGGCCGCCGTGACGTGGTCTGCAGCACCACTTCGACCTCGTCCTCTTCGGGCAGATAGTCAATGAGCACATTGAACATGAACCGGTCGAGCTGCGCCTCGGGGAGGGGATACGTCCCTTCCATCTCGATGGGGTTCTGGGTGGCCAACACAAAGAACGGCTCCTCCAGGCGATGCCGGGTGCCCGCCACGGTCACCTGGTGTTCCTGCATCGCCTCCAGCAGGGCCGACTGGGTCTTCGGAGGGGTGCGGTTGATCTCATCGGCGAGAATGACGTTGCCGAAGATGGGGCCGCGCACAAACTGCAGCCGCCGGTGCCCGTCTTCCGATTGGTCCAGGATCTCGGTTCCGGTGATGTCGGCGGGCATCAGGTCGGGAGTGAATTGGATCCGCTGGAATTTCAGGTCGAAGATCTCGGCAATCGACCGGACCAGCAGCGTCTTGGCGAGTCCGGGCGCGCCAGTCACCAGGCAATGCCCGCCCGCGAACAGCGTGATCAGCAACTGTTCGACCACATCCGCCTGCCCCACGATCACCTTGGACAGCTCGGCATCGATCCGCCGGCGGCTTCCCCGGATCTGTTCGACAGTCTGCTGTTCCCGCTGGATGGGATCGATCGATTCAGACACGCTGGCTCCTGGTGCAGTCGGTGAAGTGGTTTTTGGTGGGGGTCAGGCGGGGCAGGAATCAATGGGTCATGGCGTAGGTCAGGATGTTGATCCCCATCGGATACGCCCATTTTTCCGAGAATTCGTGGAAATAACGACGATCAATTCCCTCCCGCTCCCAACCATCTCCCAGGTCGGTATTGTGGCAAATAATGACCATCATGCGGCCCCGATCGTCAAACAGGGCTTTGTAGTGCGGCTCCGGAGCATCCCAACGCTCGGTGGTCTGTCCGTTCATCCACGCGTGGATGCTGGGAATCTGCGGCTTCTGCTGCAGATCATAGACGCAGTGAAAGATCTCGTGTTCCAGCGGCAGCTCGAGGGGATCCCGGTCGGGAAAGACCCGTTTGAGTTCGCCCCGGAAGTTCTCCCATTCGTCCTCTCCCCAGAAGTCGTCGACCATCAGGAACCCCCCGTTGAGCAGGTATTTCCGCAGGGCGACGATTTCGGCCTCGTCGAAGACCAGATGTCCCGGTTCGATGAGATACAGGAACGGATGATTGAACAGTTGGTCGTCGGTCAACTCCAGGATTTTCCCATGCGGATCGACCTTGAGGGTGGTCAGCTGCTGCAGCCGAAACGAGAAGTTCAGGTCGCTGTCGGGATAATCGGTGGCCCACTTTCCGTTGCCCCAGTGAGCCCGGCCACCGTAAGAAGAATACCGCACGCGTACAAACGTAAAGAGCTCTCCCTCAAACTGGGGATTGTTTTGCCAAACGGGAAGCCCCTGCCGATCGACCTCCTCGGGCCGGATTTCGCGCCGCCGCCCCCGGCCCCATTGCCCGACCGCCACCGGGCCCAGCAAGGTGAGAGCCGCGAGGAAGACAATCCAGCGTGGAACCCGCGTCATGGCGACACCTTCTGGCTGGGGGTGGTTCCGTTGTGGGCCGCTGACTCGGGAGTATCGATGGGAAGGTCGGGAAATGGCGGACGCTCCGCGGCGGAGTCTTCTCCGGGGGACGGGGAGACCTTCTGAGGCACCGCACGGTCCCCGTCCGCCGCCACCGTTCCCGCCGTGGATTCCAACAGCAACCGCTGTGCCGTGCGGAACCGGGGGGTACGCTCGAGGGCCAACAGGGCCTCCCGGCGGGCTCGGCGGCGGTCTCCTTGAGCCAGCCTCAACTGTCCCAGCCGGACCCGTAGCTCAGAAGGGTCGAGTGGATCAAGACTCAGGAGTGCCTCGTAGCTGTCGGCGGCCAGTGGGGTGTTGCCCAATTCTGTGGCAGCCGCTGCCAACCGACGGTGCGGAGTGGCCTGCAGCGGATTCACCGACAACCAACGCTGCGCCTGTGTCAGCACTTCTGGCCAATCGCGCGCTTCGGTCGCCAACTCGGTCAGCCGGTCCAAGTTGGCCACGCTTGCGGGATTGAGAGTTACCAGCGACCGCAGGGCGGCCCGTTCTTCCGGCGCGTTTTTCAGTTCCCGATGGACGCGGGACAACAGCCCGTACAGTCCTTCGTCGGTCGGATCTTCGGGATAGAGCCGACGCATGGTCTCGAGCGGGGTCAGCGCCCCGGCCCAGTTGCGGTCGGCCACCCGCCGCCGGGCCAGCCGCAACAGAGCGGGGTAGTTGACGGGATGGTCTTGCAGCCAATTGGCGAGTTGTTGCTCGGTCGCGTCGCGCGGGAGTTCGGGGTCGGACCAATCGGCGTCGGGAGCGAGTTCCCGGGCCCACGTTCGCGCCCGTTCGGCGAATCCGCGATCGACTTCTTCCATCGAACCCGCCAACCGCTCCAGGGAGTCGTTCATCGTGATCCCCTGCCGCAGGTCGGCCAGCAGAGCCCGCAGCCCCTCGAAGCCGTACTTCTCGACCAGATACTCGACCACCAGCGACGATTCGAGATAGGCGAATTGCAGGTCCAGGGGGCCCTCGGGATGCAGAAACGCCGAACTGAGCTTTGAGACGGCGGTCAACTTGTCCGACAACAGCATCTCGCGGGTGCGGGGGGTGATGGTCTGCCCCCAGCCCGGAGCCGCCAGGCGTTCTTCGTAGACCGAGATCCCCTCGCTCAGCCAGCGAGGCATCTTGTTCCGTGTGGCGTTGAGGGTCACCACATGGCAGAACTCGTGCCACAAAGTCGCCTCCCAGCAGGTGGGTCGGTCGGCCTGCGAAGCGGGACTGTTCGCGGTGATCACCGTGCCAAAGCAGACCCCCAGAAAGCCTTCGCCGCCAGGCAGCCCGAACGTCCGGATGGCGAAGTCGGCCTGCCGGGGGAAGAGCTCGACCACAATCGGCTCGGGGAGTTCCACCTGATATTTGGGGGCGAGGGTGCGCTTGGCCCGGCACAGCAGGTCGAGCACGCGGGCCCCGTAGATCTCGGCCTCGCGCGGATCCATTCGCAGCACGATGCCGTCGGCCGACAGGGTCTGGAATCGCTCGACCGTCTCGCGGAGTGTGGCCAGGTTGTGCGCGAAGATATTGTAGCCATCGTCTTGGGCGACGGCGGACGCGAGTTCCCACCCCTCTTGCTCCTGCCCCAGCCGCAAGAGATCCTGAGCCAGTTGAACCCGCGCCGGCAGATGCTTCGGATCGAAGTTGAGTGCCCGCCGCTGGGCCTCGGCCCCTTCGCGAAACCGATACTTCTGAGAGAGTTTCCGGCCCAACAGGTGATCGACCTCGGGATTCGTCGGCCAGGTCGAGAGGGCTGCCTGACGATGCCGCTGTTCCTTCTCGGGCTGATTTCGCAAATGGGCCAGCAGAGCGCGGTAGGCGAGCGAGAGGGGCTGCTGCGGGTTCACTTTTTCAATGGCGTCGAGCAGCGTCTCGGCCTCTTGGTAGTCTTCATTGTCGATCTTCACGTCGGCGGCCAGCAGCAGGCTGGGAATGTGCCGGGGATTGGCCTGCAACGCGGCCTGCAAGGCCCGGCTCGCCTGTTTTTCGTCACTGGGGGCGAAGGCCCGGGCGAGACCAAAGTGGGCGTCGGGATGGGCGGGATTGAGCTTGGCGGCCTGAGAGAAGTTTTCGGCGGCCAGGGCGAAGTCGGTCTTTTCGAGCGCCAGTTCGCCAGCCGCCAGCCAGGCGGGAATGTAATCGGGCTGCTGTTTCTTGAGGGCGTTGTAGGTTCCCTCCTGCACCCGTTTCGGTTCGAGCCCCTGCTTCAGCAGCAACCGCCCCAGGATCAGGCGACTGGCCGGGTCGCCGTACCGCCAGCCCGCCTCGCGCAACTGGGTGAGGATCTCTTCTTCCAGCAGGGGGGCCTGCTCGGGGTGACCGGTGTAGCGGGCGACATCGCGGCCCAGCCAGCGCAGTTCGAGGCTGTAGGGAAAGACCTTGCGGGCCGCCGCGAGGCTCTCGGCCGCCTGTGGGTATTCACCCAGTTCGAGCTGTGCCTGGAGCAGCAGAATGCGGCAGCGTTCACTGGGTTCATTGGCTTCGATCGCGGCGCGGGCCAGATCGCGGCACTCGGCATAGTTCCCCTTCTGATACGCCTGCTCGACTGGTTTCAGATCGGCGGCTGACAATTGTCCGGGAACGACCGCAGCCCAGGAGAGGGCGGCGAAGATCACCAAGGCATGCCACAGCCGCTGCAGCGATCCGCCTTGACCGCCGGGTGAATTTGGACGACTGAGTGAAGTGGGACGACTGAGTGAAGTGGGACGGCGGGGATCCCTTCCAGGCTGGTTGTCGATGGCCTGCAGTTGGAAACGTTGCCGTTGCACAGGTTGTGACCGCGGAGCTGAATTGGCCCCAGGGAAACTGTCTGGATCCGGCTGATTGGCGGGCCGGGAAACCCGGTCGGTTTGAAGACCGTCTCCGAACGAGGGGCAAGTCCCCCGGACTCGACTGACGCAGGTTCGCTCCATGGGCATCCTACGGGTCTGACGGCTGACGCTGGGCCAGGGAGGGGTGGGGAACACCATCTCGCACACTTCCGTC
>CAIOTJ010000496.1 GCA_903861195.1 uncultured Planctomycetaceae bacterium | reverse complement strand
GGTCCAGGCAGGAATTCCCACTCCCCCCTGGCAGGTGATCGCTCACACCCAATCTACGCACAGCCTGCACGATCTGGCCGGGCGTCTGGGCTATCCTCTCATGGTCAAGCCCGACCAACAGGGCTCCAGCCTGGGAGTCTCCCTGGTGACCTCCGCCGAATCGTTGATTTCCGCGTGCGAACTCGCCTTTTCGTTGGGACCGGTCGCCCTGCTGGAACAGGCGATTCTCGGCGATGAATGGACCGTGGGATTGCTCGACGACCGCCCCCTTCCCCCCATCCGAATTGCAGGTTTCGGACAGGTCTTCGATTTCCATGCGAAGTACCATTCCGAAGAAATCCGTTACCTGTTTGATTCCGATCCAGGGGGAATGTCCGACCGTGTCTCCGGGGTCGCCCGCGCGGCATGTCTCGCCGTTGGGACCCGCGGCGTCGCCCGGGTCGACCTGATGGTCGACTGTTTCGGCCGCCCCTTCGTCCTCGAAATCAACACCATTCCTGGATTCACCGATCATAGCCTGGTCCCCAAGGCGGCTGCCCACGCCGGGCTCTCATTCGACGCACTTTGTCAATGGTGCGTCGATGCGGCACTCGGCCATTTTGAACAGAGGCGGGCGGCCTGATCCCCACCCGGTTCATCCGATCCCCGGAATTCTTCCGGGGGGATGAACCGCACAGTGGATCGACAATCGCTCAAACCGGACAGGCTGCGCTCGGCGAGGGACTCTCAGCGGTTCGCTCCAGGCGGCGATCGCAATCGCCAAATCGCGTGCTATCCTTCAGCCACCACAGACTGGAACTGCCTCCGATTGACAGCCCGCGACGGCCATGAACCAACCCCCCTCACCAGTCGATGCGATCTGCACCGATTCTGTCGGTCCTGCTGAAGTTGACGGCGGCGCCTCAAGTGGCTGGCCGGTGCCGAGTCGACACTGGCTGATGCTGGGGGCCCTGGCGGCCTTCGGTGGAATCCTGGGAGCGCCGGCACGAGAGAGTTGGCACTCGCTGTTTCGGGCCCCCGAATATCAGCTCCAACGGCGCGAGATCCACATCACGCAACCCCCCCGGTGGATTCCCGGAGATTTCACACGGGAAATCGTCTCCAACTGCGAGCTTCCTTCCCGGATCTCCTTGATGGATCCGAACATCACCCGCGAATTGCACGATGCCTGTTCGCTGAATCCCTGGGTCGAGCGGGTTCATTCCGTACGCAAGACATTTCCGCCGCGAGTGACGATCGAACTCGATTATCGCCGCCCCCTGGCGCTGGTCTGCATCGACTCCGGCGAGTTTCCCGTCGACGAGTCTGGCGTTGTTTTACCGCAACCACGACAACTTTTGACCGACTCCGAGAGTTACCCGCGTATCGAGGGGATTCGGACCGCACCGGGCATGGTCGGTCACCCTTGGGGCGATCCACTGGTCATCCAGGCCTCGGCGCTGGCGGCCATCCTGGAACCCTTCTGGAAAGAATTGCAACTGGCCGCCATTGTTGTTCCTTCGACGAGCCACAGGCCAGATTCCTTCGACGATGGGGTCTTCGAATTGCGAGCCGTGGATGGATCCCGGATCCTCTGGGGACACTCCCCCGACAGTGATCATCCAGGATCACTTCCAACCCAGACACGCCTGCAGCGACTGCGTGATTACAACCGTCAGCTCGGCCCCTTTGGAAGCCACCACGGAGCCCACCTGATTGACCTGCGGCCTCTGGG
Organism: uncultured Planctomycetaceae bacterium; assembly: GCA_903861195.1. GTDB lineage: Bacteria > Planctomycetota > Planctomycetia > Planctomycetales > Planctomycetaceae > UBA10511. The sequence continues at coordinate 33,640 of CAIOTJ010000496.1, read as the reverse complement.
GGAAATTTCTCGCAGACCCCTCAATCTCGTTCCCCCCGCGCGCCCGACAGATCCCACCTGAGCCCCTCCTCGTCCGGCCTGGCAGCGGACAAACGATGGGAGTTTCTGCACTTCGCCTGCCCCCCTCCATCCGGGGTCGCTCCCGGCCCCATGGACTCGACGAACCTCTTCTTTGCTCTTTGGCAACGTCCACGGTTCTGTGCAATTCGCTCGCGGCAGCGGCGCGGTTGTCTGCCTAGAGCCTGCCAAGCTACGATTCAAAGAGTGTGCAATTGTCGGAGGCGGGTTCTCTGGATGCCTGCCTGCTGCTCCTCCGAGGTCCTCCCATGTCTGCGCAGTCCCTGTTCACCTCCCTGGCCCTTCTGATTGCCTGCGGCACTCCCTGCTGGTCGGGTGCGATTGATTTCCAGCGAGATATCCAGCCGATTCTTGCCGGCCATTGCACCCAATGCCACGGAGTCGATGCCAAGGAACGCAAGGGCGGACTGCGTCTTGATGAACGGGATTCCGCACTGCGGGGAGGGGATTCGGGAGAACCGGCCCTGATCCCGGGCCAGCCGCTAACCAGCGAACTGTTGCGGCGAATCCTGTCGGATGATCCGAGTGAACAGATGCCGCCGCCGTCCGCCAAAACTCCATTGAACAGCAGGCAAATTGAGCTGCTGAAACAATGGATCACCGAAGGGGCCGTCTACGCTGGTCACTGGGCTTTTCAGCCGCCCCACAAGTCACAGGTTCCTCCGGGTCCGACGCATCCCATTGACGCCTTCATCTCGCGGGACCTGTCCGGGGCAGGGCTGTCCACCAACGGTCCGGCTTCTTCAGCAGCCCTCTGTCGTCGGGTCTATCTCGATCTCATTGGCCTGCCCCCCTCGCCCGAAGATCTGGTTGAATTCGAACGGGACGGACTGAGTGCGACGATTCGCAAATTGCTGGCCAGCGACCGATTCGGAGAGAAGTGGGCCCGTCACTGGCTGGACGCCGCCCGCTATTCTGACACCAACGGTTATGAGAAGGATCTGCAGCGCGAGCAGTGGGTCTGGCGCGACTGGGTGATCGAAGCCTTCAATCGTGACTTGCCTTACGATCAATTCCTGATCGAGCAGTTTGCCGGAGACTTGCTTCCCAACGCCACCCCCTCACAGCTCATCGCGACGGGCCTGCTGAGGAACAGCATGATCAATGAGGAGGGGGCGATTGTGCCGGAACAGTTCCGGATGGTTGAAATGTTCGACCGGATCGACTGCCTGGGCAAGGCCGTCATGGGGCTCTCGACTCAGTGCGCGCAGTGCCATTCCCACAAGTTCGATCCCCTGACCCACACCGAATACTACGGGCTGTTCGCGTTCCTGAATGACACCTATGAGGCCCAGTCGTGGGTCTATACACCAGAGCAACACCAGCAGATCCAGGAACTCCACGCCAAAATTGAGGCGGCTGAGGAGCGCTGGCGGGTGGCCCGCCCGGGCTGGATCGCCGAGTTGGCCGCCTGGTCACGGCAGATCATCGAGTCCCAGGCCGCCTGGGAGCCCCTCGAAGCGATCGAAATGGGTTCCATCAGCGGACTGAACCATCCGACCCAGGAACGGGATCGGTCGTTTTTGATGAAGGGGCACACCAGCAACGACGTCTTCTTCGTCGGCGCTCCGGCTCTGGAGGGGATCACCGGACTGCGCCTCGAAGTGCTGAACCACCGCGATTTGCCTCAGAATGGTCCCGGCCGGACCCGCCAGGGCTCTTGGACGGTCCAGGAGTTGGAGGTTCTGGTGCGCCGGCCGGGAGAACAGAACTTCGAGAAACAGAAGCTGGCTCGCCCCACGGCCGATTTTTCAGAACCCGAGCAGAAGCAGGCCAATGGCAAGAGCGTGCGGGGCCCAGTCGAACTGCTGATCGACGGGTCTGACGAAACCGTGTGGGCCGCCGATCGGGGACCGGGGCTGAGAAACCACCCGTCCGCGGCGGTCATCCAGTTCGAACAACCCTTGAATTGTCCTCCCGGAACTCAATTCAAGGTGGTCCTGAGAATGGGGGAGATGGCGGGCTGTATCCGAATCAGCCTCACCCGCAGTCCAGATCCCAAGGCGGGCCCCGTGGATCATGGCGCTGTTCTGGCACTGGCGAAAGAGGTCGAGCGACAATCCGCCGGGGAGCGGGCTGCGGTCTTCGCCGCCTGGCGCAAATCACACGCCGAGGCGCAGCCCATCACAGACGAGATCGCGACTCTCTGGAAGTCCTATCCCCAGGCGGCCACCACGGTGCTGCATCTCGCGGAGAGAAACCCGGACGATCGCCGCCCCACACATCTCCTGGACCGCGGCAACTGGGATCAGCCGCGCGAGGTTGTGGAACCGCATGTGCCCGCCGCATTTCATCCACTCCCGGCGGATGCCCCCCGCAATCGCCTGACCTTCGCCCGCTGGCTCGCGGATCCCAAGTCTCCGTTTACGGCCCGGGTCGCCGTGAATCGGGTTTGGCAGGCGATATTTGGCAATGGACTGGTCGAGACAGCCGAAGACTTTGGCACTCGCTCTCCCTACCCCGAGCATCGCGAACTGCTCGACTGGCTCTCGGTTGAGTTCATGGAGCGGGGTTGGAGTCACAAACAGCTCATCGAACTGATTATGACCAGTGAGGCATACCAGAGAGACTCGAGCGCCAGTCCCGAATCTCTCCAACGGGATCCCCGGAATGCTTTCCTGGCCCGGGGACCTCGCTTTCGAGCCGAGGCTGAGGTGGTGCGCGATATCGCTCTGACGATCTCGGGGTTGATCCACCACCGAGTCGGGGGGCCCGGTGTGATTCCCCCCGTTCCGCAGAACGTCCTCGACTACAACTACGTCTATCCCGCCTTTTGGAAGCCTGCCGAGGGCCCCGAACGATATCGGCGGACAGTCTACGGTTTCCGAAAGAGATCGATGCCCGACCCGGTGATGTCCAATTTCGACGCCCCCAACGGAGACTTCTCCTGTGCCCGAAGGGTGCGGTCCAACACGCCTCTGGCGGCACTCACGGGGTTAAATGAGACCATCTTCGTGGAGGCAGCCCGCGGGCTGGCCCTGCGGGTCCTGCGGGAGTCGGGCCCCTCGGATGAGGAACGGATTGAACGTGCCTGGCGACTCTGCACGCTGCGCCCCCCGACCGCAGACGAACGACGGGCACTGGAGCAATTGCTCGCCTCACGCCGGCGCAAACTCGCGGAGGGTTGGCTCAATCCCCGGGAAATCATCACCGGCAATCCGGCCCAACTCCCCGAACTGCCGCCGGGTTCCAATCCCCAGGATGCCGCCGCCTGGACACTCGTGTCGAGAGTCCTGCTCAACCTCGACGAAACAATTTCGAAGAATTGAGGCTTCCATGTCTGCCGAAATCCAAAAGCTGCACGCCCAACTGCTCCGCCGACGATGGTTCCTGCGTGATTGCGGTCTGGGTCTGGCCACGTTGGCAGCCCGCTCGCTGCTTGCATCGGAGTCCCCCCAGCCGGCGGCCAATCCTCTGGCTCCCCGGGAACCTCATCACCCCCCCCGTGCCAAACGGGTCATCTACATCTTCCAGGCGGGCGCTCCCAGCCATCTGGAACTGTTTGACTTCAAGCCGGAGTTGGCCAAGCGCAATGGCCAACTCCCGCCGGCCGATCTGCTCAAGGGTTATCGGGCCGCCTTCATCAACCCCAATTCCGCACTCCTGGGCCCCAAGTTTTCCTTTGCGAAACATGGGCAGTGCGGCATGGAACTCAGCGAGGTGCTTCCCCACACCGCCAAGGTCGCTGACGAACTCTGCCTGATCCGCACCATGCAGACCGAAGCGGTCAATCATGCTCCCGCCCAGATCATGATGAACTCGGGGACACAGCAATTCGGTCGCCCGAGTTTTGGATCCTGGACACTGTACGGACTCGGGAGTGAAGCCGCCGACCTTCCCGGCTATGTGGTTCTGACAAGCGCCAAGGGAACCAGTGGCGGCGCAAGCAACTACGGGTGTGGATTCCTCCCCACGACCTATGGAGGAATTCCCTTCCGCAACACAGGAGATCCCGTTCTCTACCTCTCGAATCCTCCGGGGATCGATCAAGAGTCGCAGCGGGAGTCGATCGATGCCCTTCGTCAACTCAACGATCTGGCGCTGCAGCAGGTCCGGGATCCGGAGATCGCCTCGCGGGTGCAAAGCTATGAGATGGCCTACCGACTTCAAACCAGTGCGCCGGAACTGATGGACCTCGGTCAGGAAACGCCGGCCACCTTGGACCGCTACGGCATCAAGAACCCCAAGGACGCCAATTTCGCCCGGAACTGTCTGTTGGCCCGCCGCCTGGTGGAACGCGGGGTGCGCTTCGTACAGTTGTTCCACGAGGCTTGGGACCAGCATGGCAACCTGACGGCGGGAGTCCGGCAGAATTCGCTCGATACCGACCAAGCGAGTGCCGCTTTGATTCTCGATCTCAAGGAGCGCGGTCTGCTGAATGATACGATTGTGATTTGGGGGGGTGAGTTCGGCCGTACTCCGATGGTTCAGGGGGGCAATGATGGACGTGATCACCACAATCGGTGTTTCAGCCTGTGGCTGGCGGGAGGGGGAATCAAGGCGGGCCACATCCATGGCACCACCGATGAACTCGGATTCCAGGTCGCGAGCGATCCCGTCCACGTGCACGATCTACACGCCACGCTGCTCCATCTCCTCGGTTTCGACCACACCCGGTTGACCTATCGGTTCCAGGGGAGGGACTACCGGCTGACCGACATCCACGGCAATCTGGTCCAGGGAATTCTGGCCTGAGCGACCGCGACAGAGCATCTTCCAGTCGTTCCAGGGTTGCAGACATATCCGCGGCATCTGCCGGGTCTCACTCGGCGATCTCAAAGAGGTTCCGTCCCAATTGCAAGCCTCTTTGATCGACTCAAATCGGGGAGGGAACGGCACGGGGCTCTTGGGCCATTCCAGGAATGCTCGTCCCGAACGTCAAGACTCCAGAAGACAGCCAACACCAGGCGCACTGGAAGGGCGAGCGGAGTCGCTGGGACATGCAATCGCTCGAAGTGCGCGCGAGAACAGCTGCGCGGATGACGAGAGCCGATACAGTCGATGTGTTCGGCCGGTCCCGAGAACCTCAAGGTGACGAAGGCCCCCGGCGGGACTTACGTGCGTCAGGGTCCGCAGAATCGGGGAAAGTTCTGGAAGGGCGTTGTGACCGTCGAGGATCCACGGTGCGGTCGGTGTCCGTGGGTCGAAGAACTCAAGTTGCTGTCGATTCTTGGTGTGCGATTTTTCTGTGAATCCTCAGGCGCGCATCCAATTTCGAGTCCGAAATGGATTCACATGTCCACAGTGTTTTGGGAGAGGCGTGGGACCGCTGCCTCAGCGTTGCGATGAATCGAACCCAAACCGCCTGAACCGTGTCACTGGAAACAGACTCAGACTGGGCTTTGCGGGGAATCATTCCGAGCACTCCCCCGTTCCCGTCGCTTCTCGGTCCCCGAATTTCGCATGAACACGACTCAATTGAAGAAGCTGGGCGTTCCGGAGATCTGTATCCCCCAAGCGATCCAGGGGATCCAATCGATCGCCCAAACCGGAGGATTACGAGGCTCCCAATTGAAGGAGTTCATTCGCCAGGTCATCGCGGCCCCCTCCGAACATCTCGCCGATCCTCACTTCGGTCAACTCGCCCGGGAACTGATCGCCGAGCAGGAGTACACCCCCGCCGCGCCCGCCCCATATCAAACTTGGGGAAGCGACATCGATGTCGCCGCCCATGCGCAGATGCGGCAATCGTGCTTGGTACCAGTCTCCCGGCGGGGCGCACTCATGCCCGATGCTCATGTGGGATATGGCCTTCCCATCGGCGGCGTTCTCGCTTGTGAAAACGCGGTCATTCCCTACGCGGTTGGGGTCGACATCGCCTGTCGGATGAAGCTCTCGGTGTTCGATCTCCCACCGGCCGCACTCGAAGACCAGTTCGATATCTTTCAGCAGGCGCTCGAAAAAGGAACCCGTTTCGGGGTGGGCGGACAGCACGAACGCCCCCAACAACACCCCGTGATGGACCTCGACTGGCAGGTGAGTCGGGTCACTCGTGAGAACAAGGACAAGGCCTGGAAGCAGCTGGGCACCTCGGGTTCGGGGAATCACTTCGCGGAGTTCGGTGTGCTGACACTGGCCGAATCCGCAGCCGATCTCGGTTTGGCGGCGGGGGAATATGTGGCGCTGCTGAGTCATTCGGGAAGCCGGGGAGCCGGAGCCGCCGTCTGCAGCACCTATTCCGCGATTGCCCAAGGAAGGCTCTCGAAGCGATACACCGAGTTCGGTCGCCTCGCCTGGCTTGATTTGGCGAGCGAGGCGGGACAGGAGTACTGGGCAGCCATGAATCTTATGGGAGAATATGCGGCCGCCAATCATGACGTGATTCACCGCCTGGTGGGAAAACTGATTGGATCCCAAAAGATCGCGGGCGTCGAGAACCATCACAACTTCGCCTGGAAGGAAATTCATGATGGGCGGGAATTGATTGTCCACCGCAAAGGAGCGACTCCCGCAGGACTGGGTGTGCTGGGGGTGATTCCCGGATCGATGGCCGACCCCGGATACGTGGTTCGCGGCCGCGGGAACGAATCCAGCCTGAGGTCGGCGTCGCATGGTGCGGGCCGCGCCATGTCACGCACGAAGGCGAAAGACACCTACACCTGGAAGGCCGTGCAAAATGACCTCAAGAAGCGGGGGATCACCGTCCTCTCCGCGGGAGCGGACGAAGTCCCCTACGCCTACAAGCGGATCGACCAGGTCATGGCGCAACAGTGCGACCTGGTCGAGATTGTGGCCCGTTTTGACCCCCGTATAGTCAAGATGTGCGGTGACGGCAGTGCCGCGGAAGACTGAATTGGTCAATCCAATTCGGACTCACAGAACTCGACGGCGCTGACTGCTGCAATCTGGGGCATTGCCGATACAATCGCGGTTGAGCTGAACTTCCCCTGTCCCTTGTCTGGAGATGCCTCCCATGCCCCGCTCCTCCCGTGTGTTGGCTTCCCTGTCATGCCTGGGTCTGTGTTTGACAACCCTGCTGCTGGGACCAACGCTGTTGAAGTCGACCCAGGCCCAGCCCCCCGCCCATCCCGGGCTGACCAGGTGGGAATACAAGATAGTACGAGCCACGGAAGAGATCCTGAACCAGCATGGAGAAGAGGGCTGGGAGGTCGTGTCTGGTCTCAGTGATGTGAAGGGACAGAGTGCTGGGATGCGCGCGATCAACACGATCGAGCGGGCGATCCTGAAGCGTCCCAAGGCCAATCCATGACTCGCCGCCCGGTTCAGGACGGCCCCGCCCTTCCATGACCGTGTGGTTTCTGGAGCAGCGCAAGCCTTCGCAAATGAACGAGATGGTGCGTCCTGTGCCGGACGCAGGCCGTCTCCTCACGATCGAACTGCTGATTGCGCCAGAGCTGTCCCACTACCGCTGGATGTTCAATACGGTAGGACAGCCTTGGAACTGGTACTCACGCAATGAGGTGACCGATCTCGAATTGTCCGAGATCATTCATGATCCCAGGGTCGAGGTGCTCCAACTCTTCCGGGGCGATCGGCTGGTCGGCTTTGCCGAATTGGACCGCCGTCAAAGCACGGAAGTCGAGATCAAGTTTTTCGGCCTGTTCCCCGCGTGGACCGGCTGCGGTTTGGGGCGACGTTTGCTGACGCTGGTCCTGAATCAGGCGTGGTCAACGAATCCGTCCCGAGTCTGGCTGCATACCTGCTCTGATGATCATCCCGCGGCACTCAAACTCTATTTGTCCGCGGGATTTCAAATCTTCGATCAGCAGAGCTGATGGCTGCCAGATCACCCAGCCTTGGTTCGCCCTCAGAGACCAGACGGAACGCAGCTGACGTAAAATTGAGACCAGGATCCGTCAATTGGATCCAGAGAGGCAACATACCGTAGGCCTGCCACGGCAGAGACGTGACCGTAATGCAACGGGATCTGGCCGCAGTCAGCGGTCGATCTCTCCCATCACAATGTCAAGCGAGCCCACGATCGCCGGAATGTCGGCAATCAGACAGCCAGCACACAGGGCCTCGGTGACTGACAGATTGCAGAACGAAGAACTCTTGGCCCGTGCTCGCCAGGGAAGATTGCTGTCGTTCCCGATCAGATAGAAACCCATCTGCCCACGGGGACATTCCGTTTCGAGGTAGACCTCTTTCCTGGGGAGCTTCTGAGCCTGTTTGAACGGAATGCGATGCTCTCCTCCGGCTGTGGGGTACTTCTGCATGGCCTGCCGGACCAACCGAATGGATTGGACGACCTCCATCATCCGCACATAGAACCGACACCAGTTGTCGCCCAACACACATTCCGGTGGGGCACTCGCAAAGGGGGCCACCGGCACGTCAAACTCATAGCCCGAGTACATTCTGGTGTAGATCGGCTCTCCATCCCGGCGGAGATCATGATCGACTCCGCTGCCGCGAAGAACAGGTCCGGTGCAGCCGTAGGAGATTGCCATCTCCCGATCCATGATGCCCAGCCCCGCGGTCCGCTTGATGAAGATCTGGTTGGTGGTCAAAAGCGTATGGTATTCGGGAATTCGCTTTTCCAGCCAGTCGAGGAACAGACTGCAGGCTTCAATCCACGACATCTGAAGGTTGGCAGATTTCCCGGTCAATGCCGCCAATCCGGGAGGAATCGTAATCTTCGCCGGCAGATCGTGGGTCACACCACCGGGAGTGATGTACGAATAGGTCAGCCGGGCTCCGCACACTTCTTCGAACAGATCGAGGATGATCTCCCGCTCGCGAAATGCGTACAGGAAGGGACTGAAAGTTCCCAGATCCAGGCCATAGGCCCCCATTCCGACCAGATGACTCGCAATGCGGCCCATCTCGCCGATCAAGACCCGCAACTCCATTGCCTTCGGCGGAACTTCCATCCCCATGAGCTTCTCGGCCGCGAGCGAGAGGCCCAGATTCATGTTCATTCCCGCCAGATAATCCATCCGGTCAGTGTAGGGAATCCACTGGGGAAGGGAGAGGTTCTCTCCGATTTTTTCAGCGGACCGATGAAGGTAACCGAGGTGCGGAATGACCTGACTGACCACCTCACCGTCCGTTCGCAGCAACAACCGCAGTACTCCATGCGTACTCGGATGCTGGGGCCCCATGTTGACGAGCATCTCATCGGTGCGGACGTCAAACTCGACAATACGGGGATCTTCCAGGTGCAGAGCCATTTGGTAACTCGGTTGAAGTGCGGAGAATCAGCGATTCAAGGACGACAGGCGCGGTAATCACTTGGCACGAATGCCGTGATACTCCAGCGGAAACTCGTAATCGCGACGCAGGGGATGTCCCACCCAGTCTTCGGAACACAGGATCCGTCGCAGATCTGGATGACCGATGAAATTCACCCCCACCAGGTCAAACGCTTCACGCTCATGCCAATCCGCCACGGCCCAGACCCCCGACACGGTCGGTAACCCAGGCAACTCACCGGCGATTCCTCCTTGCCAGCGCGGCAGCTTGACCTTCAACATCAAGGTGTGTCGCAGAGAAAAACTGTAGAGGTGGTAGACCACCTCAACGCGAGGCTCGCCCAACTTGGCCTGTTTCTTCGGATCGGCATCAAACCAATCGGTTGCACACAGATTGTTGAGCGAGTCGAAAAGCAGGTCCGATTCCGACTTGAGGAATTCGCAAACCTCGAGAATCGCAGCCGGTTCCACTTCGATCCACGGATCGATGTTTTCCGCATTGACCCCGGTGATCCGACCCCCAAATTGGCTGACCAACCTGGAGTGCATGTCTTGGAAATTCATCGCACCACACTCTCAAGGAACACCAGCTCCCGACAAACCGGAAGCAAACAAAGCTAGACGACGGTCTCAGCCAGACGCGGGGGGGCTCCAGAACCGGGCGAAGAACGCACCGGGCGAACCCGGCGGGCGCTCGACACCGAGCGGACCCAGTCTAGATCACCACGCTTCCAGACGTAGGCGAACGCCACCAGCAGAATGCTGAAGAAGATCAAAATGTCCGCGAGCCCCGTCCACGCCAAGATTTCGGCAGCGGCAGGAGTGATGACGTTTTCCGGACTCAATGAACCAGGAGCCACATTCAGCATTCGCTCGCTCAACTGGGCCCGGGCCGGGGCACTCACCCGCGGATCCATCAGGGCCGTCGCCCCCCCGTAGATCGTCGCCCAGGGGAAGAAGAAAGCCACTTCGACGTCAAACAGGATGAACAGCAGCGCCACCACGTAAAACCGCAGGTCGAATTGAATGTACGATGAACCGATCGTCGGCTCACCACACTCATAGGCCGCCAGCTTTTCCGCTGAGGGAGCAGCCGGGCGAATAAACCACCCCGCGATCAAGGGCAACATCAAAAAGACGACACCCAAGAGGGAGAACAACAACAGATGTCCAACCAGATCGTTCATGCATCCACTCGCCATTCCAGAGTCACGAAATCTTGCCTTCCGGAGCCAACCGCGACACGAAACCAGTCTGACAGAAGATCGGCCAGGCAGGAGACCGGTCCGACCTTGTGCTCCAACCGACCTCGGGATCAAACCGGTGTCCGCTCACTGATCTCCGCGAAAATCCTTCGGTTGCGGGCCCGGTGACGAACCAGCCATCAGAGACTGGCGACCAGCGAAGCCGGCGTCGATCTCGTGCCAGTGACCCACTTCGTCCTCACCCAACAACCAGCAGAGATAGACCTCCCGGCCATCGAGCAACGAATAGAAATCGAGTAACCCACGCGAGGCATCCTTCACCTCGATGCCCAAATCGGTCAACTCCTCAATGTAACCCTGCAGCGTTTCCAGTTCGTGTTCCAGTTGAGATTCAGCCTCCACCAACTCCTCGGCGTAGAAATCTTCCACCCCGTCTTTGGACCGCTTCTGGCGTCGAATGCGATCAAGTCGATCTTTCCGCTCCTTCACCTCGGCGAACTTTGCCACGAGGTCGGCCGCGATCGCCTTCACCAAAGGCAATGCGTGGTTGGCCTGCTCCACGGTGTAGTGCCGACGCTCAACCCGCTGTTCTTTCGCCATGATCCACTCCTTCAGAAATCCCGCACACCGTCCAGAGATCGTTGCCCACGCGGCAAACCGTGATCTCCCTACTCGGACGACACCACCTGGAACGGACTTGGTTCACCCTTCACCCACACCGGCTGATAGAGCACTTTCGATTCCGAGACAGCTGTAGGATTCAGCGAAGTCTGTCCCCAGGCCACTTCCAGAGGCAGCTTGGCGTAATCCACAATGCAGCCATCCCGACTGTAGCAGCTCAAATCAAAATTTGAGCCCATGAAGATGCAATCGACCGGGCACGGCTCAACACACAGGGCACAGAACATGCACTTGGTGTAGTCGATGGTGAACCCGTTCAGCCGGAATCCCTTGCCAACCGGCGCCTTTTCCTTATCGATATAAATACAGTCGACCGGACAGGCTGCCGCACATTTGTCGCAACCAATACAGGTCGTCAGATCGTAGCGATGAAAGCCGCGATAACGGGCCTTCACGGGAACAGGAACCTCTGGGTACTCGTAAATGTGGGTGAAGGTCTTGCGCTGGTACGTCTTCAACATCGTCAGCAAAGTCACCCACATCCCCTGGAGCAGGGTGCTGACAGCTACAAAAACGTTCCGGAACCACCTGAACATGGTTTCCCCTGCTGGGACAGATTTTCAGCCTGACGAAGTCGCTCGATTATAGGCAGACACTCGTGAGTCGCAAGTGAGACACACAGTCCGATTGGGTCGATTTCCCGGCGCTGGGAACCCCGGTCTCACCTGACCTCCGCAGTGACGCAAGTCTTGGTTCAAACAAAAAAAACGCCGCAGTCCAGAGGGACTGCGGCGGGCCAAACCAGTTCTCACTCCCGATCAAAGGGATGCGAAACGTGATCCTCAACGAGCCCTACACGACCTTGGTCGACCCGGGGATGGCAATCGCATACCAACCCTCCTGATCGGGCATTGAGGGGGGATTGGACTGCCAGTCATACGAATTGGGCCGCAAGTTCATCTCCGAAGCCAGAGCATCCTTCCACTCCACCACCTTGCCGGAGTACGTCGCGAGACGGCCCAGAACCGCCGTCATCGAACTCAGAGCACCGTTTTCAGCCTCATTCAGAGGCTTTCCAGCGCGAACACTGGCGAACAGATCATCATGTTCAACCTGGTACGGATTCTTCGGCCGACTCCCCTTCTCGGGCTGGTACTTCCATTCCGGCTGCCCATTGACCCGGATGATTCCCGCCGCAATGTCAGCCGACCCCTTCGTTCCCTGGGCATGCTCCGACACGCTGCTCCAGCAGCCCTCGATGTGTCGGCACTGGCTGAACAAACGGCTGCCATCCGCGTATTCGAACTCCACCGCGTGATGGTCAAAAATCTCGCCAAACTTCTTGTGGGTCCGCACCTGCCGGCCCCCCATACCCGATGCGCGGACCGGATAGGCGTTCTTCAGCCAGTTACAGACGTCGAGGTTATGGATGTGCTGCTCGCAGATGTGGTCTCCGCACAGCCAATTGAAGTAGTACCAGTTCCTCATCTGGTACTCCATCTCGGTCATGCCCGCCTGGCGCTCGACAACCCATACCCCCCGATCATTCCAGTAGGCACGCATCGTCTGGATGTCGCCAATCGCCCCTTCCTGCAGCCGCTTGATCGTCTGGATGTACGAATCCTGATGGTGTCGCTGCAGCCCGACCCCCACTCCCAGGTTTTTCTGCTTGGCTTCCGCGGCGGCGGCGAGAACCTGCCGCACCCCCGGCGCATCCACAGCCACAGGCTTCTCCATGAAGACGTGCTTGCCCGCCTTCACGGCGGCCTCGAAGTGCTGGGGCCGGAAACCGGGGGGGGTGGCCAGAATCACCAGATCAATGCCCGAGTCGATGACCTTCTGAAAGGCGTCAAAACCGACAAATTGCCGCTCGGGAGGAACATCCACCAGCTCCTTCGCGCGATCTCCCAGTTCCTGTTGAATGGCTCCCAGACTGCTCTTGATTCGGTCAGGAAACGCATCCCCCACCGCCACCAGCTTGACCTTCCCCTTGGTGCTCAGCGCCTGGGCCGCGGCCCCGGTCCCCCGGCCTCCGCAGCCGACGAGACCGACCCGAATCAGATCATCCCCGCCGGCGTACGCTCCCGGCAAAGGGGCCAGGCCACCCAAACAGGCGGCCCCGAGCGCCGCGACAGTCGAATCTTTCAGAAAATCACGGCGAGTCGCCGAATCCTGGGCTGCCGAACGAGTCATCGAAGGAACCTCCTCAAGTTCTGAAGCGGGAGAAACAAAACGCCTGAACCACACACCACTCAAAGTCACCGTCACAGCACAGTTCGCGGGAGTGAATCCGCTGCAACGCGGCCCCGGCCAGCCCGGCTGCGGCTCCCACAAGCCATCGCCCAGAAAGACTGCCGCTCATTCCTGAGAATCCGCTGTCTCCGCGCGTCGGCCCGCTCATTGTGCCGCCCCGGACGTTTTTCGCCGTCTACTTCTTTTCGGTCACGCTCTTTTCCACCTGGGGGAACTTGATGTCCTCTCCCCCGAGGGGCCGAACCACCCGAAAACCAACCCACCGGGCATCGGTATGGTACCACCGGCTTTTGGGGAGTTGGGGATCCTGAACTTTCCACTCCGGCTTCGAAAAGTCCCGGCCGGCACTCCGCAGCATTTCCGCGGTCCCATCCCAGCCGCCTCCCCGTACGACCTGCGGGTACTCCTTGGTGGCGAGGAAGAATGGCGTCTCGGGGGAATGCTTCGCATACCCTTCCTCGTCGTATTGGTCGACGCACCATTCAGCCACGTTCCCGTGCATGTCATGAAGGCCCCAGGGATTGGGCTTCTTTTTCCCCACCTTCTGGTACTTCTCGCAATTGTCGATGAACCACGAATGCTCTTCCAGTCCCGCCGGGTCATCCCCGAAGGAATAGGCCGTGGTCGTGCCCGCGCGGCACGCGTACTCCCATTCCGCCTCGGTCGGCAACCGGTAGTAACGGCCGGTTTTCGCCGTCAGCCACTCGCAGTAGACCCGAGCCGCAAGTCCCGTCATACAGATCGCGGGGAATCCGTCGTGCCCCATCCGAAACGTCATGTCCGTATAAGGCTTGGTGGGGCGTGTCACCGCATCCGAGAGTTGGTCGCGAGCGGTCGAGTCGAGCTTCAACGTCTCGCGCCGCTTCACGTCCAGACTGAAGCTCCAGACGTCGTACTCATCCCAGGTGACCTCGCATCTCCCCATCCAGAACGGGGCGATCTTCATCGTATGTTGAGGCCCCTCGTCGGGATTTCGCCCCACTTCCGACTCGGCACTCCCCATCACAAATTCCCCCCCGGGAATCGGCACCATGTCGAAGGTCACTTCGGTGCCGGTGATCTTTTCGGTGTAGGCCTTCATCTCGGCCGGGGTCTTGGCCTCGGCCTCGGGAATGGGAATCACCGGCGGGGCGACCGACACGTCCTGAGCCTCCGCGATGCGCCCCTGCGGACGGGTTCCCCAACAAAGCCCCACCAAGACCAACCCGGCGAGCACCGCTTGCCCCATTCCCTTGAACCTGCCTAGACTCACCATGACTGAATCCGACCTCTCCACCGCAAGCACCTGTTGGAAACTCGACACCCGCTTCAGTCGCGGCCGCGATCACCGAACTCAATTCCTTCCGGCCTGTCAATTGCCGGAGAACGCCCGAGAGGTGATGTGTCACCAGGATCCGTCAATGTCGCATGTACTGTTTCCCCTCGCCTTGACGGCCGCAATGGCTGGCGTCTCGGCAGACGGCGCACCACCGCAGCGGTACGCGTTTTCGGAAATGCTCATGGGCATGCCGTTCCGGGTCGTAGTATACGCACCGGATGAACAGTCCGCAAATCGGGGGGTGACTGCGGCTTATCAGCGCATCCTGCAACTCAATGCCGTCTGCAGTGACTACGACGCCGACAGCGAGCTGAATCGCCTGTGTGCAACAGCGGGCACAGGCCGTACGGTCGCCATCAGCCAGGATTTGTTCCGCATTCTGACGGCATCACACGAGTTGGCCAAAGCCAGTGCGGGAGCCTTTGACCCGACCGTCGGACCGCTGACCCGCTTATGGAGACGCAGCCGCAAAAGCCGACGGCTCCCTGAGGCAGCCGTCCTTTCCCAGGCCCGACAGGCGGTCGGCTGGCAGGGCTTGTCCCTCGACAAAGAGCACCAGACGGCCACTCTCAAGCTCCCCAAAATGCAGTTGGATCTGGGAGGGATCGCGGTGGGATTTGCCATCGACGAGGCGCTTCTTGTTCTGAAGGAGCACGGGATCAAAAGTGCCCTGATTGATGGCAGCGGCGACATCGGAGTCAGCGGCCCTCCCCCTGGCGAGCCAGGTTGGCGAATCAGTGTCGCCCCCCTGGATGCCGACGGTCCGCCGAGTCGCCATCTTTTGGTGCAACATGCCGCGGTCACCACGTCCGGAGACGCGTTTCAATTCGTTGAGATCGATGGGGTGCGGTACTCGCACATCGTCGATCCAGCCACAGGGCTGGGCCTGACAACCCGCGCAAGCGTCACCATCATTGCTCCAACCTGCCTCATGGCGGACAGCCACGCAACCGCAGTCTGCGTGCTGGGTCCCGAGCGGGGGCTTGCCTGGATCCGGAAACACGCTCCCCAGGCCGAGGCGCTGTTTGTCACCACGAAGGCACAGGAACCGCAGGCTGTTATCGTCACCGAAACCCCAGGATTTATCCGCTACGAGGCCGATCCTCCACCTCCCGCGCGATGACAATTCTGGGTTCTGTTCGGGATGCCCGGTCCCCGGAATTCATCTGCCGCGCCGGAGTTGCATCGCGAAGTCGTCCGGCCGATATTCATCGGGGTTGTGATTGATCAACCGCCCCTCGCGAAACAGCAGATAGACACTCTGTCCCTGACTATCGGGGCCGAATTTGTAGACTTTGTCGTCAACGCGGAAATCGGCCTGCTTCAGCCATTGGCTATGGGGCTCCAGCTCGGGAGTTTCACCGATGACGCCTGCCACCTCATGAACTCCCATGCCGGTCGTGACACAATTCTGGAGCAGCCAATAGAGATCTTCGCGATTGTGATGCTCGATGTAGGACGCTCTTCGCTGTGACAGTTCCTGCTCCGAAACGACCGGCCGCCCTGCCAGTGTCTCAAGGAGGCTGGAATTCAGACTGGTCGACTCACAGCCGAATCCAGCGAGACAAACCAGCAACACACCCAGCACCGGGGCTGGACGAAAGACACTGTGCGAACCAGCTTGCAGGAGAATCAACAGAGAGGTTCCGGGAATCGAACGAGGCCAGTGGAACCGGTGGAGGGGAACTGCCGGAGGGATCCCGGCGTCTGATCCCCCGTACACATCCACCGACTTCCGGGAAACCAAGACGGGCTTCTATCCCGGGGGCCTGATCAGGGTCAAGATCACCTGGAGCATCGCTGACGCCATTCCCGACCGCAGCCAGCGTTCAGACCGGGGGCAATTGCCTGCCAATCGCCGAATGGGGAGATCCTCTCACACCCCTCCCCCCCGGCACGCTGCGTTAGAAACAGAGTGGGCTGTGGTTGCCAGCCAGTCCCCTTCTTGCTGACAATGGTGGTTCGGCCTTCACAAGTTCCACGAGCCCACCCTTGTGAACCGCGGACATTGTCCGGAACCAAGCGTAGTTCCGCCTCACACACCCCAGTCACCCAACTGCCATGTCGATCGAACGCCGCGATTTCCTCTCACTGGTCGCTCTGGGAGTCCCCAGCGTCCTGACGGCTACAGCCGCCCTGGCGGAACAGCCGCAGGAGCCGAAGACCGCCGAGACCAACCCGCCCACCTCAGCTCGCAAAACGGCGATTCCCCCGCAGGAAGAGCTGGATCGCTGGTTTGCGGAAAAGCTGGCCAACTCTGCCTTTGCGGGCAACTACAGCGTGACCCAGGGGGCGGAAGAGAAAGCGGCTGTGATGGAGAAATACGCCATCTCAAAAGTGTCCAAGCTAAACAACACGACCTGGTTGTTTGGTGCCAAATGGCAAATCCAGGGGAAGGAATTTCCGATCGCGGTCCCATTCCAGGTCCTCTGGGCGGGGAAAACGCCAGTCATCACGCTGGATGAGGTCACCATTCCCGGGCTGGGAACTTTTTCGGCCCGGGTCCTGATCCATGATGAATGGTATGCCGGTACCTGGGTACATGGGAAAGTGGGGGGACATCTGTGGGGCCGAATTGAACGTGGAGATCCCGCAGCTCGGGCCAACCAACCAGCCTCCAATCAAGAACAATAAGCCACTCCTCTGAAGAATGATCGATGCTCAAGGATCCAGCAGTCGAACGAACCGGTCAAGAACCGGCAGCAAGCGGTTGCAAACGGCTTGGCATCTGTTATGATCTTGGGCTCCCCGCTTGGGGCTCAGGATGTGAGGCTTCGAAAAGGAACTCGTTCGATGGGCATGCGTTGCGACTTGTGTGAGAAACAGCCGATTCGGGGCAATCAGTTGGCCCAACGCGGCAAAGCGAAGTACCTGGGGGGCAACGGCCGCAAGACGACAGGAATTACGCGTCGTGCTTTCCGTCCGAACCTGCAGCGAGTGCGTGTGCAGGATGGTGGTGAAGTCGTCACCAAGCGAGTCTGTACGCAGTGCCTCAAGAGTGGCCGTGTGGTGAAGGCTGTAATTCGCAAGCCCTTCACTCTGCCCACGAAGTAAGCAGGATTTGGTCTGTGTCCACGAGTCTGGATCGCGGGACGGTGCTGCGTGTGGCTCGACTGGCTCGTCTGAGACTGGTCGAGTCCGAAATCGATGATTATCTGCAAAAGCTCAGCACGATTCTTGATTACGTCGAGCAACTGAAAGAGGTGCCGACGGATGACGTGGAGCCCATGGCCCACGCGGTGGAGTTGAACAACGTCTTTCGTGACGACACTGTTGTTCCATCGCTGCCGAGGGAATTGGCGCTGAGCAATGCGCCCAAGACCGATGGGAAGTTCTTTCTGGTCCCCCAGATCATTGATTCTGGGAGCTGATCGAATTCTCCTCGGGTGAAATGGTGGGGCCTTGGACCAGGCCCCCCTGCTTTCGCAAGACGGGGCAGGGTTTAGTCGGGAAGCGGGTTGGCAACTTGGATTTTCCTCCCCGACGGGATCTACGGAGACTGGAGCGTGTCCCCTGTTCTCCCAATGCGACCGTAGCAATCGAAACCCTGCTGATCGCGAACTCCAACCTCCCTCCCGTTGGGAATTGAGCTCAATTCAAGTGAGGTGACGGAGTCAGAGCCATCCTCCCTTTTGATCTGGGGATGACCAATCGCCTCAAGGTCGGGAAGGCATGGTAAGGGCGTCTGTCTCTCCACTAGAGTGCTGCCCGGCTTCCTTTGCTGTGGTGGCACTGGCCTGATGAAGTGGCACTGTCTGCCCCTGGGACGGGACCCATGCATCGAGTCCTCGCCAGGTCACCGTCACCCCCGTGAAATCGGCGAGACACGCCCAGAAAAAAACAGGATCGACTGAGGCCCTTCCATCGACTTTAAGGGTTGTGCCGACTCCGAAAAAAATTCCCTCCATGCCGGGATTGGCGACACCAAAGCCTGCATTACAAAGAGGCTTAAAGCCAAGCCGATAACCTCAGTTGTTGGCTGTTGCGAACCTGCCATCACGAAGCGTGACACCATCCTCTGGAAATGACATCCCGACACGATGCACATGCCGATGGACGATGGATTTGAGGACGTTCGAGATCTGGAGCAGTTGCGTGCCTGGGTGCACAAAACTCTCTGCGATCGAGAAAACATTTTGCAGGAACAGTTTGGATTGACGGAGACGGTGGTCAGACGGAACGGCAAGCCGTGTGGTTTGCATTTCTGTCTCCGCGGACCACGTAGTATTCGACTTGAGGCGATCTGGGTTGCGGACCGGAACCTCATTTACTGCTACGACGCCCGCGGGGCACGTTTCCTGAAGGTTCAACTCCGGTGGCGCCTCGAATTGTGCGCCGCCTGAAGTCACCATCATTCCCGTGCCGAGCCCGATCTTTGGGACTTGGACTTGGCTCCGAACCCAGGGCTCACGTCATGTGATCCCTCGAGCTGACTCAGGCCCGGTGGAAGTTTTATCTTCCTCCGGGCCTGTTGTCATTCAGGGAACCCTTCTGGGTTTCCCTGCCGGATCGTCAGCCATCCAGTTCGACGACCAGCAAATCGGCCAACTCGTGGGGGATGACAATCTCACGGCCGTTGGCGAAGCGGACTGTCCAGGTTTCCTGTGCGCTGTCCCGCTGGGTGACCTGCAGCCTGCCCCCCAGCTCGAGGCTCAGCCCCGCAATTCGCTCGGCCAAGGAAGGATTCCAACCCGACGACGCCTGCTCGGTGGCCGTCTCCAAGCCAACCAGAACTCCACCATCCCGGACGCGCAATTGCGACAGGGGAAACCGCCCCGGCTGTCCAGGATCGCTGGGGATTCTGGGAATCTGGGACCCGTGCGGATCGGTCTCTGGATGACCCAGCACATCATCCAGCCGCGCCAGCAGGGCGTCGTCCAGGAGATGTTCAAGCTCCTCTGCCGAGGGATGAACATGATCGAGCGGAAGCCCCACCTGTTGAACGAGGTAGGCTTCCCACAGCCGATGGGCCCGATCCAGTCGGCGCGCCTCTTCCATCCCGCGTGGCGTCAGCCGCATCCCACGGGCATCGTCCCGTGTCATCCACCCTTTCCAACGGAGTTGTACCAACCACAGAGCCACAGCCAGGCGAGAGCAGCCCAACTCGGCGGCCAACTCTTTGGGCCTCGATGAGAAATCGGCAGATCGGGACTGTATTTTCAGCAGCAACCGCACCAGATTCTCCTGGCGGGTTCGCAGCCGCAAACGGCCGCGCCGCAAAATCCTCCAAACGGCCCCCGAATCGGGGGCCCACAGAAAGGCAAGTCCAAACTGGGCACAGGCCAACACCACGATTGTCGATGCCGTGGTGACATTCAGCCAATAAGCAAGATGTAAGCCCACCACAGCGGACACTCCCCCTGCGACAGAGGACCACCACAGCATCCCGGGAAGTCGTCGGGACAGCAAGAATCCGGTCGCCGGAGGTGCAGTCAGCAATCCCACCACCAGGATCGCCCCAACCGAACTGAAGGCCCCCACGACGGTGATTGCCAACGCCACCAGGAATCCGACCTTGACCAGGGGTACCGAGAGCCCCATCGATCGGGCCAACTGAGGATCGAAACCCGTGACCAACAACGGGCGATAACAAGTCAGTAATAATCCGAACAACACCAGACAAACTCCCCCCATCTGCCAGAGGGCGAGCGGAATTCCAAACCCCAACAGCGAGAACTTCTCTTCCAGGGGCACAAAATCCAGGTTGCCATACAGCGAGTGCTGTACGTCGAGATGCAGCCGCGGCACAAAGCTCGACAGCAACACCACCCCGAGGGCGAACAACGTCGTGAAGACAATGCCTGTGGCAGCGTCCTCTTTGACTCGTGAGCCTCGCGACACCAACTGAATCATCAGAGCGGTCAATACCGCGGTAAAGACCGCCGCCAGCAACAACGTCCCGCTCCCCAGACTCCCGGTCCAGAGGACCGCGAGGACAAGCCCCAACAGCACGGTATGGCTCAGGGCATCCCCCAGCAAAGCCTGCCCCTGAAGAATCAGGAAACATCCCAGCCAGGAACAGGAGAGGGAGACAAACAGGCTCAGGGCCAGAATGCAGAGCGTGTCATACCGTACCGGTTTGGACCAGAGCCCCTCCTGGGCCCCGCCCAATGCGGCCGCCAGGGAACCGCCGTAAGAGCCGGTCGTCACAGTCATCCCCTGCGTCAGCAGCCAGTCGGCTAACATTCAAGTCTCTCCTGCGGGCTGATCCTTCGCCGCCGAACGCCGCCAGCGTCGCAGCAGGACACGGAGCATCCCATAGCGCGGGGAGAACACCCAGGCCACCAGAAACATCCACGCCAAAACCAGAACCACAGTCGGACCCGTCGGAAGACTGGACGCCATTCGAAGACGAGGCCATCCCAGGCCCAGAAACCGACTCCACGCCCCCAGCCAATTCCATCCGTAGACCAGCACCTCGGTGCTCAGGGAGCTGAGATTCAATCCTCCGAGGCCCCCCACGACTGCGACGGCGACCGCGATCCCCAACATGCGCGGCAACCGATCGGTCAACAACAGGGCCGTCGCGGCCGGAGTGATCAGCAGGGCTGACAACAGCACGACTCCCACAGCCTGAATGGCAATCACAATCGCCATGGCCGTCAGCAACACCAGCAGGTAGTGGAGCCGCCGCACAGGCAACCCCAGCGCGCAGGCAAAGCCCTCATCGAAACAAAACACCGCCCATTCCTTGAACAGCGACAGGACACAGAGCACGATCAACACCGTGACGATGCCGATCAGCAGCAGGTCGACATCCCTCAGGGCGGCAGCCTGTCCAAAGAAGAACTGATTCAGGCCCCCCTGTCCCCCCCGTGGATCGGACTGGATCCGAGACATGATCATCAATCCCGCACCAAAGAATCCCGAGAGCACCAACCCCATCGCCACATCCGGCTTCAACCGGGAGCCGCGCTGAATCAGCGCAATCAACCCTCCGGCCACAAGGGCCGCCACAAGGGCTCCGATGAACAGCCAGACGGGATGCTTGGTCCAGGTCACCATAAAGCCCAGGCACAGGCCCGGCAGAACGGCATGCCCCAGACTGTCTCCCAACAACGACATCCGCCGCAGCACGATCAGGCTGCCCAGCAATCCACAACTGATTCCCAGCAGCACCATCCCGGCGGCCGCCGTCCGCACACTCCCATCCTGAAAACTCCAAAAGCGGAGCATCTCGGCCCCGAAAGAGGCCACAGCAGGAGAGGTCGCGGTGGGAGTGATCATCGGCGAATGACCGCCACCCGGTCGGCAGCTTCCGAGAGAATGGTCAGCCGCCCGCCATAGGTCTGCTGCAGAAGTTCGGGAGTGAAGACCGAGGAGGTCGGACCACTCGCGACGAGCCTCATGTTCAACAACAGAATCCGGTCAAAATAGACCGGGGCAGTCTGCAAGTCGTGATGGACGACCACCACCGTGCAGCCACGCTCCTTGAGTTGCCTCAACAGCCCCATGATGGCCGATTCCGTCGCCGCGTCGACTCCCACAAAAGGCTCATCCATGAAGTACACCCGGCTCTGTTGGGCCAGGGCCCGGGCAAGAAACACCCGCTGCCGTTCTCCTCCCGAAAGATTCGAGATCTGGCGATTGCGATACGGCAACATGCCGACGTCTGCCAGGCATTGATCGGCCAGTTGCCGCTCCGCCGCCCTCACCGACCGAAACCATCCCAGTCGGCCGTAAGTCCCCATCAGAACCACGTCCCGGACTGTGACGGGAAAGTCCCAATCCACGCTCTCCCGCTGCGGAACATAGCCCACAGACAAGCGTTGTTTGGCCAGTGGCTCACCAAAGAATCGCACCCAGCCACGATCGACCGGCAGCAATCCCAAGGCCGCCTTGATCAAGGTGCTCTTACCAGCGCCGTTCGGACCAATCACCCCCACCAGTTCGCCGGAAGGCAGCGAAACATCCACATTCCAGAGCACCGGCCGCTTGTCATAGCTGACCGTCATGTCGTGGATTTCCACAGCCGGACTGTCGTTCATAAACGAGGCTCGCGAAGCGCTTCGACAATCAGATCGACATTGTGCCGGATCATGCCGCGGTAGGTTCCCGCCGGCCCATCCGCCGCCCCCAGAGCGTCCGAATACAACTCGGGTCCCAGGCGAACTCCCGAGTCCTGGCCCACGCGCTGAACCGCCGCGGGGGAGACGCTCGACTCGGGAAAGATCGCCGGCACTTTCCGTTCACGAATCAAATCCACACACTCAGCCAGTCGCCGCAGACCTGCTTCACTCTCGGTGCTGATCCCCTGAATTCCAAACACTTCGAACCCATAAGCTCTGCCAAAGTACTGAAACGCATCGTGACTGGTGACGAGGACCCGCCGTTCGGCGGGAACCTCGGCAACTCTTGTGCGGCAGTACTGGTCAAGAATTTCCAACTCCTCCAGGTATCGATCGCCCCGGCTGCGGAATCCCTTGGCTTCGCCGGGTACCTCGGCTGCCAGGGTGTTGATGACGACCTCTGTCGCCAACTTCCACAGCCCCACATCAAACCACACATGGGGATCGGGCTGGCCACCAGACTCCGCGCCCCCCAAGAGTCTGTCGGCGGGAATTCCCGCACTGACCGCCACGACCGTCTTCTCGCGGGACAACGCCTCGAAAACGTCGACCAGCTTCCCTTCCAGATGCAGCCCGTTGTAGAGCACCACATCGGCTTGCCGCAGCCGCCGCTGGTCACGCGTCGTCGGCTGGTACAAATGGGGATCGACTCCCGGTCCCATCAGGACCGTGACTTGCCCGGCATCCCCCACGACGGCTTGCGCGATATCCGCGATCATACCGGTTGTGACCAGAACCGAGATCCCCTCACCTGTTGTAGCGAGGTTCTCATTCGCCGGATCTGGGCGGCAGCCTGGCCCCATCCCCAGCAGACAGACCATCATCCACCACCGCATCCGTCGGAACATGCCGGATCGAAGTGGGCGTGGAATTGATTCATCAGGGGGAGATGTGCAACACTTCATCTCCCAATTTTCGCCCGCTCAGCCCCACGCGTCAACCTCCCCCAAACAATTTTTTTGACTGCCCAAAAAATCATGGCGAGCCTGACGGTGGAGAATTATCTCAAGACAATCCTCCAGCAATCCCAGGTCAGCGGTGCCGACCTCGTCACGACTGGCCAGCTGGCGACTTCGTTGCGGGTTTCACCGGGTACTGTGACCGCCATGTTGAAAACATTATCCGAAGGGGGACTGGTCAAATACCGCCCTTATGAAGGGGTAACACTCTCGCCAACAGGCCGGAAACTGGCCTTGCGGATGGTTCGCCGCCATCGCCTGCTCGAAAGCTTCCTGGTCCGAACACTGAGCCTGACCTGGGATGAAGTTCATGAAGAGGCCGAAAACCTGGAGCATGCGGTCAGTGACGTGCTGGTCGACCGAATCGATGAATTTCTCGGGCAGCCGACGGTTGATCCGCACGGCGACCCGATTCCCGCCGCCGATGGCCTGATGCGTTGTCAAGCGCAGGAGGGCATCCCGGTGACGAAGTGGACCACCGGCAGCCGGGTGCGTGTCATTCGGGTGATCGACCAATCTTCCGATTTCTTGAGGTACCTCGCCGAGCAAGGATGCACACTCGACACCATGGCCGAGGTGAGGCAGAACTCGCGGGAGGCGGGCGTTGTAACCCTGCAGATCGGAGCCAATTCGTTCTCACTGGGATATCCCGCCGCTCACCAGATCCTGGCGGTCGCCTTCGATACCGCACGCGGAACCGCTGGAATCGAAACCGATCTGGCCGCGAAGCCCCAGAACGCTCGTCTGACCAACCCGAGGCGGTGAACTGAACCGTTCCGAAAGGAATCGGCGTTGGCGGCAAAAACCAACTCCCGGTGGCGGCATGCGCCTCCGGGAGTTGGAACCTGATCAGTTTGCCGGGAAGCCCCTTATTTCACCATGAAATCCGGATAGCCAATCGCTCCCATTTCGGGCATGTCGAGGCCACCGACCTCGTCATCCTTCGAAACCCGAATCGGAGTGATCAGATTGCTGATCTTGAACCACACCCAAGCCATCACAAACCCAAACAGGGCCACCGTGACGCAGGAGAGGATCTGGGCAAACAACTGCGAGGCATCACCATAGAACAGTCCACGAACCCCATCTGAACCATAGTCTTTGACAAATTCCGGCCGCACCACACCGTTCCAACCGTGGCCATACTTGCCATTGGCGAAAAGGCCCAGCGCCAGAGTTCCCCATAGCCCATTGGCTCCGTGAACCGAAACCGCTCCCACAGGATCATCGAGCCCGAACCGGTCCCAGAAGAAGACGCTCAGCACCACCAACACGCCCCCCACCGCGCCGATGACCAATGCAGCCCAGCTATCGATGAAGGCACAGGGAGCAGTGACGGCGACCAGTCCGGCCAGCATTCCATTGCAGATCATCGACGGGTCAGGCTTCAGTCCAGTCAGCATGAGGTACGCCATGCAGGAAATCGCCCCACCCACGCTGCCCAGCATCGTATTGACGACCACCGTCGATACACGCAGATCAGTGCCGGAGAGAGTGGAACCCGCGTTGAACGCAAACCATCCGAAAGCCAGGATGAAAGTGCCTGAAATCACGAAAGGGAGGTTGTGGCCCGGAATCGCCTGGGGACGCCCATTGACAAATTTGCCGATCCGCGGCCCGATGATCAAACCGCCGGCGAGCGCTATGGCCCCTCCCATCGCATGCACCACACTGGAGCCAGCGAAGTCGACCACCCCGTGCCCGAAGCCCCAATTGAGGCCCGATTGGGCCAACCATCCGCCGCCCCAGACCCAGTGGGCGAACAGACAGTAGGGGAGAGCTACCCACAAAGAGAAGAGACAGAAGTTCTTCCACGCCCACCGTTCCGCCATGGTCCCCGTCGGAATGGTTGCGGTCGTGTCCATGAACACCATCATGAAGAAGAACAGGGTCATTACGCCCACATCATCCATTCCATTCAGGCAAAATCCCTTCGTTCCAAACAGCCCGTACGCTTTCTCCCCAATGGTGAGGGCGAAACCTGAATTGAGCAACGATGTGCCTGGCCCCATCGGCGAGTACCAACCGGGAGCGACAGGTGCGTTGAACCAGTTCCCCCATCCGAGGGCAAAGCCGTAAAGGTAGAACGCCAGACAGCCCAAGGGGTACACCATGAGATTCATGGCGAAAGTATGAGCCGAGTTCTTGGCCCGGCAGAGCCCCCCTTCGACCAAGGCGAAGCCTGTCTGCATGAACATGACAAGCGCGCCGCACAACAGGATCCACAACGTGTTGATCGAGAACATGTTGTGCGCAATGCGGTCGTACAACTCAGCCGGAGTCTTTTGGGCCGGGTTGTCGTCGCCTACCGGACCTGCCGAAGGGGTGATCCAATAACCGGAATTGGCCCCGGCCGGATCTGGCCAAAGCGGTTTATCTGGCTCGGGACTGACTCCCGTCATGTACGGAGGAAGCGTCACGGCAGGAGCCGGCGCTGCAGCGGGAGGACTCGCTTCCGAGGCCCCCTCCTGCGCCGCCAGCGGCCCGTTCCACAGTAACAACACTCCCCACAGGGCACAGACACGCGACAGTCCTAGCCAGCGATGACTCATGATCCGAGGATGCTCTCGTCGAGGAACTGCCCAACTCGCGGGAGACATTTCCCGAACAGCGCGGACAAATTCAGTTGGGCAATCATGCGACTGAGGCGAGTTGCGTTCCAAAGTCCAAAAATTTCCCTGGAAGTCGACTTTGTTCATCACAAGTTCCCAAGATTTCCGCAGATTGAAACTGGAGAAAGTCCTCGCCTGGAGATTCTCTCTCGATAGGAATCTCAGCCAGCCTGCGGAAGCAATAGGCAAAACCTGCTGACACATTAAACAACTGCTGACTTTTCAGACACAACCTGACTCGACAAGGGGAACACTCAGGTATCGTCCGAGCGGCGAATCGTGGTGAAGTCGCTTTCAACGCTCACTCACCCGGCAGCCATTCGAACGAAAACCGAAGTCCAGCCCCCAGCCCCCAGCCCCCAGCCCCCAGCCCCCAGCCCCCCAGGATCTTGACCGAGTCTGGCGGCAAGATATTCCTGGCGAATTGGAAGGGAGATCTCCCCCACCGAGACTTTTTACCGGTTGGTCGGTAATTTATGGGCGAAGCCTACGCTCCGGCTGACTCTCCAAGAGACGATCTCGTGAACGAAGTGCGTGCCTATCTGGTGGCTTTGGGGGTGCTGATCAGCATCGGTGCCATTTACGTCTGGTTCGCTGCTCCCCCGATACCCCCACCACCGGAGATCGACACGTCCCGGGCCTCTCCAGCGATCGCTTTCGCCATCGAAGAAGCACTGCTGGAAGCCCGCAATGAACCCGATTCGGCCCTGGCACGGGGCCGGCTTGGGATGTTGTGTTACGCCCACGAGTTCCGCCACGAGGCCCTCGAATGTTTCCAACAGGCCGTGCGACTCGACCCCCAACAGTTCCGGTGGCGATACTACAAAGGGATTGTTGAGGAGGACTTCAACCTGTCGGACGCCGCAGAAACATATCGCAATGCCCAACGCTATCGGCCAAATTATGCACCACTGTTCATGCGATCCGGAAACCTGCTGGTTCGGCTCAATCGACCGGAGGAAGCGCGTCGCAAATACCTCCAGGCCGCTGAACTCGCACCGCGCAGTGCTGATCCTCTTCTCGGCCTGGCACGCCTCGAGATGAGCCTGGGGCAGCTGAACGAAGCCGAGCAGCGTCTGCAACAGGCCCTGGAGATCAATTCTTCATCGCGCGATGTCATGGTCGAGAAAATCCGGTTGATGCGGATGCGGGGAGACTTGATCGCCGCCGCCGATCTGGAGGAAACCGCCAGTCTGTTGCCCCAGACTCGTCCCAGCCTGCCCGACGAATTTCTCGCTGTCATGGAGCAAGAGGACAAATCGTCGAACCGCCTGGCGCGGACCGCCGACGCTCTGCTGTCTCAGGAGCGCTACGACGAAGCGGCCGATTTGCTTTTGAAACTCATTCAAACCCGTCCCGATCTTGCCCGACTACGGATTAATTTGGGCCAGATTCGGCTGCGACAACGCCGTCTGTCCGAGGCCACCCAAATCCTTCGCGATGCTGTCCGCCAGTTCCCCAATGACCCGCTTTGCCGATTCGCGCTCGGGACCGCTCTCGAAAGTGACCGCGAGTGGGAATCGGCCGCCGCCGCCTATGCCGAGGCAAGCCGACTCAAATCCGACTATTCTGAAGCGATGTACAGGCATGGCCGGGTGCTGTCGCAATTGGATCGGTATGCCGACGCAGTGGCCCCCTTGCAAGCCTGTCTGATGGTCGACCCCGTCCATAGCCGCGCCCGGGCCCTGCTCATTCAAACCTTGCAAAAACTGAACAGAAAAACAGAGGCAATCGCGTTGGCGAAAGAGACCGTCACCATCTCACCCCGCGACCCTGAGGCCCTTGAACTGCTCAAAAAGTTGACTGCCACCGAGAATTGAGACCGTTCCGGCCGTCTCTGGCAGTCTGTAGTGTTTGTGGCGTTTTCGTTGTTAGCAGCGGTCACAGAGGTCCGAAGTGAGTTCTTATGTTCCGCCTGCGCCCCTTCTTCTGCTTGGCGATTGATCCGGGGAATCCGAACACACCTGCTGGTGTTCGGCCGTCCGGCACCGTCGCCATCGCAGTCCTCCTCGGCTGCTGTCTGCACAACCTCCCGCTCGCGGGCGCGGAACCGGACCGTACCTTTCGACACCACAAGACCCCGAGATCGGTCGGAGTCGCGGACGGACGCTTCTCCACCGTTTCTCTGGGCGGTGGCCAGTCGCTCGGGGACCAAGCTCGGCCTGAATTCGCTCCCAGCTCCGCGCCGTCAAACGCTGGGAATTTCCTGGAAATCCCAGAGGAAACTCCGCTTCCGCCGGGGCTCGCTCCGCTCGATCAGTCTTCTCCAGCAGATCCACTCTCCGATCCTCTTTTGATGCTGGGACTGCAACGAGCGGCACTGGGCGAGTCGTCCAACGAGTCTTTGCCCTTGGACTGGCGGGATCTGGACCCGGCCTTGAGTGCCGAAACAGTCCCGCTGTTCACCTTGCAAGACGATCTGCGCGACTGTTGGCCCGACTTGCAGTCCGATCTGCGTTCTTTGTTCGTCTGGGAAAACGCACTCATCCTGGGCATCGGCACAGGAGTCTCTCTGGGCTTGCGAGAGGAAGCCGATGGGGAGGTCCGGGCCTGGACAGCGAGTTCACCAGATCGGTGGGGAACCGGTTCGCAGGTGCTGCGACAGTTTGGCGAATTCCAGTGGCAGGTCCCCACGTTGCTCCTGGGATACACTTACAGCTTGTGGCGGCAGGACGAACCGCTCCACGACTTCTTTCGCTCAACCATCTCAGCCTACTCCCTGACCTCAGCGACAACGGTCGCCATCAAAGGTATCGCCGACACCCAACGCCCATCGAATGATTTCGAGGATGGGCGATTTGGATTTCCGTCGTTTCATGCCTCCAGTTGCTTCTGCATCGCGGCCAACGTTGAAACCTGGTACGGATGGGGGGCGGGATTGCCGGCTTATGCTCTGGCTGGGCTGGTAGGCTGGAGCCGCATCGACCAGCGTGAGCATGACCTGTCCGACGTGGTGTTTGGATCCATCCTGGGTTACACCATCGGAAAATCGGTCGCGTTGTCCCGGCTGTCCGCAGCCGAATCCCGGTGGAGGGTCAATCCCTGGTTCGACGCGAACCATGAGGCCCCCGGAGTCTCCTTCGATCTCAGATACTGAACTCATGCCAGCCGAGACCATCGCCATCGGCACCGAACTCACCAGCGGTGCCAAACTCGACACCAACAGCCAATGGCTGAGCCTCGAACTGGCCGCGGTCGGAATTGCGGTCCACTATCACACGACGCTGGCCGACGACTTGCAGGCGAATATCAACGCCTTTCGGGTGGCGGTCGACCGGGCCGATTTGATCGTCATCACAGGGGGTTTGGGCCCAACTCTGGATGATCTGACCCGTGAGGCGCTGGCCCGGATGCTGGAGGTCGACCTCGTCCTGGATGAGACCTCTCTGGAGATCATCCGGAGCATGTTCGCCCGTCGGGGCCGGGAGATGCCCGAACGCAACGTCATTCAGGCGATGTTTCCCGAGGGTTCCACACCCATTCCGAACCCCCGCGGAACCGCCCCCGGAATCTGGTTGGAGATTCCCCGCGGCTCGCGGCCTCCTTGCCGAGTTGCGGCCCTCCCGGGTGTCCCCAGTGAAATGAAACCCATGTTTCGGGAACAGATCCTGCCGAGACTGGGATCGCTGGCCACGGGACGGGTCATTCGCCATGCCCGACTCCAGTGTTTCGGGCTGGGAGAGTCTGCCGCCGAGGAACTGTTGGGAGACATTACGGCCCGAGGACGGGATCCTGAAGTGGGAATTACAGTTCATGAAGCCACAATCACCCTGCGTATCGTTGCCGAGGCCCCCTCTCCCGACACCGCCCAAGACAAAATCTTCACGACTCGACAACAGATTCTCGAACGCCTCGGAGAGCATGTGTATGGCGAGGAGGAGGAGGAACTCGAAGACATCGTGGTTCGCGAATTGAGTGCCCGCGGCGAGACATTGGCCTCCTGCGAGGGGGCCTCAGGAGGTTTGCTGGCGCGCCGGCTGCAACGGATCGATCCGAACGGTGGAGTTTTTCGAGGCGGCTTGTGCGGCCTCTCGGACGAAGCCCTGGCGACGGTCCTGGGAATGTCACCCGCGAAACTCCGGGAAACCGATCCGCATGGCCCGGACCGGGCATCTCAACTCGCGCTAGCAACTCGGGCCAGGCTCCAGGCCGATTGCGCGCTGGCCATCACCCCGAGATCCCGGGCCGCAGTTCACGAAGGGTTCACCGATGTTCCCCTGGCCCACTACGCACTCGCCACACCCCAAATGGTTGAGGTTCGGGAATTGAACCTCGTTGGAGATCCAGCGATTGCCCAGGCACGCCTGACCAAGTCGGCCCTCAATCTGCTGAGGCTGCACCTGCGGAATCGCTGAACCCCAAGCGACTCCGGCCAACTGCGCGGGTTGGCAATGCCCTGCGCCAGGCAGCCCCCAAATACCGTGGCAAGTCCGAAGCAATCAAACCGGGCTCGCTCAATTCGGCGGCGGCAATGTCGCCAGCCGTACCATGCAGCCAGACCCCCAAACGGGCTGCTTCAAACACTTCCATCCCCTGGGCCAGCAGCGCACCCAGCAACCCGCTGAGCACATCCCCGGTCCCCCCCGTGGCCAGGCCAGGATTGCCCGTGGAGTTGGTCGCCCACCGGTCGCCATCGGTAACGATGGTTCCTGCCCCCTTCAGGACGACCGTCGTCCGCCAGAGACGGGCAAGACCGGCCGCGTGCATCAGCCGGTCCCTCTGAACGTCCGCCGTCGACAACCCCAGCAGCCGCGCCATCTCGCCTGGATGTGGGGTGATCAGCCGGGGACCGGCGGGGCGCACTTCACGCAGGCCCCACCCCTGCACCGCCAAGGCATTCAATGCGTCGGCATCCAGCAACAGCGGGGTCGAGAGCGAGCCCAGCCAATCAGCGACAAGTGTCTGCCCCCCCGGCGAAGAACCCAAACCAGGACCGATCACCACCGCATCCATCCCCCGCTGCAACTCCCCGAGGGGGACTTCGCAGCCGGCATCCAATCGACCTTCGTGATTGTCGGACAGGCCATGGACCAAATAAGAGGGATCGTAGCCGCAGACGATCGATTCAATCGAGGATGGCACAGCCAGGTGAACCAACCCTGCCCCCCCCCGCAGGGCCCCCATTCCCGCTAGACAGGCGGCACCCGACATTCCCCGACTCCCCGCCACCACCAGCACCCTCCCAAAGGTTCCCTTGTGGCCGGTTTTTGGGCGCGGGGGAGGCAGCGGCAAAGGCGAGGCGCTCAGATCCTCCCGGGGAGACACGTCACTCAATTCCCGCTCCTCCCGCTCATTCTTCGTCTGTCGGCTTCCGTCCCCGACTGACAACCGTCACCACCTCGGCGAGGTCCGTCAGGACCAGTCGATTGTCTTCGTATTGCACCAGAACCTTCCGGGCGAGCAACTCCTGGGCGGTGACTCTCCCCTGCCCCCTCCGCGTCAGCACAGTCGAGCCGACTCCAGGCATTTCACGGCGGTGCTCTTCATAAGTGTCGTACTCGTATCTCAGACAACATTTCAGTCGGCCGCACCGTCCGGAAATCTTGGTAGGATCCAGAGAAGCCTTCTGCAGTTTCGCCATCTTCATCGAAACCGGCGGCATCTCTCGCAGATGCGTGTTGCAGCAGACGGGCTTCCCGCAATCCCCATAGTCAGCCAGAAACTTGGCTTCGTCACGGACACCGATCTGGCGCATCTCGATCCGCAATTGAAAACGGCTGGCCAGAGCCTTCACCAGTTCACGGAAATCAACCCGCGCTTCCGAGACATAATAGAAAACCAGCCGCTCATCCCCCAACAGATGCTCCACGTCGACCAAATGCATCGCCAGGGAATGCTCGGCAATCAACTCCCGGCATCCCTGGAACTCTGTTGGCTCCAGGTCCCGCAATTCCTCGATCCGACGGCGGTCCTGATCGTTCAACTCCCTCAGAATGCTCCCCCGGATGTCGGTGGCCCCGAGATACTCCCGGGTCCGTTCCGTGGCGGGACACAACACCTCACCCACCTCATGGCCCCGATCCGAGCGGACCACAACCTGAGCGCCGCGGAAATATTCTCCACGTCCACGCACGCCAAACTCTGCCACATGACGGGGGAGTCCGTAGCGAACGATGTAACGCTGTTCCATGAACCGGGAGCCTTGGCCTTATGTCCTGCAGGAAACTGCAGTGTACCGGAGCAAGTCGGCGGGTCAAAGCCCCACGGCACGTCATTCCGGACCAGGCAGCGACTACTCGGACATCGACTCGCCAGGGGTCGACCAGATCCGCTGCTCGAGATCGCCCGTTGTCAGCTCGGCCAGCCCCCCCAAGGGGCCTTGCCGCTCCGGACCACGCAGGAGAGCGCGGGCGGAAACACCATCCATGGGTGCTGTCCAGGGAATGGACCCCGCCGAAGAACCGAACAGCAGCAAGGCGTCGACTTCGGTCCAATCATTCAGCACCCGCGAAAAGGCGGCCGAAGGAAGTCCCGCTCCATGATGAATTGCGGATGTATTCGACAGCGATCCAAATCCGCGATAAATATCTGGAATATTCGACAACAGCTGCAAATTCTCGGGACTGTTCCATGGTAGATCAAACCGATATCGGTCGTACAGATCCTGCCGTCCGACGTAGGGAAGCAACGCCACCCTCCAGCTATGCGGAGGAGCAGAGGGATGCTGTCGCAGTGCCAGAGGGGGAAACTCTCCATGATCAACCCGATACGCAAGCAGCGCACTCCGCAGAAGATCCAGCGACTGCTGTAAATACGCCGCGTGATGAGACGCCCAGTGCCGTTCAAAGCTGACGACTTCCTGAGGCAAATCCCGCAAGCTCAAAACAATTCCCAACATGGCTGAAAGGGAAGGCTCAACCTGCAGCCGATCGGCCAGAGCCTCGGCGGGGCAATGATTTACCAGCCGCTGACACCAGGTATTGCCAATGACGGGGTCGTAGTTCTCCGGCCGCTGTCCACCCGGGGGCACGGGTTGCGCCAAACGACTCTGCCAATTCTCTTGCAAACTCTCAACGGTGGCGAGCAGACTCCGCGTGGATAAACCCATTTTGGGAATGACCTGAACCTGACAACGGTCCTGATTCAGATCCAGAGACGCCAGAGCGAACTCGGCCGATCCACTCCATCCAGAAAGTCGACCCAGAAAGTCGTTCAACAAAGCCGTGTAGCTGGCCCCTGCCACTTGAAATCGCGACACCGCATCCGGACGCAACCCAATCAAGGCGGCCCCTGTCGCGGCACGCTCCCAAGCCTCGGTCCAGGCGGGGGAACGCTGGCTCTTGGAGGAGGCCACTGACAGATTCAACACCGTCTCGTCCCGACACAGTAGCAAATCGTGGGCTCCCGCCTTGAACAACTCGGCTCTC
>CAIOTJ010000495.1 GCA_903861195.1 uncultured Planctomycetaceae bacterium | reverse complement strand
CTGTGATGGTACGAGGACGCAAACGTCCCATCGACGTGCTGTTCAATCTGGAGCATCCCGATGAACTGGCGGTGGTGACTGAGGTGAATGAAAACGAGGACGACGACGAGGAAGAGGATGATCTCATCCCTGCCGACGATGATGCCGATTCCACAGAAGATGAATTGCAGCAGCGATTCAACAAGATGACTTTCGTTGTTGGCACCCGCAAGCTTGAGCAATTGCCGCAATGGGTCAAGGTCACGGAAGTGTTCAAGACAGACGAAGACGCGCCGTTTCTCGAACGAGCCGGCATCGAACGGGTCAACGATCCCCGGTACAAGAAGTACAG
The DNA here is from genome assembly GCA_903861195.1 of uncultured Planctomycetaceae bacterium. Lineage (GTDB taxonomy): Bacteria > Planctomycetota > Planctomycetia > Planctomycetales > Planctomycetaceae > UBA10511. The sequence goes on along the minus strand of CAIOTJ010000495.1, from coordinate 1,816 downwards.
CCAGCGGCTGGCCCGGCTCCGGGGAATCCGGAAGTATGTCTATCGCATGGATGTGCTCGAACGCACACTTTCCTATGACGAGGTCACCGAAATTTTTGTGCGAGTCAATTCCCTTGGTGCCAAGCTGCGCAGTTCGGATCTCGCGCTGGCTCAGATCACAGCCAAGTGGAAGGGAGCCCTGAGAAGATTCCAGGATTACGAAGAGCAGTGCACGAAAGATCGTGGCTTTGACCTGGATCTGGGCTTGCACCTCAAGAATCTGGTCGCGTTCAGCACCGGCCAGTCGCGGTTTCAAACCGTCCATACCCTGCCTGTCACAGCACTGCAAAAAGGTTGGGACGAATGTGTGGAGGGAATGGACTTCGCCATCAATTTCATGAAGAACAACTGTGGGATTGAAAGTCCCACGCTGTTGTCGTCTCCCTTTCTGCTGGTGGCACTCAGTTATTTTGGGCACAAGCGTGGCTATCAGATTCCAGCCGACGAAGCGGATGCATTACGTCATTGGGTTCTGCTGGCGAATGCCAAGGGGAGGTACTCCCGGGGCTCGACGGAGACCTTGCTGGACCAGGATCTGGCGATCGTCCGCGCGGGCGGCGGGGCCAGCGAATTGATGGATCGACTGCGATTGCAGGTCGGGGTGTTGGAAGTCGCCCCCGAAGAATTGGCGGGACGAAACCAGCGGAGTGCGCTGTTCAAAACAATGTTTCTGGCCTTCCGGGCGAATGGCGCCAAAGACTGGAACAGCAACCTCCGCATCGCGCTCGATCATTCCGGAGCGCAGCATAAACTGCAGTTCCACCATGTGTTCCCCAAGGCGCAACTGAAACACGATTACACCTCCCGGGAAGCGGACGACATTGCGAATCTGGCATTCATCGGGGGCAAGACCAACCGCCGAATCAGCGACAAGTCGCCGGCGGATTACTTCTCGCCCCTGCTGGAAAAGGGAGCCGCACCGGCATTGGCGGCCCAATGCATTCCCACGGATCCCGAACTGCTGCAACCAGCCCGATACAAAGACTTTCTGGCGGAGCGACGGCGACTGATCGCCGCTCGATTGAATGAGTTTCTTCGATGACAGTCGCGCCTACTCCTGGAGCCAAATGGGGAAACGGATAGCGACCAATTGGCCGGAGCCAAAGGCTGTGAGAACACGGCGTGCAATCACGAATGGATCGCGACGGATGCCCGTCGACCTCCTCACAAAACGCCGCAACCTTCCCCGGGGCTGCAAAATCTTGATTTCACTCTTGGCGATACCCCTTGGGAGCGGTAAGATACAGATGTCAAGTGCAGTGATAGTCTTGGCGGACAATTTTCCGGCTTGGCTTCCGCTGTGTTGTGATTTCGAGCAGGTGTCTTGAGGCGGCGTTGTCATGCCACGCAATGTGCCGTGTGAGTTTTGCACGATTGACTATGCCACGTCCCGCACGGCGTGCCCGCATCGTGGCCGCCCCCAGCGTTTTCCGAATGTGATGGCCGCCCAGGACACTCGTCATAAAGAAGCCCTGAATGACCAGTATGTGGCGGCCAGTCAGCGGGTGGTCGGGAGTCTGGACCGTGAGTTTGCCGACTTGGAACAACTCGCCTCGGGGTCTCAGGCCGTGTTGTGTGCCAGGCCCGAGAAGCTTGAGCCACTGATGCAGAAACAGTTCGATCTTCTGCCGAACTACTGGGATTTGCAGGACCTGCGATCGACCAGTTCCGACCCGCAAATCGCAACCCCCTGCTGGCGGAAGCCATGAAGTCCCTGGGCTACGTCCAACGCTTCGGACTTGGTTTTCCACTGGCGACCCGGGAATTGCGGCAAAAT
>CAIOTJ010000494.1 GCA_903861195.1 uncultured Planctomycetaceae bacterium | reverse complement strand
GGTTTTGCTGGGGAAAGAGCGGTCGCTTGCCCGGATCGCGGCTGCGGTGAAGGGGTCGGGTTAGGCTTCCCGAAACCTGGGCTTGACCATGCGGGGAGAGCTCCGCCGAGAGTCGGCGTGCTGTGGTCCGCGGCGAAAACCAGGTGGTGTCGCGACCTGGTCGGGCGGCGCGCGGAATTGGTTTTCTGTCTGACACCTGCGAGTGAGGAATGATCTGATGCAACGCCGCCCCCTGGGAAAAACGGGTCTCGAGCTGCCCGTTCTCAGCTTCGGTGCTTCGTCGTTGGGCCAGGAGTTCCGCGCCGTCGACATGAATGAGGCACTGCGCTCGGTTCGGGTTGCGCTCGACCTGGGGATGAACTTCATCGACACCTCGCCGTTTTACGGGCGGGGTACCAGTGAGTGCCTGCTTGGTTTCGCGTTGAGGGGAGTCCCGCGCGACAGTTACCTGCTGGGAACCAAGCTGGGGCGATACGACCGGGCACATTTCGATTTCTCGGCGAAGCGCGTGGCGGAAAGCGTGGATGTGAGCCTGCACCGGATGGGGGTCGACCACCTCGACATCATCCTCTGTCACGACATTGAATTCGTCGACATGCGGCAGATTGTCGAAGAGACTCTGCCAGCCCTGCGCCGCATCCAGCAGTCTGGCAAGGTGCGCTTCGTGGGAATCAGTGGATATCCGATGCACATCTTCCGGTGGGTGCTTGACCAGGCGCCGCTGGATGTCGTGTTGTCGTACAACCACTACACCCTGCAGAACACGATGTTTGGCGATCTCGTTCCTTACCTCGAGTCGCAGGGGGTGGGGATCATGAATGCCGCTCCGTTTTCCGCCCGGCTGCTGACGAACGCCGAATTGCCTCCGTGGCATCGAGCCACCCCCGAGGTGCGGTCCCTCTGTCGTCAGGCGGCCGAGCACTGCCGGACCCGCGGGGTCGACATCGCCCAACTCGCCGTCCAGTTTTCCATCGCCAATCCGGCCATGTCCACCTGTGTCGTGGGGTCGGCCAATCCCGCGAATGTCGAACAATGGGCCCGCTGGGCCAGCCTGCCTCTCGACCAGGCGCTGGTGGCCGAAGTGCGGGCGATTCTGGCGCCGATTCACAACTGGTACTACCAGGAAGGACTCGCGGAAAATAACGATCCTCTGCCAGCCCCCAGCGGTCGGGTTTGACCGCCGCCAGTTTCCGCGACTACACCGCTGCCGAGAATTCCTTCGCCCACACCTGCCATGAAAGCTCTCTCCCTGGAAGCCCCGCTGCAGTGGCGGCGCTTGGACATTCCCGCCCCGGCGATGCCTGGACCCGGAGAGGCGTTGGTCCGGGTCGATACGGTAGGGATCTGCGGGACCGATCTCAGCGGATACCTGGGAAAAATGCCGTTTTTCAGCTATCCGCGGATTCCCGGTCACGAACTGGGAGTTGAGGTGGTGGCGGTGGGTTCCGGGGTGACCCAGGTGGCGCCCGGGGACCGTTGTGCCGTGGAGCCGTACATCAATTGCCAGCAGTGCTATGCCTGCCGGCGGGGGCACACCAACTGCTGCGAGAAGCATCAGACGCTGGGCGTTCACTGTGATGGGGGGCTGCGTCCGCAGTTCCTGGTGCCCGCCCGCAAACTGCACATCTCACGGCAGCTCTCGTACGAGCAGTTGGCGCTGGTCGAGACCCTGGCGATTGGCTGCCATGCGGTGAATCGTTCGGGGCTGCAGGCTCATGAATCGTGCCTGATCATCGGGGCGGGCCCCATCGGATTGGCGACGCTGGAGTTTGTGAAGCTGACCGGGGCGAAGACGATCGTGTTGGATATGCACCCGGGGCGTTTGGAGTTCTGCCGACGCGTGATGGGTGTGACGCAGACCCTGCAACCCTCTTCCCAATTGGAACAGGAGCTGCGCGATCTGACGGACGGACACCTGCCCGATGTGGTGATCGACGCCACCGGGAACAATCAGTCGATGTCAAACGCGTTCGGGTTGATCACGCATGCCGGGCGGCTGGTGTTTGTCGGCATCACCACCGACATTGTGCAGTTCAAGCATCCTCAGTTTCATCGGCCTGAGGGGACATTGCTCTGTTCGCGGAATGCGCTGTCGGCCGATTTCACCCGGATCATTCGGTTGATTGAAGAGGGGCGGCTGGACACCGGCCCCTGGATCACCCATCGCACCCGCTTCGATGAATTGATCGAGGTCTTTCCCTTGTTCACCCGTCCTGAGACAGGGGTCATCAAGGCGGTGGTGGAGGTGGGGGCATGAGCCCGGAGACGGTGCTGCAATTTGGCGCGGGGCGGTTTCTGCGGGCCTTCACCGACCGATTCATCCACCAGGCCAATGTGGCCGGTCAGAACGTGGGACGAGTGGTGGTGGTGCAGTCGACCCCGGGCAATCGGGCCGCGGCGCTCAATGCCAGCGCCACCGGTTTTCATGTGGTGGTCCGTGGGCTCGCCGATGGTCAAACGGTCGACCACGTCGAACCGGTGAATTCGGTTTCCCGGGCGATCTCGGCCGCCGAGTCCTGGGCCGAGGTGCTGGAGGTGGCTCGTTCCTCCCGGTTGCGTCTGGTGGTTTCGAACGCCACGGAAGCGGGCTACACGACCGACCCGGGGGACACGGTCCACTCGGTTCCCCCGGTATCATTCCCGGCGAAGCTGCTGCAGGTCTTGTGGTCGCGGTTCCAGGCGGGGCTTCCCGGAGTGACCATCATTCCGTGCGAACTGATCGAGCACAATGCCGTCGTCTTGCGGGGCATTGTTCAGCAACTGGCGGGCGAATGGAAACTGCCCCCGGCGTTTGGTGAATGGCTGTTGGGCGAGTGCGGTTGGGTGGAGAACCTGGTGGACTGCATCGTCACTCCCGCACCGGCCGATCATGTCCTGAACTCCACGGACCCGCTGCTGGTGACGGCGGAACCCTACATGCTGTGGGCCCTGGCCCGTCCCGCGCAAGGGAGGGCCGAAGTGTTTGAACATCCGGCCATTCAGTGGGTGAATTCGGTCGATCCGTATTACCTCAGGAAGGTGCGGATCCTGAATGGGCTGCACACCGCGATGGCGGCGAAATTCGAACCCCTGGGATTCGAGACGGTGCTGCAGGTGATGCGCGACACGTCGGCCCTGCGCTGGCTGCGGGGAGTCGCCTATGAGGAGATTCTGCCGACCATTGCGCAGCGCGTGGAGGATGGCGCGCTGTTCGCCGATCAGGTGTTCGAACGGTTCGCCAATCCGTTCTTGGCGCACCGGTTGGTCGACATCGCCAAGAACCATGAGGCCAAGGTCAATGTGCGGCTGCGTCCGACTGTCGCGGACTACCGCAGGCTGTATGGGCAAGCTCCGCGGCGACTGGCAGAAGTTGTGAAGGAAGCCTGACAGGCCGCTCACCGCGGTCGGACGTTCTGGTTCACTCCCCTGGAACCAGTCGGTCACAACTGGGGGGAGCCATCAGCAGAGGAACGACAGATGATTCAGTCGGCGGTGACCATCAGTCTGGTGGCTGAAGCGGCGGGTGGGCCGTTTGTGTTCTGGCACGACCTGCCCGGTGCGATTGCTGAAGCCCGCTCCCTGGGATTCGATGCGGTGGAGGTGTTTCCTCCCGCTCCCGATGCGGTCGATCCCCGCCAATTGCAGCGGCTGCTGGATGATCAGGGTTTGAAACTGGCCGCTGTGGGCACGGGGGGCGGTTGGGTGCGGCAGAAGCTGCACCTGTGTCTGCCCGACGCCGGCGGCCGGCAGCGGGCTCGAGACTACATTCGGGGAATCATCGATTTGGCGGGGGGGTTGGGGGCCCCGGCGATCATTGGTTCCATGCAGGGGCGCTGGGGTGAGGGGGTCTCCCGGGAGCAGGCCCGCGACTGGCTCGTGGAGGCGCTGGCCGAGCTGGGGGCACACGCGAATTCCTACGGTGTCCCCCTGTTGTATGAACCGCTGAACCGTTACGAGACCAATCTCGTCAACACGGTGGAACAGGGCCTGGAGTTGCTGCGTCCGCTGCCCGCGGGGCGGGTGAAGCTGCTGTGCGATCTGTTTCATATGAACATCGAGGAGGTCGACATCGCGGCTTCCCTGATGGCGGCGGGATCGCAGCTTGGACATCTGCACTTTGTCGATTCCAACCGGCGTCCCGCCGGGTATGGACACCTCGACTACGGTCCCATCGCCCGGGCGCTGAAGTCGCTCGACTACGGGGGGTATGCCTCAGCGGAAGCGTTTGCCTGGCCCGACAGCAGCACGGCGGCCCGGCAGACCAGCGACATGTTCCGCCGGTTGTTTCGTTAGATCGCGCCGGAATGCGGCCAGCGGGTTGGGCCGGTGAGCCTTCTTCTTTCTGTTTGTGGAACCGACATGCTGAAGCACACGCTTATCCACCCTGAGATCAGTGCTGTCCTTGCCCGTGCCGGGCATCACGCGAAGATCCTGATTGCCGACGGAAACTATCCCGCCTCCAGCAAGAAGGGGCCCCACGCGCAGTTGGTGTCGTTGAATCTGATGCCGGGGGTGGTGAATTGCACCCAGGTCTTGCAGGCGATTCTGTCCGCAGTGCCGGTCGACGAGATCAATACAATGATGTATACCAAGGATGACCCGTACGCGCTCGACGCCGACCCCCCCGTGTGGGAGGACTATCGGAAAGTCATCCGGGACCAGGGGCTGAAACTGGACTTGGTCCCGATTGAGAAGTGGGAGTTCTACAAGGCCGTGGAGACTCCCGATCATGTGTTGACCATCCAGACCGCCGACCAGCAGCGTTACGCGAACATCCTGCTGTCGGTGGGGGTGAGGATGGACGCCTGACGGGGGGCAACCCCGGGAGAGATTGCCGTGTTGCGAGTCTGGCCGGGGCGTCCTTATCCACTGGGTGCCACTTGGGACGGACGGGGAGTCAACATGGCCCTCTACTCCGAGCACGCCACCCGGGTCGAGGTCTGTCTGTTTGATGAAGCGGGCTCTCCGGAGACCATGCGGGTGGTTCTGCCCGAGCAGACCGATTTTGTATGGCATGGCTATTTCCCCGACCTGCGTCCTGGGGCGCTGTATGGCTTTCGGGTGCATGGGCCCTACGATCCCCGGAACGGGCATCGCTTCAACCCGCACAAGGTGTTGCTCGACCCGTATGCCCGGGAGGTCATCCCCCTGACGCGTTGGGGCGATGAGATGTTTGGGTATGACGTGGCGGACAGTGCCGGCGATCTCACGTTCGACGCGCGTGACAACGCCACGCTGGCACCGCTGGGAGTGGTGATCGACTCGGCTTTCACCTGGGGCGACGATCGGCCCCCGCGTACGCCACCGCACAAGACGGTGTTGTACGAACTGCATGTGAAAGGGTTCACGCAGCGGCATCCCCTGGTCCCGCAGGCGTTGCGCGGCAGCTACGCGGCCCTGGGAAGCGCTCCGATTCTGCGGCATTTCGAGCAGTTGGGAGTGACGGCGGTCGAACTTCTGCCGGTGCATCTGCATCTGGACGATCGGCAGTTGGTCGACCGTGGCCTGAACAACTACTGGGGCTACAACACGCTTGCCTTCTTCGCACCAGAGGTGCGTTACCAGTCGCGTGGACCGGTCAGCAACGCGGTCCGCGAATTCAAGACCATGGTACGCAACCTGCATTCCGCGGGCATCGAGGTGATTCTCGACGTGGTCTACAACCACACCGGAGAGGGGAATCACCTCGGGCCCACCGTGTCATTCCGGGGGATTGACAATGCCGCGTATTACCGGCTCAATCCGCAGAACCGCCGGCATTATGTCGACTACACCGGTTGTGGGAATACCCTGAATGTTTCCAACCCGCGCGTGCTGCAACTGATCATGGACAGCCTGCGGTACTGGGTGCTCGAAATGCACGTCGATGGGTTTCGCTTCGATCTGGCGAGTACCCTGGCCCGCGAGCTGCATGAAGTGGACAAGCTGGGGGCCTTCTTCGACATCATCCATCAGGATCCGGTTCTCTCCCAGGTGAAGCTGATTGCCGAGCCTTGGGACCTGGGCGAAGGAGGCTACCAGGTGGGGAACTTCCCGGTGGGCTGGTCCGAGTGGAACGGCAAGTACCGCGACTGCGTGCGGCGGTTTTGGAAGGGGGAGGGAGGAATCATCTCGGAGTTCGCGACCCGCCTGTGCGGTTCCAGCGATCTCTACGCCTGGAGCAGCCGCCGGCCCCACGCCAGCATCAATTTCGTCACCTGCCATGACGGCTTCACGCTGCACGACCTGGTCTCGTACAACGAGAAACACAATCTCCGAAATGGCGAATTCAACCAGGATGGCACGTCGGACAATCTCAGTTGGAATTGTGGCGTCGAGGGGCCGACCGATGATCCCCGCATCCGACATCTGAGGGAGCGGAAAAAACGCTGTTTCCTGACCACCCTGATGATCTCTCAGGGCATTCCCATGCTGCTGGCGGGGGATGAATTCGGTCATACGCAGCAGGGCAACAACAATGCCTACTGCCAGGACAGCGAGATCAGCTGGTTGCAGTGGGAGCACTCTCCCGAGCAACAGGGGATGCTGGAATTCACCCGCGAATTGCTGGCCTTTTGGAAAGAGCAGCCAGTTCTGCAGCAGCGGCGGTTCTTTCATGGCCGGGACATCCGGGGATCGGCCAATTGCTCCATCGACTGGTACGAGCCTTCGGGGCTGCAGATGTCACATTCCAGCTGGCACACCGGGTATGCCAAGTGCCTGGGGATGCTGCTGCGGGGAAATGATCTCGATGTCGATGAGTATGGTGAGAGCATCTCGGGTGATACGCTGCTGATCCTGTTCAACGCCGACCACGAGCTGAATCTCTCCTTTACCCTGCCGGTGCTCGAACCGCGGGGGCATTGGCTTGTTGTGGTCGACACCTATCTGCCCGAGTGGCATGGCCGCAAGCGCTGGAAGGGGGGCAAGCCCTATCTGGTGCGGGCCTGCAGCACAGTGATCTTCCGCTATGTTCCCCCCTCCAAATCCGAGGCGGGCGCGACGCAGATGGCCAACGGGCGCGGAAGACCGCGCAAGGAACCTGTCGTTCCGGAATAGCTGCAACCCCCCGCCGCCGTCCGCTGACGTATGATGGGGATCCGGCCTGAGGGTTCCTTCAGCGGCGCCAGGGATGCCGGGCATGCGCTGCGCGGTCTTCGACTTCGGTGACGGGGAAGAATTGGTCTCCCTGTCGCAGAAACAGAATCCTCCATGCCAGGTCGGACAGCGAGCGATTGGAGGGATCGGCCAGGAGGCGCTCCAGACGCTCGCGGCCTGCCGGGCCGTACTCCAGCAGTGCGTTCCCCAAGGGCCGCCAGCCCCAGTCACGGTCCGCTCTCTGAGTCCCATCGCCATAGCCCCGCAGAAATTCATCCAGCCAGTCCAGCGACTCCGCCCGTCGCGGATCTTCGGGAGGGAGCCGGGAGTGGGCCTGGGCGAGGGCGACGGCCGCCCGTGACTGAACGGCGGCGTCGCGATCGGCAGTCATCCGCTCGTGCAGCAGGTCGCGCACTTCGGCCGTCGCTCCAAAGCTGCTTTTGAGATTCACAAAGGCCAGTTCACGGGCATAAGGGCTGGGGTCGTCCCGGGCGATGCGGGTGAGCCGCTTCTGAACGTCCGGAGTGGCCGGCGCCCCCACCAGAGTGAAATAGTACAGGGCGAGTTCCCGGGAATGGACGGCCGGTGACCCCAACTGGGCCACCAGCGTCTGCTTGTCCTGCCCGGTGAGCCTCCCCGCCGAATTCAATCCTTTGAGGGCCTCAACGACCGCCCGCGAATGGAACTGGAAACCAGTCTCGGGGTCATTGGCCCGTTCCAGCAGGAGGGGAACCGTCTGTGCGTCGGGCATGGCGGCCAGGGCCAGTGCAGCCAGGCAGCGGACCGTCACCTCGGAATCGCGCAGGGCTCCCTGCACCGCAGCGCGGGTCCCCGGTTCGGGGTGTTGCGCAATGGTCCGCAGAGCCGTGCGGCGGACATACAAGTCGGGGTCCTGGACTGCCCGACTCAGTTGTTCAGCGGTGAGAGTCACCTTCGCTTTCAGAGCCCGAGTCAGAAGTCGACGTCGGGCGAGTCGATTGGGACTTTCCAGACTGATGATCGGTTCGTCGGCCAATTGTTCATCGGGCCAGTCGATCCAGGCCTCGTTGGGATGTCCGGCTTCAATCTCACGCCCCAGGAACATCACCCGGCGCACGCCAGGTTCCAGGTCGCCCCGGGTCCGAAAGGCCGAGATCTGGACGTGCTCTCCAGCCTGACGGGCGCGGGCGATGAGATCGCGACGGACCGCGTCGTCGGGAGGATTGAACAGGCAGATCTCATCGACAATTCCCCCGCGCAGCCATTCCTCGGTCGACCACGACCAGTTGCCTGCGGTGCGAACTCCGCCGTCGACATTCCATTTCATCGCCTGATCGGGCCGGGCTCCATCCACGCAGACGGCGATCCCGGGCCCCGCCGGCCCCAGTTTCTGTTTCAGCAGTTTCAGGAACGCGGTGACGTGACTGCCGCGTAACCGCCGCCAGGCGTCGCGGTCGAATTCCTCCCGGCGGATATCAACCCCCTGCTGGCGTTGGATTTCCTCCACAATGGGAGGACTGTAGCCGAATTCGTCTTCGTAGCGCTGCGAGAAGTTCTCGGCATAGGTCAGGAATGCTATGCCGTCATAGCCGCCCGCTTTGACATACTGGGCCAGTGTGGTGGCCAGCGCCTCCCGGGCCTCGGGGTAGGCGAATTCCAGAGGCCCACCCTGGTGCCAGGTTCCCCAGCGGTTGACCGGGGCCCATTCCGGGTGTTGGACCCGCAATTGATCCTCGACAGCATAGGGAAAACCGGAGTAGCCCGCCGCCGCCTGCGAGCCATGGTCGAAGAGCCCGTAAGTCAGCCAGATGGTTTGTCGTCGGCGATGCGCCTCGGAGACCGCGAGGCGATTGGTCTTCACCCGGCGGTACTGCAGGTCGCGCCACCATTCCCAGATTCGGGCGAAGCCACGGTTCTCGGGCCGGATGAGGAATTCCTCTCCCCAGATCTCGTCCTGCCCGCCGCGCCACCAGATGCGGTCGACGGCATATTGCTCCTGCAGGCTGTCGAAGGCGGCGGCAATCGACACCTGCGAATCCAACGGGGGAAACTCCAGCAGATCCTGGGCATCTCCCACCGTGAAGTAAGCCGTGCGAGGATTTCCATCTGGAGGATTGGCCCGCAGGGAATTGCCGTCCGAGGCCGCAGCCCCCACGGCGAGCAGCAAAGAGAGACACCAACGCAGTCCAGCGGACCTCGGCATGGTACTTTCCCAAAAAAAGGGGAAACCGGAATCGAGAGAACGCGGGCCAAAGACGGGTGGAAAGGCCGTCGAGCGCCACGGCCCTGCCGCCCGCCTGTGCGTTCCTAAATGTCGAGCTCTTCGTCTTCGATGAGGTTGGCTTCCGCCATGATCAGCTGGTATCGCTGGGCCGGGTCTTTGCCCAGCAACTGGTCAAAGGTCTTGTCGGCTTCGAGTTGCGCCTCGATGTCGACCCGCAACAGGATCCGCGACTGCGGATTGAGCGTGGTCTCGGAGAGGTATTGAGAGGGCATTTCCCCCAGTCCTTTGAACCGGCTGATTTCGGGAGTGCGTTTGGCTGGCAGGGCGGCCAAAAACGCCTCTTTGTCGGCATCGGTCAGGGCGTAGTGGATCTCTTTGCCGACCGCAATGCGGTAGAGCGGAGGTTGTGCGAGGAAAACATGCCCGGTCCGGATCAATTCCCGCATATGCCGGAAGAAGAATCCCAACAGCAGCGTCATGATGTGGTTACCGTCGCTGTCGGCATCCATCAGGAGAATGATCTTGTGATAGCGCAGGCCGCGGATGTCGAAATGGTCGCCAATCCCGGTCCCCAAGATCTCGACCAGGTCTTTGAGTTCCTGGTTGGAGAGCGCCTTGGGGGTGGCCAGCGACTCGGTGTTGAGGATCTTCCCCCGCAGGGGAAGAACCGCCTGGATGCGGCTGTCGCGACCCTGCACGGCACTCCCTCCGGCCGAGTCTCCCTCCACGATGAACAATTCCGACTCCTGGGCTTTGGTCGACCGGCAGTCGACCAGTTTGCCAGGGAGCGAGCTGCGGCGGTTGGTGGGAGTCTTGCGGCGTACCTCGGTGGCGGCGTCGCGGCTCGCCATGCGGGCTCGGGCGGCGAGGACAATCCGGCCGATGATGGCGTCGGCGAGATTGGGATTGCCATTGAACCAGTTTTCGAGCGCCGGGCGGACCAGCGCGTCGACCTGCGCCGTAATCTCGGGATTGTTAAGCCGTTCTTTGGTCTGCCCCTGGAACATCGGTTCGGCCAGAAAGACCGAAAGGATGCCGACGATTCCCTCGCGAATGTCCTCGGCGGTCAGCTGGATTCCCTTGGGTGACTTGTTGTGGATTTCCAGATAGTTCTTCACGGCCTTGACGATGGCGGACCGCAGGCCCGCCTCATGGGTCCCCCCGGCATGGGTGCGGATTCCATTGGCATAACTGCGGATCTCTTCGTCGGTCGATTCGGTCCAGCGCAGCACCACTTCGATTTTGCCCGAGTCCTCTTCCCGCGCCGCGGAGAAGACCTGGTCGGCCACGGGTTTCTTGCCCCCCTCGGTGATCAGCTTTTGGAGGTAGCCCACCAATCCATCGGGGTGATGGTACTGGATCTGCTCTTTATGGGCTTCGTCGTTATAGGTGATAGACAGCCCTCCCTGAACATACGAGATGTCCTCAAGACGTTCCTTGATCAGGGCGGTATCGAAGGTGGTCTTGCGAAAGATCGATTCGTCGGGGCGGAAGAAGATGGTCGTCCCCCGACCACGGAACGGCTTGACCTTCTGCAGGGTACCCACGGGTTTCCCCTGTCGGAATTTCTGAAACCACTCGAAACCGTCGCGATGGACGGTGGCGGTCATCTCGGTGGAGAGGGCGTTCACTACCGAAGACCCCACGCCATGCAGTCCCCCCGAGCGGGCGTAATTCTTGTTGGAAAATTTTCCGCCGGAATGGAGGGTTGTGAGGATCACCTCCAGCGCCGGACGCTTGAGCTTGGGATGCATGTCAACCGGGATGCCGCGTCCATTGTCGGCAATGCTGGCCGAGCAGCCATCTTTGTGGAGCGTGACGGTGATCTTGTCACATTCGCCGGCGAGATATTCGTCGACTGAGTTGTCGAGGATTTCCCAGAGCAGGTGATGCAGCCCACGGGAATCAACCCCACCGATGTACATGGAGGGACGTTTGCGCACTGGCTCCAGTCCCTCGAGGACCTCAATGTCCTTGGCGGTATAACCGGATTTGGTGCTGCTCACATGTTCCTCCTGAAGCCCCGGGGTTCCTGAATCGCAAGCCGAACTGGCGACGTGTTCCCGAGAAAAGTGGGCCGTTTGGGACCTGCGTCTGGTCTCTGTTCAAATGAGACGGTATTGCGGGGAGGGCAAGTGGGTCAAGGGGGCGGGCAGGGCTGGACTGTCGCGGAATGTTGAATCCGTGATTCGTTGCCCTGGGCGGGCGATAACAAACAACCCCGGTCGTCGTGCCTCCGGAGGCGTTCGAGGTGTGTCGCGGGAGCAGGAACTGTCGGCACAGTCTGCCAGCCTGTTTCAACCGGCGGGGTCTCACACTGTGGAAGGTGCGGGCTGTAGTGGAGAGGGTGAATGCCAATCATTCCACCTGGCGGTGGGGGTCGATCAACCCAGGGAGAGAGTCCCCGCGTCGAGTGCTTTGAAAGGATTCCATCGGAATGGCCACTGCGGCGCCGCACCAGATGCGCGAGCTTGCGACTGAATTCCCCACTGTGCCAGCCTGGAGAGTGGGCTTGGTCGGTGTTGTCGCGCTGGTTTTGGGATATGGGGCTGTCTGGGGTTACGAACGTTGGCGATTCGAGGAGTTTCCCGGCTATCTGCAGGCCAGATCTCAACTGGTGGTTGCGGGGCGTGAAGCGATCCTCGAATCGTTGCACATTCCTGCTGGCGCCGAGGTGCTGGAAGGGGCGCCGCTGGCCCAGTTGGCCGATCTGGAGCTGGAGAGACGCCTGCGGGAACAGCGGCTCGATGTCGAGACCCGGGAGCGAGATCTCGCCCATCTGGAGGCTGCCCGAGACAGTCGTATCGCCCAGGAAGTTCTGGAGCTGGAAGATCGGATTTTCGACACCCGGATGCGGGCGGCCGAGTTTCGGCGCCGGGTTGAGGCTGTGACGGCTCCCCCATTCGCCACGCATCGCTGGCCTACATTGGCCCATCCGCGGCGAGAGATGCCCTGGTGGACTCCGGAGCCGGCTCCCTGGCGGATGGACTTCAGTGACAAATCGAAGATTCAACAGATGGTCAACGAAGTGCCGGCTCCGGTCGATCCCCAGAAGGGTCATAACCAGCGGCTGGATCCTGCTTCCGCCGTGGTTCCGGACCAGTGGTGCGAGCAGCGGATCGCGGAACTCGAACGTCGAATCGACGAGATTCCGGAAAAGGTCTCCCGGTCCATGCGCATCGATACGGAACAGGCCCGTCTGCAATTTTCCCGTCAGGAGCTGTCGTTGCTCGAGCGTGAACAGTCGAAGCTGACGGTTCGTGCCCAGGGACAAGGCCGGTTGGGACTGTACCTGAAGCAGGCCGGAGAACGGGTGACGGCCCAGGAACCGCTGGTTCAGTTGTTTGATGAAGACTGTCCTTTTTTGCTGGTGCAGATTCCCAGCGAACGGGTCGCCGACTTCACTCCCGGCACCGAGCTGGAGCTGGTCTTCCCGGGTGACCGTTGCGGCTGGGGCCGCGTGGGTGAGATTCCCCCGCAGACTTCTCAGGCGACCGGGACCAACGGAGCGCTGGGAACCACGCTGGTGGATGTGCATGTGATTCCCATGGGGGGGCTGTGGCCCGAGCTTCCCTTCGGTTCGCAAGTGGTGGTTCGGCGACCCCGTTGAACCGCTGGTGGCTTGGGGATTTCGTTCCTGGCCGTTCCGCATGGCGAGGTTCTTTCCGGTAGTTCCCTTCCCTTGGAATGATGCCTGTGTTGCACCCCCTCGAGTTTCATCCTGCGGCTGATGTCGACTCCCGCGAGCCAGTACTGGGATTTGTCATTGTGGGAGGGCCGTTGGTGGGGGCCCAGGTTCGGGATCTGCGGCTGGCGAATGAGCTTTCCCGCCGCGGATATCAGGTGCATGTGTGGTGGGCTTTCGATCCTCCCCAAGAGTCTTTTTTGGATTCATCCATTCAAGAACATTTCTTGTTCAGCTGGTCTCGATACATGGCTCCCCGCTGGCCGGGTGCCTCGGATCAAATCGGGCGGATCGCACAGAGAATCGTGCCGGGCAAGATGCGGTCGTGGGCGGCGCAGCGATTGCCTGGAGTGATGGAAAGACAGCTGCGGCGGGTTCTCCGGGTCATCTGCCAGGGGGTGGAACAGGACGCGGGGCTGATCCGCCGGTTTGCCTCTGAGATCGAGGCCGCCGGAGTCACACACCTGCTTCCCAATCTGGAGATGCTGGCCCCGTTCGTCCGTGCGGCTCGGGACCAGGTCCGCTGGAGGCCCCGCTATGTGGTGACCTTCCAGGGGTACGAGGTTTACGCCAACGACGCCCGGCGGATTGGTCTCGAAGAGACCCTCTATCGGCGTCTGGCCGAAGTGGTGCGCGCCGCCGATTACCGTGCCGTGGCGGTCAGCCAGCCGTATGCCGAGCGAATCCAGCGTGAAGTCGGCCTGTTGCCCACCGAGCTGTCGGTCATTCCACCCGGTGTCCCGGTGGATCAACCACTGGGTCGGCCCTTGGCCCAGCGCACTGTGCAGTCGCAGTTCCCACAGTATCGGCCGGAGATTCCACTCGTCACGTACCTCGGACGGCAGGATTCGGAGAAGGGGCTGGACCTGCTGCTGTACGCGAGCCGGTTGCTGGTGGATCGAGGCTTGCCTTTGCAAGTAGCGCTTTGTGGTCCGACGGCGTTTGGGGATACCTATCGCCGGGCCTGCGCCCAGATTGCCGAACACCTGCGGATTGACCCCCTCCACGCGGGCTATGTGTCGGACGACCTGCGTTCCGCCCTGTTCCGTTGCAGCCGTGCGGTGGTGTATCCTTCGATCCATGAAGAGCCATTTGGCATGGTGCCTGTCGAGGCGATGGCTCAGGAAACCCCGGTCCTGGTTCCGGATCGGGGAGGTATCGCCGGGGTGGTGGAGGCGGAGGGGCACGTGGGGGGACTGCATTTCCGTTGCTGGGACAGCGGGGCCTTGGCATCGCAATTGGGCAATCTGCTCCATAGTGACGCGCTGCATGGCCAATTGGCCCGTGGTGCCCGTCAGGTGGCCATGTGTTTTTCTGTTCAGAATCTGGGCCAGCGTGTGCTGGGGCACCTTGGTTTACCACCGCATTTCTCCGATTTCTCGATTCAATCGGCGAAGATTGCCGGAAATTCCCAGTCGCTCCCCCGGGCCGCTTGATACTCGATAGACACTGGTGAAGAATTGAGAACTTGTGCTGCCCGGCTGGTCGCGGCAGACAGATCTCATTCCGAACTGGTGCAAGGATGCGCCTCTCCGTTCTTTCGGGGGGACTTTGCTCGTGATCCGTCTCGTCACAGGTTGGGCTCGTCACGCTTTTTATCCCCCCCGCCGTCGTATTCGTCGCCTCCCCCCGGTGGCGGTCCTCGAGTGCCTGGAATCGCGGCAATTATTGTCGATGAGTTTCAATCCGGTGCTGTTGAATCAGCTGCCGGCGGGCAAGAGCACCCTGTTCGCGGTCTCCGTCACCGGTCAAGAGACTGCCCAGGCGGTCAACTTTGCGGTGACGACCAATTCTGCGGATGTGCAGGCGGAGGTTCTGCAGGGGACCTCCAGCTGGCGCATTCGGGTCAAGGACACGACCCCGGGGGTGCCGGCCTTCGATGATTACCTGACCTTCCAGCTCTTCGATACCGCCGCGCCAAACGCCGTTCAGCAAATCACCAAGCTGAGCAATCCGGATCCGGCCAATAACGGACAGGTCTACTACCTCAACAAGCTGATTCACAGGGTGGCCTCATACGTTGTGCAGGGGGGATCGCTCAATGGCAGCGGCGTGGGAGGCTCGGGACAGACCCTCTCAGCCGAGTTTGCTCCCTGGCTTACCTACAACAGTCAGGGATTGTTGGCGCTGGCTGACTCCGGCCAGGACACGGCCGATGCACAGTTTTTCATCACGCCGATTGATCAGGATCTGGGGAGCTTCCAGCAGGGGTGGAATTTCCGTTACGGAATCTTCGGGATGTTGACCGGAGGTTTTGAAACACTGCGCAAGATCTCGGCGCTGCCTCGTGTCGGTTCTACGGAAACTCCGGTCAACAAGCCAATTATCACCGCCGTTGAGACCTTCACCGACAATCAGACGGCCGTGCTGAAGGTCACTCCCAAATCGACTTTTACGGGTACGGTGAACGCGGCTGTGACGGCGAATAATGGATTGGGAAATTCGATCAGTCAGCCCTTGAATCTCACCGTTGTGGCGGACACGGTCAACGATCCTCCCTGGCTGGGACCGGTGACCAACCAGACGGCGATTCAAGGTCGTCCAATTTCCTTCCAGGTGCAGGGATTTGACCTGGAGAGCGATCCCCTGACTTTTGTCGTGAAAGATCCGAGTACATGGGCGGCTCCGTTGAATGTCGCGGTGCAGGTCTCGCAGACTCCCGCCCAGAATGGAAATCCCGCCGTCGCCACGGTCACCTTGATTCCCGATGTGGCCTTTGCAGGAAACGTCAACCTGGTGATGGGAGTGCGGCAGACGTCAGCCACCGACTCCCGTTCCAGCTTCAATGAAGAGAAGTTCGTGTTGACCGTGAACCCGGTCAATCATGCTCCCACGGCTCCCGGCGGGACCTCCACCACAACGGTCAACACGAATGTGAATTTCACACTTCCCGGGGATGACGGTGATCCGGACAAGACCCAGGGTTTGACATTCACGAAGGTCGCGGGACCTAACAATGGTTCACTCACCATCACCAATCCGGCGACAGGCGCGGCGACCTACCAACCCAACGCGGGTTTCGTGGGGACCGATAGCTTCACCTATCAAGTCAAGGATAATGGGGGGACAGCCAACAATGGGGCGGACACCAGCACCGTCGCCACCTACAACATCCAGGTCGGTTCGATTTCCGCGACCGGGTTGATCCTGGTGGCCTCCAGCGACACCGGCGCTTCCAGCACAGACCGTGTCACCTCAGATGACACCCCCACGTTCAACGTCACCGCCCCCACCGGTTCCAGCGTGGTGCTGCGTGTCAATGACCGGGTTAATGTCCCCATGACCGAGACGGGGAGTGGAACCGGGATTTTCGCTGCCACGCTCACCCGCGAACAGGTCCGCGTGGGAGCCAACCAGGTCATCGCCACGGCGACCACCGGAGGGCAGGCTTCCACCCCGACCGCTCCGCTGGAATTTGTGCTGACGCCCGATTACTCGCAGCTCTACACCGCGGTGGGGGACGCGGGAACCCAGCAGGCGACGACCTTCCAGTGGATCGACCGCAATGCCGCGCTCTCCAGTGAATTTGGCTGGTTTGTAGCCGACGCCAATGGCGCTGTTGGAGGAGTGGCACCGGGAGCGGCCAACTACTTGCAGACCGCACTGGGACATGCCTCCCGCACCGTGGTCTTCAACCGGGGGACTGTGGAGGGAACCACTCGCACCCAGACCCTCACCGGGGGAGCCCGGGTGGTGTTCTACCTGGCTGTGGGAGTCTCGGCCGATGAGGTTGTCGCGGGTTCGTCCCGGGGGGCGGTGTATTTCTCCCTGAACTCGGCCAACGCCGATCGCCAGGATCACGTGCATACCCAGGCCGATCCCCGCACCGGCCAGATCTTGCTCTCGTGGGAGGACATGCGCGGCGGTGGCGATCGGGATTACAACGACGTGGTGATTGGGGTAACTCCCGGCACGACCGCGGCGGTGTTGTCCAATCAACCTCTGCGGCTCAACAGCGGGAATGGTCAGACCACACCCCTCACGGTGACGCTGCGAGCCGGTGAAGGCGGTGCGGCCAAGTCGCGTGCCAATGGGGAGATCGGCCTGTACTTCGTCTCGAATGCCGGGGGAACCGTGAATGGAATCGCCCCGGGAGCAGCGGGCTACGCTCAGGCGGTGTTGTCGTCGGCCACTCGCCGGGTTGTGTTCCAACAGGGGGACACCGTGGGGACCGCCAGGACCCTCACTCTCGATGGCGGCGAATTGCTGGGTTGGTATTACATTCCGGAAGGGACCGCGGCGCAAGTGTTGTCGGCCAATTCCGCCAACAGCCCCAGCCTGTCTCCCCGCGCCTACTTCTCGTTTGATGCGGCCAATCCCGGGGGAGGTGAGAACTTCCGCTGGTACGGGACTGAGGGGAATGGTGTCGAACGGTCGGAAGCCGAGGGTGCGGGCCCGCTGACACTGCACCTCGCGGGAGGGCTTACGCCCCGTCTGAATTCGGAGTCTGACTATCGGTTGCAGATCTCGCAGCCCGGCTGACGCGCCGCGGTGGATCTTTCCCTTCCCTTGGACTGACTGACGCACGGACCGACTGGTGAACGGCGAACGGAAGGTGAGGGCCCGCTGGGTTTTTCCCGTGGCGGGCCCTCCCGTTTTTCAGGGAATGCTGATCGTCTGCGATGGCCGGGTCGTGGAGATTTCGCAACGGGCGGCTCCCGATTGCGAGGATCTGGGCAACGTGGCCCTCATTCCCGGATTGGTCAACACCCACTCGCACCTCGAGCTGAGTGACTGCCGAAGCCCCCTGACTCCCCTGCTGCCCTTCACCACCTGGATTGGCAGGCTGCTCCAGCACCGCCGCGAGCGCCCTCCGCTGTCGGAAGGGACCGATCTACGGACCCCTTGGCAGCAGGGGGCGGCGGAGATGCTGGCGACGGGAACGACCGTTGTCGGAGACATTGTGGATGCCGCCTGGCATCCTGCGGCTCTTCCCGGCGAGGGCCCCCTGACGATCGCCTTCCGTGAGTTGTTGACTCTCTCCCCAGGCCGAATTCCCGAACTTGTGTCTGCCGCCGAAGCACATCTTGCTGCTTCGAAGGTTGATGTTGGTGGACCAGCCGCCAGCGGGGTTGAGTGGAGACCCGGTCTCTCGCCACATGCACCGTACAGCGTTCATCCGCAGCTTCTGAGGAAGCTGGTCGATCTCGCGTGCCAATGGCACGTCCCGGTGGCCATGCACGTGGCTGAAACTCGCGCGGAACTGCAACTGCTGGCGGGACAAGGGGGGGAATTTCAGGAGTTTCTGCAGCGGATGGGAGTGTGGAATCCGGAACCATTCCGGGGGGATTGGCAGATCCCGGACATTCTGCGAGAACTCGCCCGGGTGTCCCGGGGGTTGGTGGTGCATGGCAACTTTCTGCAGGAGGAAGCTCAGCGACTGCTCGCGAAGTCGCCGCAACTCTCGGTGGTCTACTGCCCGCGGACCCACGCCCAGTTTGGACATCCTCCTCATCCGTGGCGCGACCTGTTGCACCACGGAATCAACGTGGCCCTGGGGACCGACAGCCGGGC
>CAIOTJ010000493.1 GCA_903861195.1 uncultured Planctomycetaceae bacterium | reverse complement strand
GGGCAATCCCAACCGGGCCGCCGACTCGGTCCCGCGACGGTTCCTGGAGGTGCTGTCCGAGTCGGGCCAGCCGTTCGCACAGGGAAGCGGCCGCCTCGAGCTGGCCCGGGCGATCGCCAGTCCGGCCAATCCCCTCACCCCGCGGGTGATGGTGAACCGGGTGTGGCAGCATCACTTCGGGGCGGGGTTGGTGCGGACCCCCAGCGACTTTGGTGTGCGCAGTGAGCCGCCGACTCATCCCGAACTGCTCGACTGGCTGGCCGCCCGGTTTGTTACGCAGGGTTGGTCGCTGAAGCAGTTGCACCGGTTGATGATGAACTCGGCGGTGTATCAGCAGTCGGCGACGGCGACCCCGGTGGCCGGTGGGGCCGACCCGCAGACGGTCGATTCCGAGAACCGCCTGTTGTGGCGGATGAATCGCCGTCGGCTCGACTTCGAATCGCTGCGGGATGGGCTGTTGTGGAGTTCCGGGACGCTCGACCGGACGGTCGGAGGTCCATCGATTCCACTGCTGGGGGGACCGCCGCGGAGGACGGTGTATGGCTTCATCGACCGGCTCTCGCTGCCCGGTCTGTTGCGGACGTTCGATTTCCCGAGTCCCGACAGTTCGAGCGGGGCCCGCGACAACACCACGGTCGCTCCGCAGGCGCTGTTTCTGATGAATGGTCCGTTTGCCCAGCAGTCGGCCCGGCAACTGGCCACCCTGCCCGAGATCACGGCGGCAACCACCCTCGAGGGCCGGGTGCAGGCCTTGATCCGAAAGCTGTTCGCCCGCGTTCCTACTGAGGAGGAACTGGCCATCGCCCGGGAGTTCCTGGGGAGCGACCTCGCGGCCATCACCCCGGAAACCTGGGGGATCTATGCCCACGCTCTTTTGTTGACCAACGAATTCGTGTTTGTGGATTGAGAGCGTCACACCAGCGGGCTCCGTCGCGTGGCGGCGGGGCGCGGGCCAGCAGCCGGAGTTGCCATGCGGAACCACCGACCCATCGCCACCGAGGGCTGTAAAACCAGCGGGGGTAAGAGCCTCGGTACAAGCGATTGTGGGAGCTCGCAGTCACTGGAAGTCGGCCGGGGAGGGCAGTGGTTGGGGCTGGTCTCGTTGGGGCTCGTCATGATGGCCTATGGAACCTGCGTTGTGCGGGCTGACGATTGGCCGCAATGGCGCGGGCCCCAGCGGGATGGGCGGTCGGCCGAGACCGGTTTGTTGAAGAGCTGGCCGGCGGCGGGACCACCCCTCGCGTGGCGGACCAGCGGCGTGGGGACGGGCTATGCCAGCGTCGTCACAGCCCAAGGGCGGGTCTTGACCCTGGGGGCCCGGGGACGGGACGTGCTGGTCAGTGGCCTCGACGAGCGGACCGGACAACTGCTGTGGTCGCGGGTGATCGGTCAGACCGAGCGCAATCCCTGCTCGACTCCCACGGTGGATGGCGAGCGGGTGTATGCCCTGGGGCCCGATGGACAATTGGCCTGCCTGCGGACCACCGATGGAGAACCGCTCTGGCAACGGGACCTGGTCGCCGACTTCGGCGGACGCCTGATGTCGGGGCGGGGGTATGGCGAGTCGCCGTTGGTGGATGGCGACCACCTGATCTGCACGCCGGGAGGGTCCGACGCGCAACTGGTGGCTCTCGACAAGACCACGGGGACGGTGGTTTGGAAATCGGTTTTCGGCTCGCTGGGGGAAGGGGGGCGGACCGGGGCGGCGTTTTCCTCGGCGGTGCTCAGTCAGGCCGCCGGCGTCCGTCAGTATGTGCAGTTGCACGGGCAGGGGCTGGTGGGGATCGCGGCCGACGATGGACGGCTGCTCTGGCACTTTCATCGCATCACCAATCAGACCGCCAACATTCCCACGCCGGTGGTGTTCGACGACCTGGTCTTCGCCGCCAATGGGTACAACGCTGGTGCGGTGCTGCTGAAGGTCTCGCGCGAGGCCGGGGGGGAGTCAGCGGCCAAGGCGCTGCAGGTTGCGGAGGTGTACTTTCTGGCGGGAGGCCAGTTTCAGAATCATCACGGCGGGGTGGTGCGAGTGGGGGACCAGCTCTACGGCGGGCACGGCAGCAACAATGGGCTGCCGACCTGTCTCGATCTGGCGACGGGAGAGATTCTATGGAAGCGGCGGGGGCCAGGAGCTGGCTCGGCCGCGGTGACGTGGGCTGACGAGCGGTTCTATTTCCGGTATCAGGATGGATTGGTCGCCCTGTTGGCTGCGGATGCCGAGGGGTTTCAGGTGACCGGCACGCTGCGGGTCCCCGGGGCGGGGAATGACAGTTGGGCCCATCCGGTGGTCTCGAATGGCCGGCTGTTGCTGCGGGAGCAGGATGAACTGGCGGTGTGGAGGGTGGCGGAGCGCGAGACGCGCAGTCCTGAGGGGGGCCAGCCCACGAACGCGGGGACACGCTCGTTGCGGGCTGTGCGTTGGGATCGGGGGAGCTGGGTGGCCGCACCGGCGGGCTGGACCCATCGCCTGTTGCCGGGGCTGGAACCGGTCGCGGGAACGGCTGAGCCGACGGGGGCGTTGTCGGTGGCCCACATCGAACCGAAACAGGTGCGGCAGGGGCGGATTCGGGCTGAGGCCCTGGCATCTTTGGCGGAGCAGCCTGGGGAGTGGCTGGTCTCGCTGGTTGAGGCGCCGGTGACGGCCGAGGGGTTGCGGGAGGTGATCGCGCTGCCGGGGGTGGTGGGGCTACAGCTCGATCACTGCCGTCGACTGGATGAGGGGGCCTGGGCCGAACTGGCCGAGGCGCGTGGGATGCGCTGGCTGGGCCTGGCGGGGACCAGTGTGACGGGTGACGGTCTGCGGCGTCTGGCGAAGCTTCCCCGGTTGCAGGTCCTGGATCTCGATCTGTGTGAGGCAGTGGACGATGCCGCGGTAGCGATGCTGGCGGGTTGCCGGGGGCTGCGGGCTCTGTCGCTGGGCAAGACCGGATTTGAAAAAACAATGTTGACCGATGCCGGGCTGCGTCCGTTGCAGGAGTGGCCGGAACTGCGGTTGCTCAATCTGGCGGGGAACCGTGTCACGGATACGGGGCTGGCCGAGCTGACCCGATTTCGTCAGTTGCAGAGGCTCGACCTCAGCCTGCTGCCCATCACCGATCGGGGAGTGGCAGCGCTGAGCGGATTGCACGAGTTGCGCGAGCTGACCTTGTTGTTCGGCGAGGGATTTGCCGGTCCGTTGCTGACCGACGAAGCGGTGCGAAGCCTGCAGTCGCTCCCGCGGCTGGAATCACTCGATTTGACGGGAACGGGAGTGACGGACGCCGGCTGGGACAACCTGACCGGCTTTCCCTCGCTCCAGGTGCTGAAACTGAGTCGCTCGAAGCTGACCGCTTCCGGAAAGCAACGGGTGCAGCAGCAACATCCCGCCTGGAACGTGGTGCCGTAAGGAGTGGTGCGGTCAGGCGGGCGCGTCTCCCGGCGGGGGGCAAGTCGCGGAGACCGAGAGTTGTGGTTCGCCCGAGCGGTCAGCCGCACGCTCACTTGCTCCAGACGATTTCGGTCTCGGGGATGCCGGCTGCCCGCAGGGCCTCTTTGAGATCGCTTTCGGACTTGGCCCGGGCCTCGGGAGTGGGGGTAATCCTGACCCGCAAGCCCCGTTCAGTGGGCTGGGCGGTCTGGATGGCCTTCACGATCTCTTCGAGCGTGGCGGCCTGTGATTGTCCGGCGGCATCGATGAGGACGAAGTCGTGACCATCGATTCGTACCGTGATGGGCGCGGTGCCATCGGGGTGGGGCTGCTCGGCGTTGGGGGTCGCTGCCAGCGCGGTTGACTCGGGGGTGTTGGCTTCGGTGTTCTTGATGGCGGTCGGTTGGGCGGGCTCGCCGAGGCCAATACCGCTGCCTCCCGGAAACAGCCCCAGCTTCGGCAAATACTGTCCGAGAAAAATCCCCAGACCCAGAGCTCCCAGAACACTGGCCCCCAGGACTTTCCGCCCCATGCCGCCACTCCGCCGCGGGGCAGGAGCGGGTGTCAGGGCCTGGCCCCGGGAGGTGCCGGTGCGGGATCCTGGAGACGGGAGACCGGCGGACGACGAATCAGTCATGGCTGAAGTTTGTCAAAAGAGAAGAGGCTCAGAGGATGAACAGTCACACCCAGATCGCGGTTCGCCGACCGCTTCAGCCAGACATTCTGGAACACGTTTCCAGATCGGGAGATTTCCCGAGACGAAATGGTGACGTACTTGTGGTCTCCCTTCAAGCGACGACCCTTGAAGCGACGAACGGGATCGTCGGGAACCCCCCCCAATGCGCCAGAGACGAGCAAATGTTGTCAGTTCTGCGCAGGCTCGACCGTCATCACCACCCGCTGGTACCGCGTGAGCGCAGGGCTGCCATCATCGGCGACAATGAGGATCAGGTGGATCGTCCCGACCCGGTGGACGGCTGGTGCGGTGAACTCGGCCTGGGGAGTGCGCGATCCGCTGCGCTGCGCCTGCCGCACGTCGCATGTTCCCGCCCCGGGGGCTCCCCCAGCATCGGGCTCGTTGAGAATCGTCCGATTGACCGGAGGCGAGTCGTCACCGGGCGAAGGGGGGCTTTTCAGCAGCACGTCGGCCAGGATAACGATCACCAGAACACCACAACGGCCAGCAACACCGGCCATGCGGTATCTCGCGGAACCGGGACGGGGGTGGTTCAGACAGCGGTGCCCGGTTCAGACCGGGAAGATCGAATCGGAGAGTGTGCCGGTACTGTCGGCGAACGAGTCGACCTCGATCTTCAGCGTGCGCAAGATGCTGAGGTACATGTTCGACATCCGGCTGTCGGGCTGCCGCCAGTGGACGCCGTGATGAATTCCCAGATTGTTCCCCCCCGCCACGAGGGTCGGCAGGTTGGTGGGGTTGTGGGTGGTGCTGGCCCCGCTGCCGAACAGCACAATCGTGTTGTCGAGCACACTGCCCTGGGTGTCGCGGTACCCGTCAAGCCGTTTCAGGAAGGCGGCCAACTGCTCACTGAGGAACAGGTCGTATTTGGCGAAGGCCAGTTGCCCGTCATGGTCGTCAGCATGCGACAGATTGTGATGGGTGCGCCCCAGCCCCAGCTTGAGGGGGAAGGTGTCGCTGATGCCCATGCCATCTTCGCGATTGAGCATGAAGGCGACCGAGCGGGTGATGTCGGCATCGAACGCCAGGGCGATCAGGTCGAACATGTTCCGGTAGTAGGCGGCCGGTTCCCCCTCGGGACTGGCGTCGAGATCGAGGTGCGAGTAGTCCTGGGGCTTGAGGGGAATGTCGATCCACTTCTCCGAGGCGACGAGCCGGGCCTCAATCTCGTCGAGCGACGTGAGGTACTGGTCCATCTTTTCGCGGTCCGACTGCCCCAGTTGCCGGTTGAGGGCGCGGGAACTCTCGAGCACCGCATCGACCAGCCGGATGCGCCGCTGCAACTGTTCGCGCTGCGCCGTCAGCGACGAGCGGTCTCCCCGGAACAGCCGGTCGAAGACCTGCCGGGGGTTGTTCTCGGCGGGAATCGGCTTCCCTTCGATGTTGTACGAGATGGTTCCGGTGCGCGAGAGAAAGCCCACCCCGGCGTCGATCGACAAAACCAGCGACGGCTGCCGGCAGTATTGCTTGGTATGCAGGGCGACCATCTGGTCGAGCCCCACGCTGTTGAACATGCCGGGCTTGGGGTTGTGCAGCGGGGCTCCGGTCAGCCACATGTCGGAACACATGTGGGGGTCGGCCTTCACCCCCGAAGGATGATGCAGCCCCCCCAGGAAACTCAGTTTCTGCTTGAACGGCGCCAGCGGCTCGGTCGACTTGCCGAAGGTGAAGTCGGCCCCGGTCTGCTGGGGGAACCAGCTCCAGTCGGGAATCTTGTTCTTGCTGTTCGGCAACGACATCCCGTTGGCGGTGTACATCGCACAGAACCGCCGGGGAGGAACCTCGGCCACTTCTTTGCCCATCGCCTCCAGCAGGGGCAGGGCCACAGAGACGCCAGCCAATCCCTTGAGCACGGCACGACGGTCGAGTTTGCGCGGCAGAGTCATCGCAGAGGTCCCCAGCAGTGCCAACAGACGCTTCCCCACTTGGGGAACAACCAAAACCAAATCCGGAACCAGCCCCCGGGGGCCAGTTCGCCCAGTCTACTACTTCTTCAGGAACAGGTCACTCCGAACCACCGCCCGCAGCAGGTCCCGCAACGGATACTCCCGCTCGTGGAAACTGCGGGCCTGCGCCCGCAGGGTGGTCAGCTCGTTGTAGCCCAGGCTGCGCCCCACGGCATAGCCCGTCGCATGCTTCAGGAAGCTGAACGCCACCTGATCCATTCGGTCCCGCGCGAGGTGGGCCTTCAGTTCTTCCAGCCCCGTCACTTCGGTTCCATCGGGCAGTTGGGAACGGGCGTGTCCCGGCTCGATCGTCCGGTACAACCCCGCCGCATCGTAGGTTTCAAACGGCACCCCCCAGGGATCGATCCCTTCATGGCACTTTTGGCAACCCCGCTGGCTGCGGTGCAGTTCCAGCTTTTCCCGCAGAGACTTCGCCCCCGCGTCGTCTTTGGGCAATTGCGGCACATTGGGGGGCGGATCATCGGGGGGCTCGGCCACGATTTTGCGGGCCAGCCAGGCACCCCGTTTGACCGGGTTTCCCTCGCGGCCATCCGAGAGCCCCGCCAGAATTCCCGCCTGGCTGAGCACGCCTCCCAGTTGATTTCCGGGGTTCATCACCGGGACGAACCCAAACCCGCTCTCAACCCGGTTCCCCAGGCCGTAGTAGGTGGCCACCGCCTCGTTCGCGACAATGCGGTCCGAGGCGACCAGGTGCCGGGCGGGGAGGTTCTGGTCGAGCAGATACTTCAGCAACTCCACCGGTTCCCGCCGCAGCTCGGCCTTGGTGTCGCGCGTGAGGCGGGGGAACTGCTTCATATCGACCGCCAGCACGTCGAACTTGTCGAGCGCCAGCCACTGCGAACCGAACTCCAAGAGGAATCTTTCAAATCGCTGGTCCTGCACCATCCGGTCAAACTCGGAATCGAGGGCCTCGCGCAGTTTTCCCTCGGCGGCCAGCGACAGCAGCCGTTCGTCGGGAGGACCGTTCCACAAGAAGTAGCTGAGCTTCGACGCCAGTTCGAAGTCGTCGAGATCCTCGGGCTCGGGCGTGGCGCTCTGCTCAATCAGGAAGAGGAACTGCGGCGCGGTCAGCACCACCAGGAAGGCATCCACCAAAGCCTGCCGTTCTCCCTCGCCCCGCTCGCGAGACGACTTCCAGACCGCCGTCAGGGAATCGAGTTCCGCAGCTGTCACGGGGCGTCGGAAGGCCCGCGTCGCGAACCGGGACAACACCTCGCGGGCGTATGCCGCCGGTTCCAACTTCGACGGAAGATCGGGCAGCAGGTGTTGATGCGATTCCGGGGGCCAGCTTTCGAGGTACGGTCCTTCGAACTCAATCGAGCGAATCAACAGCCGCGGCATGTCGCGTCCGTCGGTGTACTCGTGCCGGACTCCAATCTCACGCACCCCCGCCAGGTAGTTGACGTTGTTCTCTTCCACATCGGGGGTGGGGAAATCGTTGATGGCCCCGCCGAAGACATACTCTTGCAGTTCGGTTCCCCGCACTGCCTGCGGCTGACCGACCCGGGCCAGGGTGCTGCCGCAATCGCGGCGCAGTCCCACATGGACCCCCAACGAGGGGTTGCGTTGTTCCATGGCGGCAAACCGTTTGGCAAAGGGGTGTTCGTCGGACAACCGGCTGAAGACCAGCCCCCGCAGCCGGGCGTTGTCGTGCAGCCGGACCCGCGCCTCGACTGGTCCCGCCGGCAGCCGGACCACCAGCAGGGGGGTGACCAGCAGGTCCTGACCCTCGGCCGGTTTCTCGGCTTCGAACAACTGCCCGGCAAACGATCGGCCCCCCAGTTGCACGGAGAGTTTTCCACCCGGTCCCCCCGGCGCGGTCTGCACGTCGATCTGGTAAACGCCTCCGGTCGCCACATCGCCCTGCGCGACCCCCTCGGTCCCGAGGGGCAGCACTTGCTGTCCCAGGGCGTTATCGGGGATCACCACGGCGGATCCCTTTTCAAGCAGCAGCGCATCGGGATAGCGGGCCGCTTTCACCCGCACTCGAAAACGTCCCTGTTTGGGGAGTTCGCGCAGCGAGATTTTGAAGTTGGCCATGGGGCCGTAGGTGTCGGACTGGCCGAAGATTTCGGGGCTGGGAATGGCCGGTCGGAGCAGCAGCCCCTCGGGCACCGTCTGCCAGGCGTCTCCCAGGGGATAGCCGGGGGACCCGCGCAGGCAGGCGAAGACCGCATGATAGATGCTGTCGTAATGCCGCCAGCCCCGGACGGTGTCGTTTCCCTGGTACCCCTCGATGAAGTCGAACACCCGCTGCATGCGGAACGGCTGGAAGGGGAAGGGTTTGACTGGATCGGGCTCGGTCACCACGAAGTCGGCATTGGGGAGCAGGGCGCTGTTGGCCCCGAGGATGAGATTGTCGGGGCAGGGTTCCCGGTTCAGGCCGGCCCCCAGTTCCATCCGGAAGTGCTGGATGACCGGGGGCTTGGTCTCGTCGACCAGGGCCTCGGCCAGGGCCCGTTCGGCGATCTGGAAATAGGCTTCCACCTGCAGGGGAGACAATCCCAGTGTCTGGGCGTTGTTGGTGAAGCCCTCTTTGGAGACCCCATCGGGAGGGAGCGAGTCGGTCAGGTCTTCTTCCAGTTGCAGCAGTTCCTGCAGGGTGTTGCGGTACTGCGGCACCGTCAACCGGCGGACCACGCCGTTGCGGGGGGCGACCCGCGACTGGGCCGCCACAATCTGCCCCGCCAGCCATTGGTCCAGAGCGCGGGCTTGGTCGTCAGTCGGCTGGGTCTGGTCGGCAGGGGGCATGGTCCCTTCGTCCAGTACCTTGCGAATCGCCTTGTAGAGGCCGATCTGCGAGTCTTCGGCGGTCGCCGTCAGATGATCGAGCCGCACGCCCGACTTGCGCACATCCACATTGTGGCACTGGACGCAGTGGGTCTTCAGCAGCGGCTGGATCGATTGGGTGAAGTCTTCTTCCCCGGCTGCCGCGGCCGGCCGCTGCCGGGTCACAAACAGGCCCAGGAGCCATCCCAGGATCAAACAGACGCGCACAGCCTGCATGGAGGAGGTTGCCATCGGGGGGGGGAAGATTCAGGAGGGAATTCAAGGCGTGAAACGGAGTTTATCAGCCGACGTGCGCAGGGAACCAGTGTCTGCCCAGCGTGACCTGGGCTGTTCCGCCTTCCGGCGCGGCCTGCGTCCCAGCCTTCGGGAGGCTTTGGGAAAACCATTCCACTGCGCACCCGCCCGACCCGCCGCACGTTGTGTCTGGAGAGACTCTCGCCAGGCCTGTTCCTGGGAGTGGGAGGGCCAAAGAGAGGAAATGCCGAACTGGGGAAGGGGCTTGAGGGGCCCGCCCGGGCTTTGGCGTTGAATCTTGCGGGGGGTTTGTTACCATACTGGCGAACAGATTGAAGCAGAACGGCGTTGTGCCGCAGTCGGTGGTCCTCGGCAAAAGACGGGCTCCTCTTGGGGGCTGGCGTTTGGGGCGGGGCGGAAGAAGTCGTTCCCGAGACCTTCGGGAGGGCTGATCGAATCGACGCAACTCCCGGCCGCTCTTCGTGTTGAGTCACGTGATGGTACGTGGCGGACGAGGGGCGTTCTGGTTTCAGGCATTAGCAGGAAAGGTCGTGCAGTGTGTCGTTGACTGCTGCGTGACGTTTCGGATCCCAGCAGTTTTCGGCAACCCCGGAAGCACCACGAGTCAGGAAGCAGACATGTCGATCACGAAAGAACGCAAGACCGAGATCATCAGTGACTTCCGCCGGGCGGAAGCGGACACGGGATCACCCGAGGTCCAGATTGCGATGCTGACGCACCGCATTGAAGAGTTGACCAGCCACCTGACTTCGCACCCGAAGGACCATTCGAGCCGGCGGGGATTGTTGATGCTGGTGAGTCGGCGTCGGCGGCTGCTGGACTATCTGCGTCGTCATGCCCAGGAAAAGTATTTGTCCATCATCGGGCGTCTCCAGCTCCGCAAGTAGCGGAGGGGGCGGCCCGCCAAACAGAAGGTGTGCCCAGTGAAAGTTACGGTTGAACGGGAAGTAGGGGGAAGGAAGCTCAGTCTGACAACGGGGGAGATGGCCAAGCAGGCCGCCGGGGCTGTTGTCGTTCAATATGGCGAGAGCGTGGTGTTTGTGGCAGCCCAGGACGGGCCTCCCCGTCCCGGGATCGATTTTTTTCCGCTGACCGTCGATTATCGTGAGCGGGTGGCGGCGTCGGGGAAATTTCCCGGCGGATTTTTGAAGCGTGAGGGACGTCCGACCCTTAAGGAAGTTTTGACGGCCCGCCTCACCGACCGGCCGATTCGGCCCCTCTTCCCGGAAGGTTACTTCCAGGAAGTGCAGGTGATGTCGAATGTGCTTGCCTGCGACGTGGAAAACGACCCCGACGTGCTGTCGATCATTGGGGCGAGTGCGGCTCTCTCGGTTGCGGCTGGAATCCCCTTCCAGGGCCCTCTCTCGGCGGTCCGCGTGGGGCTGGTGGACGGAGATTTCGTCCTGATGCCGACGCAGGCACAGCTCGCCACGAGCGCGCTTGACCTGGTTGTGGCGGGAACGAATGACTCGATCCTCATGATCGAAGGCTTCGCCGACCAGCTTCCGGAGGACCAGATGCTCGAAGCCCTGATGTTCGGGCACCGGGCGATCCAACAGATTTGTGAACTCCAGAGCGAGCTGATCCGCAAAGTGGGGACTCCCGCCAAGCATTGGCAGGCTCCGGCCCCGAATCCTCTGATTGACCTGCTGAAGCGGGAAGCGTACCCCCAGGTCAAGGAAGCCAAGGCAGTCGTTGGCAAGCAGGATCGCGCCGCGGCCGTCTCAGCCGTCAAGGCGGCCTGGAAAGAGCGGCTGTTTCCGAACGGAGCGGCCACCACTGCCGATGGCTGCACGATGGCCCAGTTCGATCATGCAATGGGCGAGGTGGTTTACCGCGTCGTCCGTGACCTCGCCCTGGAAGGTCGGCGTCCCGACGGTCGCTCGTGCCATGAACTGCGTGATGTGAACTGTGTGGCGGGCGTCCTGCCCCGCGTGCATGGTTCGGCGCTGTTCACCCGCGGCGAAACCCAATCGCTGGTGACAGTGACTCTGGGGACCGTGCGCGACGAGCAGAAGGTCGACGGGCTGTTCCCTGAGATCTCGAAGCGGTTCATGCTCGATTACTACTTCCCCCCGTACTCGGTCGGCGAATGCAAGCCGATTCGTGGTCCGGGCCGGCGGGAACTGGGGCACGGCGCCCTGGCCGAGCGGTCGGTCGAGCGGGTGTTGCCCGCCGCCGACAAGTTCCCGTACACGATCCGGGTCATTTCCGACATTCTGGAGTCCAACGGCAGCAGCTCGATGGCGAGCGTCTGCGGGGCGACCCTGGGGCTGATGGACGCCGGCGTGCCCATCCGTCAGCCGGTGGCCGGAATCTCGATCGGCCTGGTGAAGGAGGGGGACAAGTTCGTTCTCCTGACCGACATCATCGGCGATGAGGATCACTACGGCGACATGGACTTCAAGATCGCCGGAACCGGCAAGGGAATTACCGGGATCCAGCTGGATCTGAAGATCGCCGGAATCAATGAAGAGATCATTCGCGGCACGCTCGAGCAGGCGAAGGAAGCCCGGCTCAACCTGCTGCGGTCGATGCTCTCGGCGATCCAGCGGCCCCGCAAGGAGATTTCTCCCTACGCCCCGCGGCTGGTTCGCCGTCAGATTGATCCCTCCAAGATCGGTCTGTTGATCGGCCCGGGCGGGAAGACCATTCGGGCGATCCAGGAAGAAACCAAGACCACTCTCGACGTCGACGATTCGGGCTGGGTGACCATCTCGGGCTTCGACGCCGCCGGGGTTGACGATGCCGTCGCCCGCGTCGAGGCGCTGACTGAGGAAATCAAGGTCGGCAAGATCTACAACGGCACCGTCAGTTCGGTGAAGGACTTTGGTGCCTTCATTGAAATCGTGCCGGGGAAAGACGGCCTGTGCCATATCAGCGAGCTCGCGGACGGCTATGTGAAGTCGGTCAGCGAGATTTGCAAAGAGGGAGATAAGGTTCAGGTGAAGGTGATCGCGGTCGATGATCAGAACCGCGTGAAACTTTCGCGGAAGGCGGCTCTGGCCGAATTGGCCGAGGCCGGAGAAGCCGGGACCTGAGTTTCCTTCTGGACCGGGGAGTGCGCCATGTCTGCCGAGGTGCTGCTGGCGGACGACGAACGGGAGCGGCTGGTCAACCAGCACGCTCAGATCGCCGCCCTGGCGGGTGGACTGGCGCACGAGATCCGGAACCCCCTGTCGACCATTTCACTCAACCTTGAGCTGCTGGTTGAGGACGTTTCGCAGGGGGATACCCCGCGCGACCGGCGGATGCTCCGCAAGCTGCACACCCTGCAGCGGGAGTGCGAGCATCTGGAAACGATCCTTGAGGATTTCCTCCGGTTCGTCCGGGTGGGCGAGATGCACCTGGAACAGGTCGATCTGAATGACCAGGTGCGG
>CAIOTJ010000492.1 GCA_903861195.1 uncultured Planctomycetaceae bacterium | reverse complement strand
TCTGCGACCGCGATCCCAACCACCGCGGCAGCCCGGGTAACCGGCCCCGGACGTTCCTGGTGCAGCCCCGAATGTTTCGGGGGGGCAAAGTACCGGAACAGGGCTCCCAGCGTCACCAGGGTGCAGAAATACTGGAAGCCCACCCCCAGGGCCGCCTGCCACGCGAACCGCTTCAGAATCAGCGAGCGGGCCGTGGCCACGCTGGCAAAACCGATGGCGGTGGTGAGGGCGGCCAACAGGCAGGCAGGGGTCATATGGGCGATCGCCCGTGCGGCCGCCTCCAGCCGATTGCCGGGATGCAGGTGGTCTTCCTCGGCATAGCAGGTGACAATCTGCACCGAGCTGCTGACCCCGATGATCAACAGCAACACGGGAAGCACGTTGCTGACCAGGTTCAGCGATTCGCCAAACACCGCAAAGCTGGCGAAAGTCCACGAAAGGGCGATTCCGACGGCAATCAGCGGCAGAATCGAACCCGAGACGCAGCGGAACAGGAACCACAGCACGAGGAGGTAGGTGATGGCCGCGAGTGGAATGAGGGTCCACTGGTCGAGCCGCAGATCGTTGACAATCTCGACCCGCAACACGGGCAGCCCGGTCAGTCGGGTCTCGTAGCCGGCTGGGGCGGGATGCCGGGTGAGGACCTCCCGAATCTCCGCCACGGCGCGCCGCATGCCATCGATTTCGGCCGTGGGAAGATTGAGCTGAATGGGCAGGGCGGCCAGCCGCGAGTTGGCGCTCAGCAGTCCCCCCTTCAACAGAGGCATGGTTTCGAATTGGCCGCGGGCCCGCAGTGCGGCGTCGTCGTCAATTGTCTCGGGAAGCAGGCGCTCCAGACGCAATCCGCGCAGCCCGGCCCGGGGAGCCTCCAGAGTCGCGAGGCATTCGACGCGAGCCACATCGGGCAACCGCTCCAACTCGGCGGCGATGTCCGATTGCCATTGCAGGGGCAGGGCCTCCAGCACATCGGGTTCCCGCTCGGCCTTCAACAGCAGGAGCACAATGAACTCATCGTGCCCGAAGGTCTGCTTGAACTCGTCTGAATCGGCGACCAGTTGGTCATTCCCCACATAGATCGACTGCGGTGCGAAGTCGAATCGCAGACCGGGCATGCACGCCAGGGCCCCGGCCAGCGACAGGACCAAGAGTCCAATCGCCAGTCGGGGATGGCTCAGCAGTCCCTGGGCGAAGCGTTCGCAGATGCGCTCGA
Source organism: uncultured Planctomycetaceae bacterium (assembly GCA_903861195.1). GTDB lineage: Bacteria > Planctomycetota > Planctomycetia > Planctomycetales > Planctomycetaceae > UBA10511. Next base: position 29,005 of record CAIOTJ010000492.1, on the reverse strand, counting down.
TCAACGAGGTGGAGGCCATATCGTCTTGGTCGCCCCCCGCAGGAGGTGACGATTGCGGTGAGCCCTGGGGCTGAGCAAGTCACGCTGGATCACGGGAAGTTCCACTCTGGATTCCGGAAGGAGATGGTCTGTTGACTAGAGGCTTCCTTCGATCGCCAGTTTGTGGAAAGTGTGGGTGATGTTGGCCTGATTCTTCAGCAGCCAGTCGATTCCCGGCTCGTGGTTCATCGCCTTGGCGATGGCCTTGGCAGTCGCGGCCCGATGGGTCTCGAAGAGCACCTGGTAGTCGACCTTCTCGGTCAGGACCGCCGGGTCGAGCCAGACCGACACGATGATTCCCAGGTCGTTGACTTTCGACTTGGGAATATCGCCATTCCGCACAGCGTCCAGGACCCCGTTGGCGATCGCCGCCTGGACCGTTCCCATCAGCACGTTGGTGTAACGCGTGCTGGTGACCGTGACCTTGCTGACCATCAGGGTGGCGGGGCGAACCTGCACGTCGCAGTCGAGAATCGCGAAGACCCGGGAGTGCCCCTGCACCTGGTTGCCCAGCAGGTTCGCCATCGCGTAACCGACAGGACCATCCAGTTCGCCAATCACCACTTCGGGCTCAGCCGCCGACCAACCCTGTGCGGCTTCGACCAGGGCCTCTCCCGTGCGCAGCACGATGCGGCCCACGGGCTTCTTCTTTTTCAACGACGCTTTTTTCTTCGCCATGCTGCACCAAATCAAAAAAACAGAGAACGGAAGAGGCAAACCGGAATGGTCGTTGAGTCCCAACTTTCGGACAGAGAGGCTTTGTTCCTGTCTGTCCCCGGAAGGGACGGAACAATCGCCCTACTGGAATCGGGCCACGCGAAAGGGAGCGACGGGAACATGCGGCGGCTGGCCCGAGATCAGTTCGGTCACCAGCCGGCCAGTCACCGCTCCCAGGGTCAAACCCAACATGCTGTGCCCGGCCGCCACCCAGACATTCCGGGCGATGGGCGCCCGATCGATGATCGGCAGGCTGTCGTAGGTCATTGGTCGCCAGCCCCACCATTCACCTTCCACAGGGTCGCAGGACGGTTCCCGCAGGTAGGGTGCGGCCCCATCCCGCAGCAACTGCAGCCGCGAGCGGTTCAGAGTGCTGTCGTAACCGGAGAATTCCATGGTTGAACCGAGCCGGTATCCCGATTCGAACGGAGTGACCGCGACCCGCGTCTCGGGAAAGATCATGGGAATTCGGGGACACACGGCCGGGCGGGGCATGGTCAGTGAATATCCCTTGCCCGGCTGAATCGGCAACCGACAGCGGAGGTGACTCTCCAGTTGAGCCGACCACGCCCCCGTGGCCACCACGAACTCATCCGCCGCGATCTCGGTGCCGCCGCAGCGCGCCGCCCGACGAGAATCTCCCTCTCCCACAAACCCCTCAAAAGCACACTGCTCCCGAATGACGGCCCCCCGCGACTCGAGCAGCCGACGCAGCGCCGACATGAGGCGATCGGGGCGGAGGTGGGCGTCGTCGGCATAGAACCAGCCTCCGGCCAGACCGGGGCGCAACGCAGGTTCCCGGTCAGTCAGTTCTGGCCCCACCAGCTTTTCCGCTGGCAGGTGAAACTCATTCGCCAGCAGGTCGTTGGTGGCGCTGTACGCCTCGAATTCTTCAGCCGAGCGATAGGCGAACAACAGTCCCTGCTCTTCCCACTCGCAGTCGATGTGTTCGTCCGCCACCATCTGCCGATACAGCGACAGCGACGACTCGAGAATCGGGTGCAGAGCGTGCCCCCCCGCCAGCATATCCTGGCGATTGCAGCGGCGGGCGAATCCCCAGAGCCAACGCCACAGGGCCAGATCAAACCGCGGCTTGATGGTGAAGGGAGAGCGGGGCTTCAGCATCGCTTTCAGCGTACGACCGACCGCCCCCGGCTCCGCCAGCGGCAGCACGTGACTGGGGCAGATGTAGCCGCAGTTTCCCTGGGAGCAGGCCGCCCCAAACGACTGCCGGTCGACAATGGTGACCCGGTGTCCGGCCCGTTGCAGGTAGTAGGCGCAGCAGGCACCGACAATGCCGCCGCCAATGATCAGAACCTGTTTGGATTTGACATTCATGGGCGAATTCCCATGCAGAAAGGGTCGGTGGGATCCAGCAGCAAGGTGGAGTCGGCTGTCACCCAGGCGGTCCCTCGGATGCTGGGGATGATTCGCCCCTCCTCGGATCGGTACCACCCTTCGAAGACGCTTCCGAGAATGCTTTCCTGTCGCCAGACCACGCCCGGAGCCAGTTTCTGATCCGCCGCAAGGCAGGCCAGTTTCGCGCTCGTTCCGGTCCCGCACGGCGACCGGTCGTACGCCTTGCCTGGGCAGAGCACGAAATTCCGGCTGTGATTCACCAGGTTCGCTGCCGGCCCAAACAGCTCGATGTGATCGATCTCACCGCCGTCGGCTCCTGTGATGGCCTGCCGCTCGAGCTCCCGGCGGATCCGCCAGGCGAAGTCGGTCAGGGCCTCAATGCGGGGCAGGGCCAGTGTCTGCCCATGATCATCCACCAGAAAGAACCAATTCCCCCCCCAGGCGATGTCACCATGAACCACGCCGTGTCCGGGAACCTCCACCGGAACCCGATGAGCGTGCCGCCAACTGCCGACATTTTCGATGGTCGCCGACTGGGCGCCGTCATAGTCGACCGTCACCACTCCGACGGGGGTGTCAATTCGATGCTGGCCGCGACCGATCCGGCCGAGGTGGCCCAGGGTCACCGCCAGCCCGATCATCCCGTGGCCGCACATGTTGAGCACGCCCACATTGTTGAAAAAGATCACCCCGGCACAGCAGGTGGAATCGGCCGGTTCGCAGAGCAGGGCTCCCACCAGCACGTCGGAACCGCGCGGCTCATTCACCACCGCCGAGCGGAACAGATCTTCCTGGTCGCGAAACCGGATCCGCCGTTGAGCCAGCGAGCCGGTCCCCAGGTCGGGGCCGCCACTCACCACCACACGGGTCGGTTCCCCCCCGGTATGCGAGTCAATGATCTGAATCCGTCGTGGTTCCATCATGGCTGAACAGGGTCTCCGAGGGAGGGGATCTCGCGCAACTCAGGCGCCGGCACAGCTTTCCCGGAACCCACCTGGCTGAATACCGGTTCCGGCGATCGGATCGACGGCGGAAATGAATGCGGTCTGCCACTCTGGCCGGGACGAATCGCGGCGGAGCCGGGGCCGCGACAGTGACTGGGCATGATAGAGGGGCGCCAGGAGTGAGCGAATTCAAGAGCGACCATTTCGCTCCCTAGTCCCCGATTCTAACGACTGAGTGACCATCCGTAACCCGTCGCCATCGCAAGGTGGGAAGGCAGGGGTTTGTCGGCTCCGGAAGCAGGTGGTGTCGGTAAACGACGGGCTTCCGGCAAAATCGGCAGGACTGGCATTGTTGGTTGAGTTGGTAAGTCGGGCGACTGACTTCTCCGTCGGCAAGGCCCGGCAATCGGAACATCCCTCACGAGCGACCTCGCCGGGAATGGACCAAGTCGGGAAGCGTAGCGTAAAGCTCTTCTGAGAGAGGGGTTATGCCGAAGCCTTGCGGTTCCCCCAATGGACGCAGAGATTCTCGTATTCTGCAAAAACAGCCGTTTCTGCCGATTTTCTTCGTGAATTTCCCGTGCCAAGCCATAAAACAAGAAACTGTCGGCGATTGGTGATCCACCAGAGCCTGTTGTGCGTTGTCTCTTCCACGTTCCAGATGATCGGCACAACTTCTCACGGCTTGCCGTGAGGAGCAACCGTTCATCCCCTGGGTGAATCTCACAGGAGATTCACCGCATTTTTGAGAGTCTGATGCCTATTTCCCAAGATCTTCTGCGGGTCTACGAGACCGGGGAGACCACTGTGGTCGGGTTCGGCGAAGCCGAAATGCCCGATTCACTGGATATTGCCCAGATGCGCGATGAGATCGTGGACATGCTGCGGCAGAACCAGTCTCAGGCGATCGCCATCAACCTCGGTGGCGTAAATCACGTTCCCAGTGCTATGTTGGGACTGTTCGCCTCGATTCGGCAGGCGGGGTTTGCAGTGCATCTGCATAACCTCAGCCGCAATGTTCGCTCGCTGTTGGAAGTGACCCGGCTGAACACCCTGTTTCACATCCACGACCTGGGCGTCTAAGGCGGTCCGGACGGGGTGTTTTGTACCCTCCGGAGTGTGACATGACCGAGCGAACGGCCTCCTCAGGCCCCTCTCCGCAGCAGGTGGAGGGTCTGTCTTCAGTCTCGCCGTTGCGTTTTTCGACCGTCGAAGAATTGCGGTTGCATGCGGGGCGATTGAGTCACGCCTCCCGACATCTCAATTCCTGGGTGTCGTCACGGGAGATTCCCGCCGCGTCGTTGTTGGTCGGCCGAAGGGGCTGCTTTCTTCCACCACTGTTTTTCGGCCACCACGCCGATCGGGCAGATGCCAGCCCTCTTCGCGATGATGCGATCTTTCTTATCGCGTCGATTACCAAGCCCATCGTTGCGTTGGCCGCGCTCCAACTGGTGGAGCGGGGGGAATTGGCACTCGACGACCGCGTGGAACGGTACATTCCCCATTTTGGCAAGCAGGGCAAGCACGGCATTACCGTCCGGCATCTGCTGACTCACACCTCCGGATTACCGGACATGCTCCCCAACAATCTCGAATTGCGTGGGGAGCAAGCACCTCTGTCTGCTTTTGTGGAAGGGGCCTGTCGGCTCACTCCCGAGTTCCCCGCCGGGAGAAGCGTGCAGTACCAGAGTCTGGGGTTTGCCGTGTTGGGTGAGATCATCCAGCGCGTCTCTGGCCTCACATGTGGTGCCTGGCTGAAGCAGCATCTGTTCGATCCGCTGGGCATGGCCGATACCGCGCTGGGAGCGCCCGACAGTTGGTTCGATGGCCCCAAACCGCGAGTCGGGCGGATTGCTGAACTGCGGCTGCCCCCTGAGCAGATTGATGCTCAGCATTGGAACTGGAACAGCCGCTATTGGAGGCAGTTGGGGGCCCCCTGGGGCGGGCTGCTGACCACCCCGACCGATCTGGGCCGATTGGCCGCCTTTCTCTTGGGCTGGTCGCCTCAAACCGAGACCCAGGTCCTCAGCCGGCTGTCAATCGCCGCGGCGACCCGCAACCAGCTCGAGGCCATGCGTGAGGTTCCCGCGGATGACCGACGGTGTCGGCCCTGGGGCTTGGGATGGCGGCTGAACTGGCCCGCCCACAGCGCGAATTTTGGCGATCTGCTCGGCCCCGGTACCTACGGACATTGGGGTGCGACGGGGACGGTGATGTGGCTCGATCCGAACCAAGACGCCTGTTGCATTCTGTTGACGACCCGTCCGCAGGAACCGGGTGGAGAGTTTCTCGCCCGCATTTCGAATATCGTCGCCGCGTCGCTGCTCTGATCGGAATTGGCCTGGACGCCGGCGGAAAAAAATCGGGTGAGTGGCCGGGGCGCGGACCCTACCGTTCCCGCGTGGGCCAGAGCGACTGCAGGCTGGCCACCAGGGTCAACAGCAGAATCCCGCTGTTGACCCACCGCGACCACTCGTGAAGTCGCCGGAACGAATCGGGGTAGGGGGGCTGACCCAGCATTTCGGCCAACGGGCGATACAGAACGAAGTAATCCATCAGGGCAGCCACCATCGCCAGCCCCAACCAGACGGTGGGACCGGGCAACCGGAACGCGGGGAGCGTTGGATTCTCCGGAATGGATTTGATGCGTCCGGCCGATGCCAGGGCCCCGGCGAGAGCCAACCCCAGGCACACGAATTCCACCAGGTAGTAGCGGGGGAACAGCACGCGGGGATGCTGATCCTTGGTCGCGACGTCGAACAGCGGCGAACCGCGCAGTCCCAGCAAGATCGCGAGGAACATCACCCCCGCTCCCAACCAGGCGGTCGTACCCAGCCGCAGCGCAACCAGCCCCAAGGCGCGGAGCCGTTCGGTCGTCACGATCAAGTCCACGCCAAGGGAGATTTCCAGGCCTGCTTCAGCTCCGCCAGGCCGACATCAACCCGGGTTTCGTTGGTCATCCCCCGAATCACCAGCCGGGGAAGAGCCGAGACCGTTCCCAGTTCCGCGAGGGGGAGCCCGGCGAACAGACCACGGAACCGTTCGACATCGGCCGGAGCGACCTCGGCCACAAACCGCGTGTTGCTTTCCGAGAACAGCAGGAGCGCGTCGTGCTCCAACCCACACTGAGCCCCCATGACCCGCAGATCGACATCGGCTCCCAATCCTCCCGAGAAGGCCATTTCCGCCAGCGCCGCCGCCAGTCCCCCTTCGCTCAGATCGTGGCAGCTGCGGATCAGGCCCGAGCCGATCGCACTGGAGACGGCCCGGAAGATCCGTGGGGCCCGGGCGAGATCCACCCGCGGCACCCGTCCTCCACGCAGACCGTTCACCAGTTGGAAATGACTCCCCCCCAGTTCATCCAGGGTGGCCCCAATCACAAACAGGCGATTCCCGGCTTCCTTCAGATCCATCGTCACGGCCAGGGAGACCTGCGGAATCTGTCCCAGGGCGCTGATCAACAGGGATGAAGGAATCGCCACCGTCCGCCGTTGTCCCGCAACATCCTGGTACGAAAACTCATTGTTCAGGCTGTCCTTGCCGCTGATAAACGGTGTGCCAAAGGCCAAGGCGACATCCTTGCAGGCGAGTGCCGCCCGCACCAGACTTCCCAAGGTCTCGGGACGCTCGGTGTTTCCCCAGCAGAAATTGTCGAGAATGGCGATCCGGTCCGGGTCGGCCCCGACGGCGATGCAGTTCCGCACCGCTTCATCGATGGCTGAAGCCGCCATCCAGTACGGGTCGAAATCACCGAACCGCGGATTCATCCCGTTGGACACGACGAGGCCGCGGGGAGACTCGAGGTTCGGCCGAATGACGGCGGCATCGGACGGACCATCATTGGCGACCCCCACAAGAGGCTTGACCACGCTGCCGGCCTGCACTTCAAAGTCGTACTGACGGATGATCCATTCCTTGCTGCAGACATTCAGCGAGCCCAGGATCTTCAGCAGGTCGGCGTCGTAGCGGCCGCGGGTCGGGGGAGTGCTGGCCACCTCGGCTGGCGGCTGATACTCGGCACTGCGCACCACCGGCGGACGGCCGTCGTGCAGAAACTCCATCGACAGGTTTCCCACCTCTTCGCCCTGGTATTTCAACACCAGCCGACGAGTGTCGGTAAACTTCCCGATCACCGTAGCCTCGACCCCCTCGGCGCGGCACACCTGTTCGAACTCGGCCCAATTCCGCTCGGGGACGGAGAGCACCATCCGTTCCTGGGCTTCGGAAATCCAGATCTCGGTGTACGACAGGCCGTCGTACTTGAGGGGGGCCTTGTCGAGCCAGACCTCAGCCCCCGTCTCCTCTCCCATTTCTCCCACCGCGCTGCTGAATCCGCCGGCACCGCAATCGGTAATGGCGGTGAACAGCCGGCGATCCCGGGCCTGCAGGAGCACATCGAGCACCATCTTTTCCGTGATGGCGTTGCCAATCTGCACGGCCCCCCCCGAGAGGGTCTCGCTCTCCTCGGTCAGTTCGGCCGAAGAAAATGTCGCCCCGTGGATTCCATCGCGCCCGGTCCGCCCCCCCACGGCCACGATGAACTCGCCAGGCGAAGCCTGCTTGCTCTCGAGCCCGACGGGAATCATCGCGACATTGCCGCAATAAACCAGCGGGTTCCCCAGGTAACGCTCGTCAAAAAACACCGCCCCGTTGACCGTGGGAATGCCCATGCGGTTGCCGTAGTCGCGCACGCCCGACACCACGCCGCGGATCACCACACGCGGGTGCAGCACCCCGGGGGGCAGGTCCTTGTCGGCCACGTCGGGAGGCGCGAAGCAGAAGACGTCGGTGTTGCAGACCGGGCGGGCCCCGAGGCCTGTTCCAAGGGGATCGCGGATGACACCTCCCAGTCCGGTGTTCGCGCCGCCGTAGGGTTCGAGGGCTGAGGGATGGTTGTGCGTCTCCACCTTCATGCAGACGTTCTGCGTCTCGTCGAACTTGACCACTCCGGCATTGTCACGGAACACACTCACGCACCAGTCGTTGGCTCCCAGACGCTGACGGATCTCGGCGGTGGCCGCGAAGATTGTCTCTTTGAGCATGTTCTGGAAGCGGATCTCGCGTGCCTCATCGCGATAATGAACGCGCCCTCCCAGCGTCTTGTGCGAGCAGTGTTCACTCCAGGTCTGGGCGACGGTTTCCAGTTCGGCATCGGTCGGATCACGCCCCAACTCGCGGAAGTGATCGCGGATGGTCTGCATTTCCCGCAGACTGAGATACAGCTGCCCCTCTTTGCTCAGCCGGGTCAGTGCGGCGTCGTCCATGTCGCGGATGGCGACCGTCAGCTTGCGGAACGCGTAGGGAGCACCCAGCCCCAGACTGCTGATCGCCAGGGGCCCCGTGACGACCTGTTGAATCGCGTCGTTCGCGATGACCTTCGTGGCGGCCCGCTGCAATTCGCGCTCGTCGGCATCCTCGTTGAACCAGTATTTCTGACAGGTTCGCACCGCATCCACCACGTAGCCACCGTCCCGGAGGGCAGGCAGCACCGTGGCGGCCGTGTTGTCGGTCACGCCCGGCTTCAGCAGCACGTTGAGCAGTCGGCCTGCCGGGGCCCCGCGATCCGGAAGCTCGCGGACAACCAGGGTCTCGACCACCGGATCGGCGAGCAGCTCGCGCCCCATCCGCTCGGCGGCCCGTTGGTCAATCGCTCCCTCCACGAGGAACGAGCGGGCCGAGCGAATCTTCCGGATCGACGCCAGTCCCAGTGCCCGGCACTGAGACAGCACACCCTGTGCTTCACGATCCAGCCCCTCGGGACGGGGTTGAATCTCAATTTCCCACAGCATTGGAATCCTCGGTGTTACGGGGCTTCTCGCGGGAGGAGCCCCCTTCCTGAAACACGCGCAGCCAGCGTTCGCGGGACAGCACGCCATCACGCAGCAATTCGAACAGCCGCCCGGGATCATCATCTCCCAGGGCTCGCTGAAACTTTCTCAGACTCTCGATCACAGCCTCCAGCCCCGCATCCACCTCATCGCGGTTGTGCCGCAGGATCTGGGTCCAGAGTTCCGGATCGCCGCCGGCAATCCGGGTTGTGTCACGGAAACCCGTCGCCGCCAGCGGGTAGGCTCGCGGCGGCAGAGTCGCCGCGAGGGCGGCCGCGACCACGTGCGGCACATGGCTGGCCCGGGCTACCAGGGTGTCGTGTTCCTCGGGAGACAACTGCACCACCTCGCCTCCGACGCCACGCCACATCCGCGAGATTTTCTCCACGCTGGCGCGGTCACTCTGGGGCAGGGGGGTCACCACGCAGCGCCGACCATGGAACAGCTCCGGATCGGCAAATTGGCACCCCTGCCGCTCCGAGCCCGCCATCGGATGGGATCCGACAAAATGCACCCGCGGAGCGAGTGTGGTCGACAGCTCTTCGCAGATCCACTTCTTGACACTCCCCGCGTCGGTAATGACTGTTCCCGGCCGACACACCACCGCCGCCTCCCGGACTCCCTCGACAATTCGATCAACAGGAGTACAGAACACGATCAGATCCGCCGCATTCGCCGCCTCAGCCAGCGACGTGCTGGCCCGATCAATCTGCCCCAGGTCGCGTGCCAGATTCAGCCGGCTCAGGCTCCGCCCCACCCCAACGACTTCCCGCGCCAAACCCCGTGACCGCAGGGCGGCGGCCAGCGAACCACCGATCAGTCCGACCCCCACGATCGCGGCCACCTCGCACACCGGTTCTTTCGCCGTGGTATGTACCGTCATTCCTGGGGCCAATCGCCTTTCAACCGTTCGTCAGGGACTTCTCGAAAATCACAAGGTTCTCACCGCGGTCGGGATCCCACCGAATCCCCACGATATCGTACCGCTGGGCAATCGCCAGGTGCAGCATCGGACGATGCTGGTTGTGACACTCAAACCGTACCGATTCGTAGCCCTGCTCGTGGGCCCAGGTGTGGACGGCATCCATCAGCTGCGAGGCGATGCCCATCCGCCGATAGGGGGTCAGCACTCCGTAAAACCACGAGAAATACACGGTCGGTTTCAGCTCGAAGCCAATGTAGAACCCCACCGTCTCCCCCTGCTGACTGGCGACCAGCATGAGGACGTTGCATCGCCCCTGGAACCGCCGGCGAAAAAACGCCGCGTCCCGCGTCGGCCGGAAGATCTGGTTGTACAACTCGGCGACCGTGGGAATGTCCGACGGTCCGACGATGTCGATTTTCACATTGGCCATGATGGTTCCCGGGGCCCCGGAGCGGCAGGCCCAGTGCAGCAGGCCCGGCGTTTCGGGCCCAGTCAGGCGGATCACTTCAATCCGGCGAGGTACTCCACAAGGTCGCGCAACTCGAACTTCGACAGCTTCTTCGCGAGATCCTCAGGCATCGCCGACTTCCCACGGGCCCGCTCATCGATTTCGGTCAAGGGCACGGTCACCAGGTTCCCCTCGGCGGTCATCAGGATCAGCCGCGTCCCGTCCTCCTCGCGCAAAGTCCCGGTCAGTTGACGTCCGTCGGTGGTCAGAATCACGACCGGCTCGTAGCCCTTCGCGATCGCCCGGTCGGGATGCAGAATCGACTCCAGCAGGTACTGCCGACTCTGTTGTCCAGCCACCCTGGTCAGGTCGGGGCCCACCTCGCCCCCTCGTTCCTCGACCTTGTGGCAGCGCACGCAATACACCTCGGCCTTCTCGAAGAAGATCCGCCGGCCACGTTCGACATTCCCCCCCGCCAGCAAGGGGACCAGTTCGGCCTGGGGATCGGCCTGCGACGCCCGGCGCAAGGCTTCCAATTGGGAATTCAACGCCGGGTGATTTCTTCTCTGGGCTGCCTCCAGCAGGTCCAGCACCAGGCCCGGAGCAGCCTTGCCCCCCGCGACTTTGTCGAGCCATTGGCTGAGCAGGGTCTGCGACTCGGGGGTGTTGATTTGAGCCAACAGCCCCGCCGCCACCTGGGCCTCAACCAGATCTCCCCGCTCCAGCGATTGCGGTAACCGGCGCAGGGCCGCCGCCGGGTCCTGTTCGGCCAAAACCTGCAGCCCCGCCCCCCGCACCACTCCGTGGCGGTCCTCCAGGGCCAGCTTCAGCGCTGGTGCGAGCCGTTCATCTTTCAAGAGTGCGAGTGACGTGACGGCGTCGGCCCGGGATTGCGGCCGTTCTTGCACATCCTGCACCAGCTTCAGCAAGGTCGCGCCAATCTCGGAAATGCCCAGGGTCACGGCCGTCTCGGTCGCCGCCTTGCGGACCGCTTCGTCACCGGCCAACATCCCGGCCAGCTGTTGCTGCACCGCCTTCGCCGCCACCTGGGGGTCTCGGTCTGGCAAGGGCCGCCAGCTTCCCAGCACGCGGTCCCGGCCCGACGGTCGAGCCCAGGCGGCCAGGGAACGCGCCGCTTCGATCCGCAATGCGGGGGCCAGGTCGGCCCGCGCCGCCAGCGAGGCCAACGCCTCGGCTGCCGCATCGGTCCCCAGATGAAAATTGGCGCCGATCACCCGCCACACACTCGCTTCACTCAGTCCGTTCCGCGACGCCAGTTGGGCCAAAGCGGGAAACCCATCGGTCAGCGGAATGTCGTAAATGGCGCGGGCCGCCTCATCGACCACGGAGGGATCATTGTCTGTGAGGAACACATCGAGATCCGCTCGACGGAGCTTTCGCATGGCCAACACCACCGCCAACCGGACACTGGCATTGGGGTCCTTCCCGAGTTCCTTCAACAACGGCCCGTCAATCAGTCCAGCCAGTCCGATCACGGCGGCATGCCGCAGGTAAACATCCTGATCGGCGTTCTCGCGCACCAGCCGGACCAGAGCCGCACCCACCGCAGTGCGCTCGGCCGGAGCCAGGGGGACCAGTTTCGCCAGGGCCAGCGCCGCGTGGAATCGCACCCGAGTCTCGGGATCAGCCAGCAGGGCTGTTAGCGGAGCAATCGCCGCCACATGCCGGCAGTCACCCAAGACCACCGCAGCCTGGGAACGGAGTTCCAGATCGGCCTCCTGCAACGCCGCTACGACGGGAGCGAAGTACTCCCCTTTTTTGGTGGAGGGAAGCGGTTCCCCAGTACGCACGTGGTTTCGCCAGGCCAGGCCCAGCCCCCAGAGCGCGTGCAAGCGGGCCAGCCGTCCTGGTCCAGTGGCCTCGTCCTGCTGCTGCAACCGCGCGGCCAATGTCGGGCCCGCCTCGGCCAACGGCTTCGCCGCCAGAGCGAACTGCGCTTCCTGGCGAATCATTTGCGAGGGATGAGCCAGCAGGCTCTGCAACTCGGGAAGGGACCGCTGGTCGAACCCTTCCGCCAGCAGCCGGGTCGCTCCCTGAGCCATGGCATCCTGCTCCAGGCCATCGGGAACAATCCGGTAGATGCGTCCTTTCCCCTGGCCATCCCAGCCCTCCACCCAATCGGTCAGGTACATCGAACCGTCGGCGGCGAAGTCGACATCGGTCGCCAGGATCTGCCAGGCGAATTGCTGGTTGTCGACCACTTCGAACGAGGCACCGCGCGGGGCGAGACGGATGCTGCGCACGCCGCTCCCCTGAAAGGCCCCCCGAAAATCGCAGAGGTAAAACCGCCCCTGATGCGCGCCGGGAAAGCCGACACCCGGAGCATAAGCCAGCCCCGAGGGACCATCGGCGAGGTTTGTGATGGGGGGCAGAATCCAGGCGGCCTGCCCGGCATGTCGCGGGTGCCACAGCTTCTCGCGGTTCCACGGGCCGCGGTCGGACAGGTACTGGAAGTTCATTCGCCAGCCACTGTCGGCCCCCTCAACCACCTGCACCCAGCGGGCCTTGTCGCCACTATCCGAGTTGTTGTCTCCGGTGAAGAGATTGCCGAATTCATCGAAGGCCAATTCCTGCGGATTCCGCAGCCCCGCATGGACCACCTCCAGTTCGGATCCATCTGGATTGCAGCGCAGGACCGCCCCCTGATCAGGATAGACCAGCCGGCTCTGCTCGCGGGTCTGCACATTGAAGCCGCGGTCGCCAATACTGAAGTAAATCCGGCCATCGGGGCCCATCCGCAGTCCATGCGAATCGTGCCCGCGGAACGCCACTCGCACGCCGTAGCCGGTATGCAGGCTGGTGCGTGCGTCGGCCCGGCCATCACCCGTGCTGTCGCTCAGCGACCACAGGTGGGGAATGTTGGTGTACCAGACGCTGCCCTGTCGGGCCAACACCCCCGCGCCGGTCCCTTCCAGGACGCCATGAAATCCGTCCGCGAAGACCACCGAGTCATCCGCCTGGCCGTCGTGGTCACTATCGGTCAGCCGGCGGATGCGATCTTGTTCAGTGCCGTAGCGAGCCTCCAGCTGGTCCCCCAGGTGTCGCCTGAAGTAGGCGAGGCGATCGGCCACCGTCATCGCAGCCAGATCTGCATCGACCCAGTCGGCGTGATCGCGGTTGTCTTCGACCCCCTTCAACTGGCGAAAGGTCTCCGCCACATAGATTCGCCCCTGCTCATCGATGCAGAAAGCGACTGGATTGGCCAAGAGCGGCTCGGCCGCCCAGAGCTTGACCTGGAATCCGGCAGGGACCCGAATTCTGGCAATCGACTTCTGGCCTTCTTCGGAGGCCGGAGCGATGTTGGGGCGGTCGTTGAATCGGCGTGTGTCTTCCTGCTGCGCCGCCACCGGTGCCGTCGCGAGCAGCGCCATGGCGCAGAGAACCATCCCCTGGCGCAGACTGACCCGCACCGCGCCAATTCGCGAACTCAACATCGTCATTCTCCGAGTGCGGCAGGCTGTCCCGCCCGACTTCACTCGCTTAATCTTATCTGTTTTCAGGTCGATTCGACAGGGACCAACCCCGCGTGCCAGGGGGTGTGCTTACGCCACACCCTGGACCACCGTGGCGCTGGCCTGCCCCAGCCGTGTCACGCTGAGTTTCAGGAAAATCGGGTTGCGTGGGGCCGTGGGCTCGCGCACCACGTTCAGCCGACACGCCGAGTCTGGTTCGCGGTAATTGAGCGTGGGAGGCACAAATCCCTCCTTCAATCCCGCCAGAGAGCCGACGATTTCGATCATCCCGGTGCCGGCAGCGGCATTCCCCCAGAAACTCTTGAGGGCGGTCACGGGAACCTGCTCGGCCAAATTGCCAAACACATCATGAATGGCCTCGGCCTCCGCCACGTCGATCTTGCGGTCGGACAAACCATGGGCGTTGATGTGGCCGATCTGGTCGGGAGTCAGGGCGGCATCCCGCAAGGCGGCTTTCATCGCCAGGGCCATCGCCAGCCGCAGGTTGGGCGTCGCTCCGGCATTCGCACAGGCTGAGCCCGCACCCAGCACAGTCCCATAGACCGTCGCCCCCCGTCGGCGAGCCGAATCCGCATCTTCCAGCAGAATCGACGCAGCCGCCTCCCCCACCACCTGTCCGTTGCGCCGGGCGTCGAACGGGCGCGAGGCCTCCTCGGGCTTCTCAAAGTCGCTCGCCAACTGGTCCCACATGCAGGCGTGGATGGTCTTCAGGGCGTGCAGTCGGGTGCCGGTTGATCCGGTGATCATCACGTCGGCATGGCCGCGGGCAATCACCCGCAGCGCCTCGCCAATCACCAGATTCGCCGACGCTTCGTCGAGCGTGATCGAATTGTTCGGGCCCCGGGCGTCGGCGGTAATCCCGATGTGGCAGGCCGGCATGTTGGGTAAGTACTTCAGCAGCCACAGTGGGAACAGCTTGGGCATTCCCTTCTCGGCCCACCAATCGTGGTGGAAACTGCCATCCGCGTCATCGGTTGCGGCGAAACATCCCTCGGCCAGATCCTCCGGCACGCTGAACATCAGATTGGCACCAAATTCCACCCCCAGCCGTTCGGGGGCGATGGTCCCTTCCTTGATTCCTCCGTGGTCCATCGAGAGGTTCGCCGCCGCGTAACCCAGTTGGATTTCCCGGCACATCACCCGGATCGCCTTTTTCTGTTCGCGGCTCTTGGCGAAACTGGCGGGATTGAAGTCCCGGATTTCCCCCGCTACATGATGGGGCGCGGGAGTGAAAGCCAGAGTGGTGACTGGCCGGATTCCACTCTGCGACTCACGCAGATTGCGGGTGAAATCCTCCAGCGACAGACCAATGGGGCTGACGACTCCGAGGCCGGTGATCACCACCTGTCGCTCGGATTGTTTGTGTCCGGTCATAAAGCAGCACTGTGGGAACTGGTCCCTGGGACTGGTGGGAAAGGCTCCGGCCGGGAAAGCGTGAGGGAAATCCTCACGCCCCCCTCACCAACCAGGGGCAGGAATGGGTGTACGAACGGGCAAGATAACGTCTTTTCCCAGTTGAGAGAAGGTAACCCGCACGTTTGAATCAGTCGATGCTGATATGATTGGCTTCGCCCGTGGCGCACGCTTCCCCTGAAGCACTGACACAAGCACTACCGCGTGGCGTTGTATTTTCGCATCGAGGCAATGACGCTGTCACTCACGCCGTATTGGTGGAGCTGAACAACTGACTCCGGAGAGAGGTCGAATTGGCCGCCCCGGTCCCGAATGGTTTCGCACACCAACTTGTCACTGCAGCCGCTCGAAACCATATGCAGCACGTCACGGTTGCCCATCAGGTAGCTTCGTCGTTCGCGGGCGGCTCGCTCATAGGCCACCTGCCGGGCCAGATGATCGCGGCGGTCCGCCTCATCCTGGGCATTTCCCGCCAGGGCCCCAAACGCGGTTCCCGCCAGCCCCCCCACGACCGCTCCCGCACCTGTCGCCCCGAATTGATGCCCCACCACAGCCCCCAGGGCCGTTCCCCCCACCGCCCCCAACCCCGCACCCTTTTGCGTGTTGTTGACATTGCTGCAGCCGCTGGTGACGCAGATCGCCAGCAACGTCATTGAAATGAGGCCACGCGCTGCCATCGCATCTCGTGGAGACATGTGTGCGTCCTGTGGACAGATGTGCGACATCTTTCCGGTGCGACGGCACCGTACCTCGGGAGTATCGGCATTCGGTAGCGATTGGAATGAATCTGCCGGAGAGAGCAGTCTGTTTTTAGGCGGGCCAAGCCAATTTTCGGGGACCAGTTCTGCGTGGTAGACTGATCAGAGGGGGGTTCGTGCGGGGACACGCCCAACCTCCTGGCAAACTCTTGGGTCCGTGAGACGAACACACCATGGGCACTCCGCCAGACTCTGCTTGCCGGCCGACCGCCGCTGCACCAGGTCCGTCCTGGAAAACACACCCTGAGTTTCGCAGGCTGCGTTTGCGTCAGAGGCTCTTGGGGGCGGCCGGTTTGCTGTTCGTGCTGCTTTTTGTGGTCGCCAGCTATTTGCAGGCGCAAACCAATGCGATTTTGCGGGCCCGCTTGAACGCAATGGAAATCGCCTTGAGGGTCGCGAACACGCAAAATGACCTCTTGCGGCAGGAATTGAAGCACAAAAACACAATGCCTTCACCACCATCCACAGAAGCAACCCTGTCGACGGAACCCTCCGCTGGCTCCCCGCGAGACATCCCCAGGTGAACCGGGGCCCCCCTGAGACCACCTGTCTTGGACGATGCGGAGACACCACCCCTTCGGAGTGTCGGCAGTCTTTGGCTGTTGAAAACCGGGATCCGAAGAAACCGGTGGTATCTCCCTGTCCCGAAGAACCACTGTCTCGACGCGCGGGGGCCGAGGCGTCAACTCTCCTGGAGCGACCAGCAATCGGCCTTCTGAAGGGATGGGCAACCGATCGATCCCCGCCGATTGCCCTTTGATCAATCGCCGGGTTCCCGAAGGCTCAGTGAATCTGCTTCAGGCCGACATTCTGCCCTCGATGAGGAAGCGTCTCCGTTGATTTGGCACAATACCTGTGATCTGCCCCCGCCCGGTGTTTCCCGTCCCCCGCTGGTTCTCGCCCGTGCCACTTGAGCCTGTGACCACCTCGAATTCCCTTGCCGCAGTCGTCTGTTCGGGTGCCAAGCCAGCCCGCGTCGACTCGCGAGCAAGCGGTTCCCTGTTGTCCCTCCTGGTGTGTGGGGGCCTCTTCTGGTTCCCCGATGCGGATCGGGTAGCGGATTGGCCCGGGAGGTCTCGACAGCACACCCAGGCCTTTGTCCACGATCTTGGGGGACCAGGGGACTCACTGGCACTCGCGCCGATGCACGGCCTGCCCGAAGATTCCCCCGCCGCACCACCCGCCCCTGATTCGACACTGACGTCAAATGACCCGGACCAACCCCCGGTGTTCCCCGTCGAAACACCCCCACCAGAGAAGGGGCGGGCACGAGCGGTTGGTTTGTCTCAACCTGGCAATCCCGATCCACCCGCTGCTCCACCCGCTGCATTCGGCGACGAGACGAAGTCTCCTCCCGCCTCTCCCCCCGCACGCGAAGATGCCGCGGAACATCACCAGACCGATGCGGACCGATCCTCCCGCGACTGTCCCCCGGTCTCCCGACCTTTACCTGGATCGGACGCTCTGGATCGCGATCTCGCCCAGCGCCTGTACGCTACGGAAATCGCCCTTGGCTGGCAGCACTGGAAACTGGGAGACATCGAGTCTCTGCGGCAGTTGCTGGCCCGGCAGGAACTCCGGTTCGCCCGGGGAATGTCCCGCGACCTGCGGGGATTTGAGTGGCATTACCTGAATCGATTGGCCCATGCCGAAGAACGGGTGTTGCCGGGTACCCTCCCAACGCTCCGCGAGATCGTTTCTCTGGGAGCGGGCGGAGGCCTGGTGACACTGCATCGGATTCCCACCAACACCGAGCCGGCGGAGATTCGCCGCTGGAATCTCGCGGGGGAGGAAGATTCGCGGCCACTCGATCCCACCTTCGGGATCGGCCTCGAAAGTGCGGGGTGTCTCGCCGCCAGCGCCGATGGGCAATCCCTGGCGGTGGCCAATGGCAAGAATGTGCGGCTCATTCAGCTGCTGACCTTTGCCACGCTCGATATTCCCACCGGGCATGAAGATTACATCCACTGCCTCGAGTTCTCTCCCGATGGCCAGCGACTGGCTTCGGGAAGCCTGGATGGCAAAGTGCGTCTCTGGGATCGACAGACCGGAACGATCTCCGCGGAATTGAACGCCAGCCAGCGAATCGAGGGGAGTCAAATGGGCATCGTGTCGGTGGCGTGGTCCGCCGATGGTACGCGATTGGTCACGGGATCGGGCGATGACAGGGCACCGGTATGGTTCCAAAAGCTCCGTGGCGAACTCAAATTGTGGGATGCCGAGTCGGCCGAGGCGATCTGCACATTTCCCAATGTCCCCAGCCAGGTGAATTGCGTGGCGTTTGCCGGCGACCGATGGGTTCTCAGCGGAGGATTCGGCGGAGAATTGCTGGTCTGGGATGTACGGACCGGAGGGCTGGTGCGCCGCCTGGGGACCCAGACCGGTCCCATTCGCCGGCTGGCGGTCATCGCCGATCCCTGGCGGGTGGCGGCCGCCTGCCACGACGGAACGGCCCGGGTCTGGCAAATCGAAACCGGAGAGGAGGTGGCCGTGGCCCGGGGGCATCGCGGGGCGGTCAGCAGTGTCGTCTGGGATGTCCCCAGCGGACGGTTGGTGACGGGCGGCTGGGATGGCACGATTCGCCTCTGGGATGCGAGCGAATCGGTGGAGCGCAGCAATCTGGGAGTTCATCCCTGGACGATTCTGCACACCCATCACCCGGTCGATGCACAGACCGTCGTCACGGTCGACTATCAGTCGGTCCGGGTCTTCGACCGCACCTCCCGGCGCAACGTCCGCACCATTTCTCCCGGCCACTGGATTGTCAGCTCGGCACTTACCCCCGACTGTCGAAACATCGTCCTGGGAGGCCATGCCAACCCAGATGGGGGAGGAGGGGGTTACGTCTCCCTCTGGAACCTGGAGACAGGCGAACGTCTGGCGGGGTTCGATCCTGGTGCCGGCCGGGGCATTCGAGTAACTGTTTCCCCCGATGGTCATTGGCTGGCCACCCTGGGAAGCTCGACAACCTCCAAGCGCGACCGTCTGGCTCTCTGGGAGCTGACCCCCGCCGGTCCCGGGCAAAGACGCGGACTTTGGACGGTCTCGGCCTCCCCGGTCTTCGCATCCGACAATCGGACGTTAGTGCAGGCCAAGCCCGACGGTTTGCACCGCTACTCTCTGGTCGACCATGAATTTCAGACTCCGCTGCCCGAGAGCAATCGCCAGTTCACCCAAGTGGCGGTCTCACCCGACAGCAAACGGCTGGCGGCGGTCGACGCGGAGGGAGCCCTGACCCTGTGGAATCTCTCCGATGGCAAGGTGGAACACCAAGGACCCGTCCATAAAGGAGGGGTGGGGCGGCTGCTGTTCTCTCCGACGGGGGACACCCTGGTCACCGCAGGACGAAACGAAACCCGGCTCTGGACCGTGGCCCCCTTCACGCAACGCGCCGAGATTCCCCGGCCCGCCTGCGAAATGCTGATCACCCCCGACAACCGCACGCTGATAACCGCCTGGCAGACGCTCGATTTCTGGCAGCTGGAGACCGGCCTGCCGATGCTGCAGCTCGAAGATTACCAGATGGAGATTCCCAACTGCCTGTCGATCTCTCCCGACGGCAAGTTGCTCAGCGAAGGGGGGGGCTGGCGGGATGAGAACGAAGGAGTGTACCTCTGGCGGGCCACCCCTGTTTCTCCAGGACCTCGACGCCGCACCAAAGAATAGAAACGGGCGTCGACAATCTCCGGGAAGAGATTGCGACGCCCGTTCGTAATCAGCCCGCGTGCAAACGGCCGGGGTGCTACTTCGCGAACATCGCGTGCGACTTGTCGCCGCGAGACAGCAGATAGGCCATCAGATCAAGGACCTCATCCTTGTCGAGCACATCGAGCAGCCCTTCGGGCATCATCGAGGTGGTCGACCGCTCAATCGCCTCGACCTCACCCGTCTTGATGGTGGTCAGTCCATTGGGATCCAGCATGTTGGTCATGACGATCATCGTGTCGTTGTTGTAGTTCACGATTCGTCCCGTCACGATCTTGCCATCCTTCTTCTCGATGACGATCGACTGGTACTGATCACTCACCTCCTTGCTGGGGACCAACACCGACTCCAGCAGGTCCCGCGGATTGAACCGCCCCCCGGCTCCGGTCAGGTCCGGACCCTGGGCTCCCCCTTCACCGGCGAACCGGTGGCAGGTGAAGCAGTTCGCCTCGCCAAACAGCCGCCGGCCCCGATCAAAGTCGCGTCCCTTCAAACCCTCGGCCAGAGTGGGAGTCAACTCTTCCAGCTTCCACTTCTGCACGACTGAACGGGGCTTGCCGGCGATCGGAGCGGGCCCCACCGGCTGGGCATCGAGCACCGCCTGGAGTTGCTGTTTCTCGGCCGGCGTCAAGGTCGCGACCGCGTCATCTTTCATGCGCTTCAGGAAGCCCCGCAGGCTGTTTCCTCCCTTGAAGTTCGCCGCCTTGAGGAACCAGGCGAAATACTCGTTCCGCTCGGCCATTGACCAGCCGGTCGACAGCATGCGCAGGGCACGCACGTATTCCATCTGCTCTTCCTGGGTGGGGGCGCGTTCGATCAGCGCGACCGCCCGCGTCGCCACTCCCGGAGCCTCGAGGTACACCAGCAGGTTCAACAGCTCGGTATTCACCTCACGCGAAGCGGAAGGAAACGCCCCGTCGAGCCGCTGGATGACCGCCGCCCGGACTGACCGGTTCGGCCAACCCAACCGATTGAACAACACGCTGTAGACTCTCAGCGTCTCGGCTTGATGGGCCGGGCTCAGGTCATTCCAGGGGAGTTTCCCCAGGGCGGCGACAATCGGCTCTTGCAGTGCCGCACCCGGAATCGCCTCCCCCGGCTGGCGGGGATGATGAAACGGATCTTTCCCGACCGCCCGGGTCAGGGCCAGCAGGGCGGCAATCGAACGCCCCGGATCGGTCTCGGCCAGCGCCTTCTCCTGCCACAGCTTGACGTCTTGATGTTCGATCGCCGTGCGGGCCGCGTGGCGGATGAACCGGTCGGCATGATTCAAGTACGGCCAGGCCGCCTCGATCGCTGCGGCATCCTGTTTCCCATGGAACGCTTCCAGCGAGCGACGCAACGCGTGCAACTCGGGCAGCGCCGGCGTGGCGGGGATCGGAGGCGTGGGCTCGGCTCCCGTGTAGGTGACCCGATAGAGACCCGACTGGGTCCGTCGGCCCCCCACCGTCACGTACATCGCCCCATCCTTCGGATTGATCACCACGTCGGTGAGGGGCAGGGGAGAGCCTGAAAGGAACTCTTCCGACTCCCCGGTGTACGCCGCGCCGTTGGGCGTCAGCGAGACCGCCCACATCTTGCCGTAACTCCAATCGCAGATGAAGAACGCCTCCTCGTACTTCGTCGGGAATTTCGCTCCGTAACCGAAGCAGACCCCGGTGGGCGACCCAGGGCCGATGTCATGGACCGAACCCAGGCTGTCGGGATACCAGGCGAGCCACTTGCCCGCCCCGTTTCGCCAGCCAAAATCGGCCCCGCTGGCCGCCAGGCAGACGCGGGTCGGCCGGTACCAGGGAGTGTTCATGTCCCATTCCATGTCGGCATCGTAGGTGAAGAAGTCTCCCTGACGATTGAAGGCGCCGTCGAACTGGTTGCGATACCCCGTGCTGATCAGCTCGAACGACTTGCCGTCCGGATCGGTCTGGTAAATGCAGCCTCCGGGGCCCATTACTCCCGCCATGAAGCCATTGCCATCGGGCATGCGCGGCAGCAGATGGTCTTCGCCCCACAGCCGGGGAACGCGCGAGCCGCCGAGCTCCGTCATCTTTGCCTGGTTGCCACAGACGATGTACAGCGACTTGCCATCCGGAGTGAGGACGATGGCGTGCGAACCATGCTCACCCTGTCCGACAAATTCACGCAACAGTTCGGGGGCCGCGTAGGTGTCTCCGCCGTCGGTCGATTTGAGGCGGTGCAGCCCCAGCTTGGGCTGTTGGTCGCCAAACTTGACCGTTTCATTGACCATCACGTACAGGCTGTCAAACGCATACAAGAGACCATGCGCCCCACCGATGGCATGGGGGAGTTTCTCGACCTGGGTCTCGGTCGCGGCCGTTCCCGGAACCACCCGGTAGAGCGAGCCGTACTGGTCCGAGACAATCAGCCGCCCCTTGGGGTCGACACACAGGTTGACCCACGAGCCCTGCGTCTCCTTGGGAACCGAGTACAACAACTCGGCCCGGAACCCCTTGGCGACCTTCAACTGGTCGGCGGGGGTCGCGGCATTCAGAGACAGCACCGGCTTCTCTTTGAACAACTTCTGCCCAAACGCGAACAGGTCCTTCCGCCAGACATCCCAGGTGTGGGCCCCGGGGCCAACCAGGTGCAGGTGGGGCACCTTCTGCTCTTCGAGCAGTTTGTGCAGATCGGCCATTTTCTCGACAATGCCCTTGTCTCCCTCGCCGCACGACAGCCACAGCAGCTTCAGTTTCGTGCGGGCTCCCTCGGGATCCTTGAGATAGTCGGACTGGGGACCGAAGAAGTTCGCTCCCGAAAACGCGCCGATCCAGGCGAACCGATTGAGGTTCCCCAACCCCAGCAGCAGCGACTGGGCGGCTCCCATCGACAGTCCGGCAATCGCCCGGTCTTCGCGACCGGTCTTCACCGAGTACTTCGACTCGACACTGGGAATCACCTCTTCCAGCAGATCGCGGCCGAAGGTGGCGAAGTCAAACCGGTTGTTGGGATCGCCCCCTGGCTTCTTCGCGAAACCATTAGGCATCACGACAACCATCGGCACCATCTTTTTCTCGGCCAGCAGGTTGTCGAGAATGACCGCCGCCGCACCTTTCATGTTCCAGCCGGTCTCGTCATCGCCCGAACCATGCAGCAGGTACAGCACGGGGTATTTCGTTTCCGTCGAATACCCGGGGGGCAGGTACACCGAGTACCGGCGATTCGCCTCGGTCACCTTCGACTTGTAGTCCACAAACTCGACCTTGCCCCGCGGAGCATCGGACCGCGGCTCATCGAATTTAGGAGGCCCCTGCCTGGCGCCTTCGAAGTCAAAGCTGCCATTTTGCCCGAGGTATTCGTAGGTGGCCATCCCCTTGATTGCCGGGCCGTCGATCTTCCCCTGGAACGTCACCTTGGCGTCACCGGCCGCCACGACGAAGGTCAATACGCCGTCGGCGAACTCGACCGATTTGAGTTCCGGGTTGGGGGAGTCCGAATCGGTCGGCTTGTAGTTGCCCTTGAGACGATCGCCGTCTCGGGCGACGGTCACCGTCCCCGCCCGCTCGCGGTTGTCGGGAGTCTGGAATTTGAGTTTCCAGGCCCCCACAGCGATATCGGCGGATTCGGCACCCACCAGGGAAGACACAGAGAACAGCCCCATCAGCAGGGCCACCCAGGCAGCCCGCGGAACAAACGAAGACAACATGCGGTCGAGTCCTTTCCAAAGAGAACCAAATGCGACGATAGCCACGGCCGCGCGGAGGGTCAAGCAGGCCCAATTTGTCGGGAAAATCGCTCAAAACAGTCGGCGTAAGTTTGGTTCGATCCATTTGAATTCCCGAAGGCAGTGCGGACAGCCATCATTCCCGCAGTCAGTCGTCACCGCCCAAGCCGTAGCGCCATCGCAACAGTTGGCCAAAGCGTATACACTCCGCCCACGGGAAGGCGTGGCCAATTGTGGGTGACGCAATCAAACGGCATTGGACTGCCAGGGGAACACTTGTGACCGAATTCGAAGGATCGATTCCGTACTCCCGGGACTGGGTGGTGCGTGCCCGCGAACTGCTGGGGGACGCCGCCTGCCGACAACTTGGGATCTATGAGATTCCCGCCGGCTTCCGTTTGTCGATTGTCGTGCCAGTCTACAACGAAGAAAAGAACCTGCCGACCATTCTCGCGCGCGTCGCCAGTGTCCAGATTCCGAAGGAAATCATTCTGGTCGACGATTGCAGCCGTGATCGGTCGCGCCAGGTGATGCAGGAGCAGGCCGAGCGGTTGGCCAGCCCGCTGACCAGCTTTCAGCTGGCCCATCACGAGGTCAACCGGGGTAAGGGGGCGGCGTTGCGGACGGGCTTCCTCAAGGCCACCGGCAGTGTTGTGATCGTGCAGGATGCCGACCTCGAGTACGACCCCGACGAGTACTCGAAGCTGATCCAGCCGATCCTCGAAGACAAAGCCGACGTCGTGTTTGGCAGCCGTTTTCTTGGGGATGGCCCGCACCGCGTTCTGTATTACTGGCACTACCTGGGAAACAAGTTCCTCACCACGCTGTCGAACGGCTTCACCAATCTCAATCTGACCGACATGGAGACGTGCTATAAGGTCTTTCGGTCCGAGGTGATTCACGAGATCGCTCCCACCCTGCAGCAGAACCGCTTTGGGTTCGAGCCCGAGGTGACAGCCAAGGTCGCGCGGCGGCAGTTACGGATTTACGAGATCGCCATCAGCTACTCCGGCCGGACCTACGCCGAAGGGAAGAAGATCGGCTGGAAAGACGGCTTTCAGGCGCTCTGGTGCATCGTGCGGTATTGGTGGGCCGACTGACGATCGCCGTCGCGGGGTCGCCTCTTCGATGAGCGGGGGGCTCCGCCCGGCGCCGGCGGCACGGGGCGCATCGTGTCACGGGTTTCTCGTTGGTCGTTACGAAGTCGAGCCGCTCGGCTCCGGTAATTCTCGGCTCTGCTGAAGTGCGCTGCGCAGGCCCGTGCGAGAGCGGTCCAACCTCCAGGAATCCAGACCGAATTCCAGCGGCGAGGGGCGAACTGCAGAGCAGATCGTCCCCTCCGCGCAGCTGATGGTTCCCGGAGCCCCCCCCCACCAGCCCAATGCGGCTGGCGACCCGGTTGTATGAAACAACCAAGAGGACGTCAGCCGCCGCGGACTGGCTGTACACTCAGCGCCAATCCACCGCCACCTTGAAGACGGCCTTCAGCAGGGGGGTTCCCACCGGGGCCGCCATGGGGGCGTGCACATCCTCGGGGAAGAAAATCGCGAAAGTGCCGGCGGGGACCGGGAACCACAACAACGGCTTGTCGGCGAACAGCCAAAAGTCTTTCGCGTCGTCGTAGGGGGTGTCGATCGTCTGGCACGCCGCCAGGGGGCTCCAGCCAATCTCGTCCGGCCCATTCAGCGTGTACTGAATATCGATGTACTTCTTGTGGGCTTCGAACTTCACCCCGTCATGCCCGCGTCCGGAGCCTTGGTTCAGCATCAGATAGAGACGGTCGCCATCAATCTCGTGCCGACCCGGCTTGAAGGCCGCCAGGTCCGTCCGCTGCAGGTATTCAAACGCCTTCCGGAAGCCGGGGTTCAGGGCAAACGTCCGTTCCGCATTGGCCAGCGCGTCGAGAATCATCGGGAAGCAAGTCCATGACAGGTGACAGCCCTGGCGGACATCGCCTGAGCCATGCCCTCTCTATAAGGGATCATGCCTCGGTTCGTCGAGAAACCGTCTCCTGCCGAAAGTCAAAATCGGCGTGCACCGTGTCCGGTTCTCACCGTCGTGAGACTGCCCCCATCCACGCCACCAACCGCTCAACCCGCCTGGGAGGACTTCCTGGCGGTCGTTGTGGGGTGCTTCGCGCCGTTGCGCGGGGCTGGTTCCCCTGTCCGCGCGGGCTCGCCGACACCCGCGGTTCACCCACGACACTTTGTTGCCTGAAGCTGAAGCCGCCCGCCACTGGCCAGGAAACCTGGGGCGTGGGGACCTGGTGGTTCTACGCCGGTTTTCTGCGGGTTTGCGGGGGATGGAGGGGCTACGGTCGTGGTTGCGGCGGGAGCCGATTGGTTGGTGATCCGGTCGTTAGAGAGGGCTCCTGGTCCCCCAACCCGCGCGGCCAGAGTTTGGTCACGCCGTTGACGCAACCCCGACCCAGGTTGGGGCGGAAAGTCGTCTCATCAGCACATTCTTTGGGCGGGGTCGTTCGTGGGCAGGGCTTCCGCCGGCCAAGAGAGGGGAGCAGGGCGGTTGGACTGGTAGTGCCTGGCCACGTGGGTGTGTGGCCACTCGGGTGTTTGGAATGGGACCCAGTGGGGATCGCGATTCCCGACGTTGGAAGGCCCTGCGGAACGATTCGGGCCGCGCGACTCTCGGACGCTCCGGCCGGGGTTGGCCCAACGGCCAATCCCGACCGGGAGACGGTCGTTGCAATTACTTCCCAATCGCCCAGAGCGACTCGTAGGTGCGGATGTAAATCCGGCCGTTGGAGATCACCGGGGAGGCGGTGGTGATTTCCTCAAGAGCGTTGGTCGAGACCTCTTCGAACTTGGGACCCGCCTTTACCACGGTGGTGATTCCGTTCCGCGAGACGAGATAGATGTTGCCATTGGCGTAAACGGGTGAGGCGCGGTTGTTTTCGCCCGGGGTCCGCTGCTCATAGAGTTTCTTGCCCGACTTGGCGTCGAGCACCACCAGCACGCCGTTCTCGCGGTAGAGATAGACCAGCCCATTGTGAACAAGGGGGGAGGGGACGTCGGGAGTGGGGTTGTATTCCCAGAGCTTGTGTTTCGATCCGGTGATGTCGCCGGCGCCATCGGGGGTGAGAGCGATCACCCGGCCCCCCTTGGCCGAAGGGGCGACGATCAGCCCGGGAACCGCCACCGGCGAGGCGACCAACCGGAGGGTGGGATCGTACTTGTCGGGCTGAAGTCCGGCGGATCGCCACAGTTCGTGCCCATCGTTGAGGTCGTGGGCGATGATCCAATCGGCGCCATGAGTCAGCAGGTAGGCCCGCTGGGCGTCGCGATAGATGGTTGGAGAGGCGTACGAGTGTTCATTCTCGGAATGGGCCTCGCTCGGGCGTTCGGCCTTCCAGAGCTCTTTGCCGTTGGTCTTGTCGAGACAGACCACCTTGGCCTCGCGGGTCTTCGGATCCCCCTCGCCGTGAATCAGCTGCAGGTACAGCCGGTCGCCATCGAGCAGGGGAGACGAGGTCATCCCAAACTGGATGTTGAGCTTGCCGTAACGCTCTTGCACGTCGAACTTCCAGACTTCCTTCCCCCCGAAATCGTGGCAGGCGAGGGGGCCGTTGCCGAGGAAGGTCCAGACGTATTTCCCATCGGTGACAGGAGAGGGGGAGGCGGAGTTCCCCTCGTTGACGCGGGCGTCTTTGTTTCCCTTTCCCAGCTCACGGGTCCAGCGGATCTGGCCGTCGGTGCCCACGCACATCAGCACCAGCGTGTCGTTGTCGGCGGAGACCGAGGTGAGGAAGATCGAGTCGTTCCAAATGACGGGAGTGGCACCCGCCCGCCCGGGGAGCTTGAGCCTCCAGGCGACACCGTCGGACGGGGTCCAGCGGGTGGGGACATTGGTCTCTTTCGAGATGCCATCGTGGGTGGCACCGCGCCATTGCGGCCAGTTTTCGGCGTGGATCGCGGTGGACCACAGCAGTCCGAACAGGGCGAGGGAACAGCCAAGTCGAGTCATGGCGGGAGTCTTGACGGGAGGGGGGGAGAAACGGAAGGGGACGTCGCCAGGAAATCTGCCCGCGACGGAACAGGGACTCAGTTTCTTTCGCCACTTTCCGTCCGTCAAGCACCGGCTCGCTGGGGTAGCCGGGCGACGCCTCTGATGCTTAACGCTCGAGTCCCGGTTCGGCTTCGAGGTGGTATTCGTCAATTTTCTTGTGCAGCGTATTGCGGTTGATTCCCAACCGGGTGGCGGCCTTGGTCTGGATTCCCTGGCAACTGCGGAGGACCTGGGCAATCACCTCGCGCTCGACTTGCGAGACGATCCGCTCATGGAGATTGGTCGCCCCGTCACCTGCCGCCTGCAGCCCCTGGGCGACCAGTTCCTGGCAGAGGGCCTGGGGGTCGCGGGTGCCGCCGCGCGGCAGCCGCATGGGGGACCCATTGACCAGCTGTGAGGGAAAATTCTCGAGAGCCAGATGCCCGTTCTGCGAAAAGACAATGGCCCTTTCGACATAGTTCTGCAGTTCGCGGACATTCCCGGGCCAGGTGTAGCGTTCCAGGGCGGCGATGGCATCGGACGAGATGGTCGAGACCGCCACCTTGTTCGACTGGGCGTACTTGCGGATGAAGAAATCGACGAGGTCAGGGATGTCGCCGGTGCGCTGGTGAAGGGGGGGGAGGTCGATGGGAACGACATTGAGCCGGAAGTAGAGATCTTCGCGGAAACTTCCCCGGGCCACCTCGTCGAGGAGGTCGCGGTTGGTGGCCGCAACGACACGGACATCGACCCGAATGGTGCGGTTGTCGCCGACTCGTTCGAATTCCTGCTCCTGCAAGACCCGCAGCAGTTTGACTTGCAGCGTGTAGCTGACGGAGTTGATCTCATCGAGAAACAGAGTGCCGCCGTGGGCCGCCTCAAACCGTCCCGTCCGGTTTTCATTGGCACTGGTGAAGGCCCCTTTGACATGGCCGAAGAGCTCGCTTTCGAGCAGGCTTTCGGAAAGAGCGCCGCAATTGACCCGGACATAGGGGCCCGAGGCGCGGGGGCTAAGCTCATGGATCGCGCGGGCGATCAGCTCTTTGCCCGTGCCCGTTTCGCCGGTCAACAGCACGGTGGCCGAAGTCCGGGCCACCAGGCGGGTGAGTCGGGCGACCTCCAACATGGCCGGGCTGGATCCAATGATCCCGGGCAGGCCTCCCGAGCTCACCGGATCAATCGCACGCTCACTCGGCACGGAACTTCCTCAACGCAACAACGAGATGGGACCCTGACAGAGCCCGACTGCTGCCGGAACTATCGGCATGACGCGATTCTAGGCAGGACTGAACGATTTATGAAGTCTGTTTGGACGATGCGGAGAAAATACGCAGGTGATCCGAAGGCGCAACTGCCCCACCGAAGAAGACCAGGTCAGCAGAATCGTTCAGATCGATCAAAAACAGCACGCAGGTGCATAATAAAGCGGCAGCCCGAGATGGCGCGAGAAGGGGACAAGTCGCCGGGCTGGATGGGGGCCTCGCATCCGCTAGTGTTCCGCGATCCACTCCCTCGCACAGGGGAGCCGTGCTGCCGGATCGGTCCCGGGGTGGCGATCCGCCGTGTGGCAGCAGGAACCCTCCCCCACTCGCGAGGCGGCGTTGGGGAGGGTTGAATCAGACGGGAAGGACCGACTTACTTGAGTCGGCCGCGCAGGTACTCGACGGCATCGGTCAGCGATTGGGGAATCCCCT